>JANWYN010000102.1 GCA_025055235.1 Candidatus Roseilinea sp. | reverse complement strand
GTCAGCAACACATCGTCGAACGTGAGCGCTTCTCGAATCGTCATAGCTTGCGATACGAAGAAGGCGAGCCAGCGGCCCGCCTTCGCGCGTTGCGTTTCATACCAGAGCGATGCACTCGATCTCCACCAGTGCGTTCCTCGGTAACTTGGCGACCTCGACCGTCGAACGCGCCGGTGGGTCATTCGAGAAGTAGGTCGCATAGACGGCGTTCATCGCAGCGAAGTCGCCCATGTTCTGCAGGAAGACCGTAGTCTTTAGCACGCGGTCGAGGCTGGAGCCGGCCGCTTCTAAGACGGCCTTCAAGTTAGTCAAGACACGATGCGTTTGTTCCTCAACGCCGCCGGCTACCAGTTCGCCGGTGGCCGGGTCAATCGGTATCTGGCCGGAGCAGAACACTAGTCCGCCGGCGACGATAGCTTGCGAGTATGGGCCGATGGCTTTGGGTGCAGCGTCGGTGTGGATGATGGCTCGGGTGGACATTTTGGGTCAGAAGTCAGAGGTCAGAGATCAGAAATCAGAAATCAGAGATTAGAGATTGGTCAACGGGGCGGGACGAACACTGCGGAGGCGACCATGCTGACGATCACGGCAGCGACGATGAGCAGGCCGACGATGGAGATGATCTTGCGATTGCGCTCGCGGTCTTGCCTTCTCACGCGTATGATTCTAACCGATGCGCATGCTGATTGACTGCGGCACGCTGGCGCTGCACGACCGGATCGAGCGCCACCGGCGTGTGCTGATCGAGGACGGCGTGATTCGCGCGATCGCGGCGCACCTGGACGCGCCGGCCGATGCGACGGTGATTGACGCGCGCGCACACATCGTGCTGCCCGGCTTCATTGACATTCACGTGCATGGCGCGGTGGACGCCGATACGATGGACGCCACGCCCGAAGCGCTGCTGGCCATGGCGCGCTTCTTCGCCGCGCACGGCGTCACCGGCTTTTTGCCGACGACCATGACCGCCCCGCGCGAACACATCGAAGCCGCGATCGAGAACGTGAAGCAGGCGATGGTGCAGCCGCCCGCGCCGGACGCAGCGCGCGTCCTGGGCGTGCATCTCGAAGGCCCCTTCATCAATCCCAAGCAGTGCGGCGCGCAGCCGGCCGAATTCATGCGCCCGGCGAATCCACACGAATACCGCCCCTGGTTGGAGAGCGGCGCGGTCAAGCTGATCACCGTCGCGCCGGAGGTGGACGGCGCGATGCGCCTGATCGAGGACGCGCAGCGCTTCGGCGTCGCGGTCGCCATCGGCCACACCGATGCGACGTATGACCAAGCGCAGGCGGCGTTCGCTGCCGGCGCGAATCAAGCCACGCATACCTTCAACGCCATGCGCGGCCTACATCATCGCGAGCCGGGGGCGCTCGGCGCGGTGATGGCCAACGACGCCGTGTATGGGCAACTGATCTGCGACAACGTGCACGTGCACCCCGCAGCAATGAATATCCTCCACAAATGCAAGGGCGCCGACCGGCTGGCGGTCATCACCGATGCGATGGAAGCGACCGGCCTGGGCGACGGTGAGTTCACGCTCGGCGCGCAGCGCGTCTTCGTGTGGGAGGGCGTGGCGCGGCTGGAGGGCGGCGCGCTGGCCGGCTCGACGCTGACGATGGACGCTGCCTTCCGCAACATCATCGCGGCGACCGGATGCTCGCTGGCCGAGGCGTCGCGCATGTGCTCGGCGACGCCGGCGCGCGCGGTTGGTCTGGATGACCGCAAGGGGCGGATCGCGCCGGGCTACGACGCCGACATCGTCATCCTCGACGCAGACCTGCGCGTGGTGAAGACGATCGTTGGGGGCGTCAGCGAATGACGTGGACGGCAACGCCTATGTTCAGTGCCTCCCAGGCCTGATCCGCAGTCATTGCCTGGAGGCCGCGCGCCATTGCCAACGCCAGACAAGCTCGGTCACCGAATGACAGTCCAAGCGCTCGTGTTGAAGGGATAAGCTGCGCCGTTAGCGCGGCCTGGTCTTCTGTGAACGACACAAACTCGATTGGTGTGCCGAGCAGGCGTTGCAGCACGACCGAGGCGCTATGCCCATCGCGCACAAATCTGCCGATCACTTCCGACAAGTTCACGGTGGACATACAACAGTCGTCGAGGACATCTGCAACCTGCCCATGGCCTCGTTCGCGAAACAGGAAGGCCAACAACGCCGAAGCATCTAGAACGATCATTTTCAAACGGTCCCTTCGCCGTCCTGGCCTTCTTCACTTGCTTCTTTGCGCGCCTCGCGCCGCCGTTCGGCGATGAAGCCGTCCACGACGCGGCGCGGCTTCCGACCACCGTATAACTGCACGACCCAGTTTTGGAGATCGGCCACATCACGACTCGTGTGAACAGGCCGTACGGCAGCGATCAGGATTGCCCGCGCCTCGGCCTCCATGCTGCGCCCCGACTTTGCCGCACGCAAACGGAGGCGCGCGTAGACATCGTCAGGGAGATTGCGAATATTCAGGACAGCCACGATTCACCTCACAAATCTGTCATCATTGTAGGCATTGGTTGCACTGTCGTCAACCAGATGACGCGGCTAGCCTGGCCATGGCCATCTGAATGCCGTCGAAGAGCGGCGCAGCACTGTGTATGCACCGGCGTCAGCCGCAGGAGCACCCGGCCCAGTCGGTGGTCGAACGTACTCGCTCGCACCACGAACCCTGCGCGCTCCAGCCGGTCAATCGCGTCCGTAATCGCCCCACCGCTCAGGCCCGTCAACTCGGCCAGTTTGCTGGGCGTCATCGGCTTTGCAGCGTTCCGAACCAGCGTGTCTAGACAGCCCAGGTCGGTGGTGTTGATGCCCAGTTGATCCGCGACGGCTTGGTTGAACATGACCGTTGCGCGTAGAGATGGCGCGACCGACATCCCAGCTGGCCAGGCGCAGCAATTCTCTGTGAGGAAGGGGGGCGACTGCTTGCGCAACCCTGATCTATCCCGATCGTAAAGTATCTCGAAAGTCGAAACATTCGACCATCGAAGTGAATCGCAGGAGGTTTTGTGAGACGCGCAATTCTAGCGGCGGTCGGGCTGACAGCGGCCTCGTGCGCACTGTGCGGATGCTTGCTAGCCACGGTGGTCGCGTCAGACTTCGTGCGCTACGGCCTGCCGGCGATGGAGGCGCGGCGAGAGGTACAACGCCAGGCGAGTAGCAATCCATCCGTCGAGGTGGGCAAGCCATCCGAATCAACACGAGCGGGTTCGGATGCCTTGGTTCGGAAGCACAACTGTCAGGCCTGTCACGGCCAGGATCTGCGCGGACAGCAACTTGGGGCGCTGTACGCGCCGGATCTGACGTCGTCGGGCGTGGCCGGAAGCTGGAGCGAAGCGGAGTTCGTCGCGGCCATGCGCACCGGCCAGCGACCCGACGGCAGCCGAATGTCTGACGCTATGCCCTGGCGAGCGATCGGCAAAGCCAGCGATGAAGAACTTCAGCAGTTGTGGGCCTATCTGAAGTCACTACCATGACAGCCCGATCAGCTTACACATGGGTAGTGAGCCATGGAATGCTCATGCGCCGGTGACTTGATAGATCTGAATGAGATTGCCACTGGTATCGTCGAGCACTGCCACGGTCGTCATCCCCATGTTGGTTGGTTCCATAGTGAACTCGACGCCCAACGCTTTCAGCCTGGCGCATTCCTTATGAATGTCAGCAACCTCAAATGCTGAGCTTGATCTTCATCGCATCCTCCCTTTTATCAAGAGTTGAATGGCCGCAACAGAACAGCCGTTCGCTACTCCTAACGGATCATACTGCGCTGATCTTAGCCAGCGCCGCTTCGATGCCCGCATTCGCCTCGCTTGTCCAGTACAGCACGGTGATGAACAGACGCTTTTGCAATTGCTCTCTTTCGGGAGCGCGTTTTGCTCGTGGCGATGAGGCGTTCAACCCGGCCAGGCAGTATTCCTTGCCAATCGGGTTCATCATGACCAGCGGTGCAAGCGCGATGTCATCTTCGCTCGCGCCGGCCATCGTTTTGAGATATGCGCGAAAGCGGTTCATATCGCGCGGTATAGCGCGAAGAGTGCGAGTGTCATCTTTAGCAGCCCTCCGAAGTCTCGAAGACTTCGGAGGGCTGAATTTCCTCGCGGCTACTTCTCCTCGTTGATGATCACCGTCATGCCCTTGCCCACGGGGTTCGGGGTGATGAAGATGTTGACTTTGCGATCGCCCTTAGTGAATTCCATCTGGGTGATGCCAGCGGCGCTTTGCGTCTTGCCTGCCTTCCAGCCATTGGCCGGCATCTCTTTCTTGTAGAACTCGATCAGCGCTTCCGCCTTCTCTTCGCTCTGGAACATCGTCATGCCTTCGCGGGTGAAGGCGTTGGCAGCGCTCTTGGGTATGGGGATGTCGGCAGCAGCCGACTGTGGCGGCTTGCACGCCGCCGGCAGGGTGATCGGCTTCTCCTTGTTGACGCTCAGGACGACGTACTCCATCGTAAGCTTGCCCTCGACCGGCCGGCTACGCTTGCTCTCGTCTTCGCTCGGCGCTTCCTCGCCCAACATCGCGTTGTCGCCGGTCGCCTGAAGGGTGAGCTTGACGACGTAGCCGCCGTCGCGCGCCACCCAAATGTTGCCCGCGGCCGACTTGATGCCGCGCGTCAGAAAGGTCTTCGCGTCCAACTCGTACTGGTCGGCCAGGATGCCGTTGACGCGGTCGCCCGCTTTCACCAGCCGCACGCCGCGCACCGACTGAGAATCGTTGGACAGATCCAGCAGTTCGCCCGCGCCGAATAGCCCGCTGAGCATGGGCACCGGCTCGCACTTGGCCGTTTCTGCACCGAGCGTGCCGCTCATATACGCCACGCCGGCGACCTCGAACATTTCGAGGTTCCAAGTCGCCTGATCGTCGGGCTGCTCCGGCGTCTGCGTTCCCGTCAGGATGCGATAGCCCTGCTTGTCGGCGGGGAACACCGATTCAACAATTGTGTACGACAGCGTATAGGGTTTGCCGTCGGCCAGCTTGCCGTCGAATGACCAGGCCAATCGCGCCCGGTAGCTCTTCAGCTTGTCTAGCCCGGCGCGCAGGTTCTTCAACGTGATGGTGCGCGATACGGTTTGCGACGGGTGATCACCAGCGGTCGCTGCGCCGTCTTTCGCCAACGCCGGCGTTGGCGATGCAGCCAGCGTGAAGAGCGCGACGCAGATCAAACCGGTGAACATAGCGAGCGACGCGAGCATGTGCAAATGGGGGTTGGGGATTTTCTTCATGATCGTTTCTCCTTTACTCGAAGAACGCGCAGCTAGATAGTCGCTGACCACCACACCACACGCACTCGAGGCCTCATCGCTCCTGGAGGCTCAGTTGACCGACACAGTAGCCTGCGCCGGCGGCGCGCCGATCGATGGCGCCGACGCGCCCTGCGACCCGCTGCCCGACAGCGGCGCCATGTCCTGGCCGGTCGCCTTGTGCGCCGTCACCAGCCGGTAGTACAGGCCACGCCGCGCCATCAATTCATCGTGCGTGCCTTGCTCGGCAATCTGCCCGTCGCGCATCACCAAGATCAGGTCGGCGTCGCGCACCGTGCTCAGCCGGTGTGCGATCACGAACGCCGTGCGTCCCTTGAGCAACACCTTGAGCGCCTGCTGGATCAACCGTTCGGTCTGCGTGTCCACCGACGAGGTGGCTTCGTCGAGGATTAGGATGCGCGGGTCGGCCAGCAGCGCGCGGGCGAACGACACGAGCTGGCGTTGGCCGAGCGACAACCGCCCGCCGCGCTCTTCTACTTCGTAATCGTAGCCCTCCTTCAGCTTGCTCACGAATGCATCGAGCCCGACGGCTTGCGCCGCGGCGACGACCTCCTCCTGCGTCGCGTCGAGCTTGCCGTAGCGGATGTTGTCGCGGATCGTGCCGCTGAAGATGAACGGGTCCTGCAGCACCAGCGATACCTGCGCGCGCAACGAGGCCAGCGTCACCTCGCGCAGGTCGTAGCCGTCAATCAACACGCGCCCTTCAGTGGGATCGTAAAAACGCATGATCAGGTTAATGATGGTGGTCTTGCCGGCGCCGGTCGGCCCGACGATGGCGACCGTCTGCCCGGGCTGCACGTGCAAGTTCACGCCGCGCAGCGCGCTCTTGCTGGTCGCCTCGTATTTGAAGTGCACGTTCTCGAACGTCACCTCGCCGCGAATCGGCGGCAACGGCCGAGCGTTCGGCGCATCTTGCACCTCCGGGACGGTGTCCAGGAACTCGAACACGCGCTCGGCGCTGGCCATGGCGCTGAGCACCTGCGAGTACACCCGGCTGAGCGCGCTGATCGGCGCCCAGAAGCGCCACAGATACTGGATGAATGCAGTGATCACGCCGACGGTCACCAAGCCGCTATTGAGCTGCATCGCACCGACGTAGACGAGCAGCGCCGTGCCCATCACGCCGACGAGGTCGAACAACGGCCAGATCAAGTTGTCCAGCTTGATGGCGCGCACGTTGGCATCGCGGTTCCACTGGTTGATGCGGGCGAAGCGGGCGATGTTGTACTCCTGCCGGTTGAACGCCTGCGTCACCCGCACGCCGTTGATGCTCTCGTTCAGGTTGGCGTTCAAGTTCGAGGCGCTCTTGCGCACGTTCATCCAGGTCGTCTCGACCTTGCTGCGCAGGCTGCCGAAGATCAGCCAGAAGAACGGCAGCGCCGCGAAGCACGCCAGCGCCAGTTGCCAGTTGATGGCCAACATGATGACGACGATGCCGACCAGGCTCAGCCCTTCGGCGATGATCATGGTCAGGCCGCCGTTGAGCAGCTCGTTGATCGCGCCGATGTCGCCGGTGACGCGCGACATGATCTTGCCCACCGGCCGGTTGTCGTAGAAACGCAGGCTGAGCTTCTGGATGTGCGTGAACAGCTCGCTGCGCATGTCGTGCATCACGCTCTGGCTGATGACGTTGATGCGGTGGATGCGCGCATAACCCGCCGCCCAGGCGATCAGCCGGAAGGCCATCAACACGCCGAACAGCCCAACGATGAGCGGAACGTCTTTGTTCACGACGCCTTGGTCAATGATGACCGCGATGAGCGCCGGCTCGAGCAGGTTGGCGATCGTGCCGAGTAAGACGAACACGCCTACAACGCCCAATTGCGCCTTGTACGGTCTCAGATAGCGCAGCATGCGCTTGAAGTAGCCGTAGTTGAACGGCCGCTCCTTGACTTCCTCATCCAGTTCTTCTTCAAATGCTTCGTATGCGGCTGACATGATGGTCACTCCATTCGACTCCCTACTCCCGACTTCCCACTCACGCTTCGTGAGACAGAAGTCGGGAGTCGAGAGTGCGAAATCGCTGCACCGTCCCATCCCAGCGTTCGTTGTTCACGATCACTTCCTCGAACCGGCCGCCGGTGTATCGGCCGATGACCTTGCGCCAGAACGCCTGCGCGTCGGTGTTCTCGTGAATCTCGCCCACTTCCCACACGCCGGGGAAGCGATCGAACAGTTGCGTCGCGAACCAGGCGCCCAGCCCGCGGCGGCGATATTTGCGCAAGATGAAGAATTCCTCCATCAGCCAGTGCCGATCTTCGTTGGGCCGGATGTAGCTACCCTCGCCGACGAAGGCGAAACCGGCCCACACGCCTTGCACGGCGAGCAGGAATGGGTGAAAGGTGTCGCCGCGGCTTCGCCACCAAATCAGTGGAAAGTCGCTATCGGTGAACGCGCCGTGCTCGTCCACATCTGCGCCGGTCATCGGGCTGAAGTCGTGCGCGTATAGCTCGAACAGCGCGCGCAACACGCGACGGTGTCGCTTGGTCGCCGGGATGATTACCGCGCCATCCATCAGAATGCCTTGCGGTAGATGGTGTAACGCTTCGTCACGCGAAAGCCACATGCCTCATACACGCGCAGCGCGCCGGTCAGGTTCTCGGCGTCCACGCCCAGCGCGGCCTCGGTCATGCCCAGATCTTTGAGCATCTGCAGGCTGATGGCGATGAGCGCCCGCGCCAGGCCGCGCCTGCGATACGGCCGCCGCACGAAGATACCCTCGGTGTAGCCGCGCTTGCGGTTGTATTTGGCGTTCTCGTCCTCGTTGATGAAGTTCTCCACTGCGCCGGCGATCTCGTTCTTTTCGACGTCCCACGCCACGCGAAACAGCTTCGGCCTGAACCATTTCCAGTTGATCCAACCTTGGTAGTTCTCCTCGGTCGGCTCTGTGAACCCCCAGTGGTCGCGGAACGCTTCGACGTCGGCCTCCCACAGGGCGCGCCAGTGTTCGGGCCGCACGGGCCGCACCTCGAAGCCTTCCGGCAACGGGAAGTGCGGGATATCGTCTTCGCCGGCGACCAACGGGCGGGTCATCTCGAAGCTGTAGCGAACGGGCGCATAGCCTTCGCTGACCAACAGCTTCTCGGTAGCAACCTCCGTATCTGCCGCCCAGGTGTGAAAGAAGCGTGGCGCGTCGGCCAGGTGGCCTTGTTCGACGGCGACTTCGCGGAGGCGGCGCTGCATGTAGTGTAACAGCGCGCGACCGATGCCGCGCCGCCGCCACTTGGGCGACACGCGCGCCGTGTGAACGTAGAGGTAGTGACCAGTCGCCTCTTCACGCCGCCAGTAGTTCTGGCAATAGGCGATCAGCTCGCCGGCTTCATCTTCGACGAACAGCACGTCTTTGTGCGGGTCGCAGTTCGTCATGTGCGCGAACCAGTTGGCCAGCTCCTCCGGCGTGGTCGCGTCTTCCACCTGGTCGGCGTCGGCACATGCCTGGATGAGTGCGGCCATCTTTGGGAAGTCGCGCTCGCCGCGGAACCGGCGGAAAGTCAGGCCGGCGATTGCCGGCGCATCGGCCAACAGAATGTCTTTCTCGATCGTCATATCAGATGTTCGCCTTTGACCCGGTGCGTGAATTCGCCCGGGTCGCTCGTGGACAGCATACAGAAACGGAATGGACAGAATGAACTGGTCACGCTAAGCTCGCTGACCGCTCCGGCCATTGTCGGCGATCCAACTCGTCGTCCAGATTCATCTCCCGCAGGTCTTCCGCAATCACATCCGCGCGCGCGCCTCCTGGTCGCGGAACTGCAGGTCGTAGAGGGCGCGATACTCGCCGCCCCGCGCGTAGAGCTGCTCGTGTGTCCCCTCCTCGGCCACCTTGCCATCTTTGAGCACCACGATCTTGTCGGCGTGCTTGATCGTGCTCAGCCGCTGTGCGATGACGATGCTGGTGCGGCCTTTCATCACCTCGGCCATCGCCTGCTGGATCAACGCCTCGGTCTGCGTGTCCACCGCGCTGGTCGCCTCGTCGAGGATGAGGATGCGCGGGTTCATGAGCACGGCGCGCGCCAGCGCCACGCGCTGCCGCTGGCCGCCGCTCAGCCCCACGCCGCGCTCGCCGACCACGGTGTCGTAGCCCTTGGGCAGCTTCTCGGCAAACTCGTGCACCTGCGCGACCTTCGCGGCAGCGATCACTTCGTCGTCGGTCGCGTCCGGCTTGCCGAAGCGGATGTTGTCGCGCAGCGTCGCGCTGAACAGGAAGGTCTCCTGCGGCACGATGGCGATTTGGCTGCGCAGGTCGGCCAGCTTGTATTCGCGCACGTCCACGCCGTCCACCAGCACGCGCCCGCTGTTCACGTCGTAGAAGCGCGGCACCAAGTTAATGACCGACGACTTGCCGCTGCCCGTGCCACCGAGGATGACGACGGTCTGCCCCGGCTCCACGGTCAAGTTCAGCCCACACAGCACGTTGGTGTCCGGGTCGTCCGGGTAGCTGAAGCACACCTCCTCAAACACCACACGGCCCGACGTTTGAACGTGCACACGTTCAAACGTGCGAACGTTAGTGCCATCTGAGATGGTGATCGGCGCATCGAGAATCTCGAACAACCGTTTGCACGAAGCCACCGCCTGACGCGAAATGCTGATGAACCAGCCCATCAGCCGGATCGGCCAGATCAGCGACCAGATGTACCACGTGAAGGCCGTGAACACGCCCAGCGTCAGCGCGCCGTTTACGATTTGCAACGCGCCGACCAAGATCACCATCAGGAACGAGAAGCCGCTGATGAAGTCCATCGCAGGGAAGGCGTGCGCCTCCAGCAAGCCACGCTCGATGTTCCTCTGCCGGTTCAAGGCGTTTTCGCGCGCGAACTGCGCGATGGCATACGGCTCGCGCCCGAAGGCTTTGACCACGCGCACGCCGCTCACGTTCTCTTGCAGCACGGTGGTCAGCCGGCCCATCTGCTCGCGCACCGCGTCCCAGGCCGGGTCGAGCCGCAGCCGGAAGCGCACGATCGGGAAGTACATCAGCAACATCGGGGCGAGCGCGATCAGCGTCAGCTTCCAGTCCAGGCTCAGCAGCACGATCAATGTGAAGACGAACGTGCTGACCTCGGTCACCATGGCGGTGAAGCCGAACGCCACGAACTGCTCGACGCCGTCCATGTCGCTCAGCATCCGGCTCATGATCTGGCCGGTCGGCATCTTGGTGTAGTAGGCAAAAGGCAGGTATTGCAGTTTGCGATACAGCGCGTTGCGCAGGTCGCGCACCACGTCGGTGCCGACCATGCCTTGATACACGCCCTGCAGGTAGTAGAACAGGCTGCGTAGCGCCGCCACGCCGACCAGCACCGCGCACCAGAACAGCGTCGCTTGCAGGTCGAGCGCGATCACGCCGTGATCCACCGCGAAGCCGAGCAACTGCGGCACCATCAAATTCGTAACGAGGGCGCCAATGGTGAAGACCAGCACCCAGACGATGCGCCTGCGATGAGGTCGCGCGAAGGGCAGTAAACGTTTCAGGTATTCCATTTCGGATCACACACTCTGCTAAATGCGATGGATTCCCGCCGTGAAGGCGGCTCTCGGTGAAGGCGAGCGATGCGGATAACGCCGTGCGCCGGCCCGCCGTGGACGTCGCGACCGGTTCGGGTGCCGAAGTCGAGTACAGCGAAAAGCCACAGGCGGGGACTGCGCCTGTGGCTCGATTCAAATGCGAAGGCTTGGTTGTCTCAGCGCATCACAAATGACGGGCGGTAGGCGCAGTGTGGCAAGGCAAACACAGCATCGCCGCTCTTCCGCACGCGAACCGGCAGGATCGGGTTTGCCATCAGCATTTCTACGCCTCCTTTCGTCGGTGATGAGCCATGCGCTCAGCACACAGCAGGCCAGATTCTAGCGAATGGGGAAGGAAAGTCAACCCCCGCGAACGATAAGACCCCACAAAAAGGCTAAACTCCAGTCAGACCGCTTCGAGCGGTCTGATCGCTTATGAGCAATATAATCTGCGCGTGGCTGGTTTGGGCTCCTCGATTCGCCGCGCGCGCTTGAACCTCAGAAACCGCTGGCGCGGGCGGCGCAAGTTCCCACCCTTCGTCATCGTTCCCCTGGAAGGCGACATTGTTGAGCTGCCGCCTGCGCGTCAGGAGTTGCCGCTGCCGGCGCTGCTCGCGCGGCTTGCGCCGATCCCACCTGGTCCGCTCAGCGTGAGCGAGCTACGCCGCACCTTCGAGCGGCTGGCACTCGATCCACGGGTGAAAGGCGTCGTGCTCAGGATCGAGTGCGTGGCTAACCCCGCGGTCTATCAGAGCCTGCGCGACTTGTTGGCTCGCTTTCGGAGCAGCGGCAAGCGCTTGATCGCCTACGCCGAGTCGTTCGGCCCCTTTCAGTATTACCTAGCATGCGCCTGCGATCAGGTCGTCATGCCGCCCAGCGCCGAGTGGAACGTGCTCGGCTTCTACGACGAATACGTCTTTCTCAAGGACGCCCTCGACCGATTGGGCGTCGGCGTGGATGTGGTGAACGTCTCGCCCTTCAAATCGGCAGGCGATATTCTCTCGCGCAACGACTTCTCGCCCGATTCGCGCGCGCAGGCGGAGTGGCTGCTGGACGCGCGCTTCGACGCGTTGGTGCGCGGCATCGCCGAGGGCCGGAAGCTCAGCCCGGAGCGCGTGCGCGAGCTGATTGACTGCGCGCCCATGAGCGCGGAAGAGGCAGTGCGGCACGGCCTGCTCGATGCGGCGCTCTACGAAGATGAACTTGAGCGCTTTCTCGTCCCTGAGCCGTCGGCGTTGGCGGATGGGCGCATCGCGCGGTTGGCACAGCGCATCGAGAAGATCGCGCCCGGCCTGGCCGACGATCTTCGTCGTGCTCAACAAGCGGCCGCCGAGCGAGCGCGTCGCGCGTGCGTCAACCTGGAAGAAGTGCGCAAATCGCTGCTCGTCCCCGTCATCGAGTATGCGCCGAAGTCGGTTGGTGTAGTGAAGATCGAGGGGTTGATTGCGCCCGGCACCAGCCGGCGCTTGCCTCTGCCGGTTCCGCCCATCAGCGACGGGATCGCCGGCTCGAGCAGCGTGGCGCAGGCCATCCGGCGCGCTGAAGCAGATGACCACATCGCTGCGGTGATCCTCTATGTGGACTCCGGTGGTGGCTCTGTGTTGGCGTCGGATCTGATCGCGCGCGAGGTGCGTCGGCTGCGCGCCAAGAAGCCGGTCGTGGTTTACATGGGTGGGATGGCTGCGTCTGGCGGTTACTACGTGTCGGCGTTGGCGAACTACATCGTCGCCCAGCCGCTCACGATTACCGGCAGCATCGGGGTGATCGCGCTCAAGCCGAACACGCGCGAGGCGTTCGAGAAGTTCGGCGTGCACCGCATCGCGCTGCAGCGTGGCAGGCGGGCAGGGGTGTTCAGCGATGCCAAGCCGATGGACGAGGAAGCGCGCGAGGTCTTTGCCGGCTTGATTGCGCGCGCCTACGACGACTTCAAGCGGCTAGTGGTGGAGGGGCGCGCTATCGCACCCGAGGCGCTGGAACCGATCTGCGGCGGGCGTGTGTGGACCGGTGCACAGGCAAAGGATCACCGGCTGGTGGACGCGCTGGGGGATTTCACCATCGCGGTGGAGAAGGCTCGCGAGCTCGGCGGCTTACCGAGCGACAAGCGCATTGCTGCGATCATCATCACGCCACCGCGCAAGCCGGTGCTGCCCCCGGCCTTCTCGGCGGTGGTGCATCCGGCCCGTGTCGCCTTCGATGGGTTGCGCGAGCTGCGCGAATTGCTGAGCGCGACGAGCGTGTGGGCAGTGTCGCTCTGGCATAGCGACACGACGCGTTAAGAAGCCGGACGCTGCATTGCGACTCGCAACGCAACGTCTGCCGCCGTCGCGAGGTCACTTCACGCGCCACTCGCCGTCAATCGTCTCTGGGTTCTTGGTGCGGCTGGCGTTGGTGGATGAGTAGAACTCGCGACCTTCGATCTGCGCGCGGTGCTCTTCGACGACGTGCGCCGGGCACAGCGCGATGAACGACTCGATGCCCACCAGCAACACGCCAAGGTCATCCAGTTGGCCGAGCAGCGGCGCGAGGTCGGGGACGAAATCCACAGGCGACACGACGTAAAGCGCCGTGGCAATCGGCAGCGCTTTCAGGTAGATGGGCACACGCGGATCGCGCAACAAATGCCAGACCAGCCGCACGCGGTTGATCAGCGCTTTGAACACCCCGACCTGGGGCGTGACATTTCGATCGTTCGACACTTCGACCTCCTTGCTCGTTCGTCGCCTGCTTTACCGGACGCGAACGCGAGCAGCTTATGCAAGCAACGCTGGATGAACGTTAGTGGCTGTCATCGCTTCGTTGAGCAGCATTATCGCTGCGATACGACGCCGTGCACGCGCTATTCTATCGTGAAGACCGGCGCTGATGCGCGGAAGAAGCTGTGTTCTTTCCGACGTCGAGCCGACAAATCAAGCGCCCAACGCGCTCGAGCGCGTTGGGCGCTGCCATGCATTCAAGACGAAGCGGGGCATGGTGTGCGCCCGCCTCGTCACCGCCTTCGTGCTGCGACGACTTACACGCCGCGTTGCTTCCTCTGCGCCAGAGTGCGCGCCTGGGCGATCCAGTCGGCGTAGTTCGGCTTGCGCAACTTGGTGGGCGGGCAGATTTCCATCAGCCGTTCGATCGGCGTGTTGGCCAGCGCTTCATACGTGCAGATGCCGGCCTCATACAGCCTGCGCTCATACACGCTCCCGATGCCCTCGATCGGCTCGAAGTCGTCTGGCTCGTTACCTTGCCACACGCGCCCGACCGAATTCGTCTCCACCGCCAGTCGCCGCGCGTCGGTGCGGATCGCATCGAAGTCCACGCGCAGCAATTGCCGGTCGTCCAGCTCGAGGATGCGCTTGAAGTCGTCGTCGCTTAGGTTGGCCAGCTCCCAGAACGTGCCGATGCCGGCAGCGTATAGCCGCTGCTCGAAGACCGAGCCGATGCCCTTGGTCATGGCCAGGTCTTGCGGGCACTCCGAGGTGCGCACCTCGCCACCGGCCTCGACAGCGGCGCGCATCGCGACTTCCTTGCTTTGCTTCACTTGCTCGCGCACGAGCGTCATCCGCTCATCTGGAACCGCCTCAACCGCCGGCGCCTTCGCCGCGAGTTCCGCCTTCAGCGCATCGCGCTCGGCGATCGCTGCGTTCAGCCGGTCTTGAAGCTCGGCCAGTTGCGTGCGAAGCGCAGCGCGTTCATCTTCGCCGACGGCTTCCGGCGCAGGCGCTTGAGCCAAGCGCGCCGTCAACTCGTTGTTCGCGGCGGTCAATGCCTCTAGCTTGGCCTGTAGCTCGCCGAATTCGGCTTCGCGCGCCTGGAGGACGTTCTTCGTCGCTTCCAGCCGCGCATTCAGATCGGCGATCAGTGCATCCTTAGCTTCGAGTTGGGCGGCCAGGTCCGCCTGTGCAGTGGTCTGAGCTTCGCCCTCGGCGCCGGCAGCGACCACCCCTAACGTCGCAGCACCGGCAGCAATCGCTGCTGTGCCCAGCGTTGGACGCCTATCTTCTTGCGCTTCTAGCTGCTTCAACCGCTTGTCCAGTTCATCCAGCCGAGCTTCGAGGTCGGCCTTCGCAGCGGAGAGCGAATCAATCTGCGCGACCAAATCGGCTTTGGACCGATGAGTGGCTTCTAGCTCACCCTGGACAGCAGCGAGCTGGTCGTTCAATTTCGCGAACTCCGCGTCTTTCTCCTGCAGCTTGATCTCGAGTTGGGCTTTGGCCTGTGCAGCGGCCTCCAGCTCGCCCTGCAACTTGGCCAATTGCTCGTTCAGGCTGGCGAGCCGCGCATCGCTCTCCTGCAGCCGAGCTTCCGCGCTCTCCTTGGCTTGCTTGAGGCCATAGAAGCCGGACTTGAACAGCACGAGCTTGCCCTTTAGGTCGGCCGGCATGTCGCCCTCCGGCACTTCGAGCTGCGTGCGCAGCCAAGCACCAATGTCGCCCTCGATGTCAGATATCTGGACGCGCAGGTTGCCCAGCTCGGCGCTCTCGGCATCCACTCGCGCGGCGAGCGTAGCCTTAGTTTGGTCGAGGTCGGCGACGCGGGTCTTGAGCAGGCCGAGCTTGGCGCTCAGGTCGGGCGCCGGCTGGCCCTCGGGCACTTCGATCGGCCCGAGCAGCTCGTCCAGGTTGGCCTCGAGGTCGGCCAGGTTGAGCTTGAGATCGTTGAGCTCAGCCGTCTTGGCATCAATCTGGGCGGTGAGTTCGGCCTTGGCCTGATTGGCAGCATCCAGCTCGGCCTGCAACTTGGCCAGTTGCTCGTTCAGGCCGGCGAGCTGGGCGTCGCTTTCCTGTAGCCGGGCTTCTGCGCGCTCTCGGGCTTGCTTGAGGCCATAGAGGCTAGCTGTGAACAACGCGAGCTTGCCCTTCAAGTCGCCGGGGATTTCACCTTCCGGCACTTCGAGCTGCGAGCGCAGCGAAGTGTCAATCTCGGCTTCGACGTCGGAGAGGCGGCCGCGCAGGTCGCCGAGTTCGGCACTTCCAGCGTCCACCTGAGCGGCGAGCGCAACCTTGGCCTGGTCGAGGTCGGCGACGCGGGTCTTGAGCAGGCCGAGCTTGGCGCTCAGATCGGGTGCCGGCTGGCCCTCGGGCACTTCGATCGGCCCGAGCAGCTCATCCAGGTTGGCCTCGAGGTCGGCCAGCCGGGCGCGCAAGCTGCCCAGCTCGGCGCTTCCGGCGTCCACCTGAGCGGCGAGCGCAACCTTGGCCTGGTCGAGGTCGGCGACGCGGGTCTTGAGCAGGCCGAGCTTGGCGTTGAGGTCGGGCGCCGGCTGGCCCTCGGGCACTTCGATCGGCCCGAGCAGCTCGTCCAGGTTGGCCTCGAGGTCAGAAAGGCGGAGCTTGAGGTCGTTGAGCTCGGCGCTCTTGGCCTCTATCTGAGTCGCGAGTGCAGCTTTGCTGGCGGTCTCTGTCTCCAAGTCGGCGCGAAGCGCGTCGTACTTCGCCCGCAGCTCCTCCAGCTCTGCCGTGCGCGCTTGTAGCTGCGTCTCTAGGTCGGCCTTGCCGGCGACAACGGCATCGAGTTCGGCTTTAATTGCGGCGAGTTGAGATTGCAACTCCTGAGTTTGTGTGTCCTCTTCCTGCATCCCGGCGGCCAACGCAGCGCCGCCGGCGACAAGTCCCATCGCTCCGGCTGGGCCGATGCCCTGCTTCTCAGCGGTCTCAGCGGTGATCTGAGTCGGCTGTATCTGCAAGTGCGCTAACCGGTCCTCATACTCCTTCGTGCGCTTCTCGTACATGGCGACGAGTTCGGCGCCGGCGAAGGCCAGTGTGGCGAGGCCGTCGCGCAGGGAGAGGACTTCATTCTGCAATTGAGCGGCGCGCGATTCGAGTTCTGCGATGGTTGCCTGCGTCGCTTCATTGGCAGCCGGCGCGGCTACGGCAGCAGTTGCTGCGGCTTCCACCGGAGCGGCGAGCGTCGCTTGCACCTGGGTTTCGTCCACAATGACTTCCGTTTCGGGTAGCTCCGCTTCGGGCACGGGTGCTGTCAACGTGCTCTGGAATCGGCTCGCTTCCTCTTCGGCGGCCTCGGCTGCGAATTGGGCGCGCAGCGCAGCGATCTCACGTTCCGTCTCATCGGCTGCGATGCGCGCGCGCAGCTCATCCGCTTCTGCCAGCGCTTTGGCCAGTTGGGCCCGCAGTTCTTCCAGCTCGGCGTTGCACTGGCGCAGCTCGGCTTCGAAGGCCGGGCGATCTGTGGTAGCTGTGCGCAGTTCATCTTGCAGCCGCGCGATGGTCACGGTGAACTCTTCCCGCCCCTGTTCGGCCAGTCGCAGCTTCTCCTCCAAAATGCCGATGTTGGCGTTGAGGGTGTTGATGTGAGAATCCCTGACGGCTAATTCCGACTGCGCGTTAGTGAGATCAAGCTTGGCGCTCTCTGCAGCCGTCTGTGCCGATCGTACGCGCGACTCTAACTCGTTGATGGTTCCGCTCGCCTGACCTCGTGCGAGGAGCCAGCCGATGATGAGGCCGATGACGAGAGCGGCAATCAGTAACAGGATGGTGATGTCCATAGCTTCGCTCCGTGTACAGAGGGCGTGACTGTCCTCTTCGCTGTGTCCGGCAGGGCAGTCAGCTCTCTTCGGGCACCGGTAGTCCGGCTTCGCTCAGGCGCGCTTTCAACGCATTGATGTACGCTGTCGCCTTGCCCAGCGAATCCTCCTTCATCTTGATGAGAGTCGAGGTATAGAGCGCCAGTTCGGCAGCCACATCGTTGCGGGTGCGGGCGAGTTTGGCCTCCAGCTCTTCCTTCACAGCGCCGCTTGCTTCTACGTCCTGGTGCAACTTCTTCACCTCGGCAGCGAGCGAGTTCAGCTCAACCTCCTTGCTGCCCAACACGCCCACGACCGCATCGTAGTTGCTCTTCAAAGTCGCAAGTTCGGCGTTCGCACCATCGAGCTGTGTGGTCAACTCGGCGACGCGGGCCGTCGCTTCATCGAATTGGCTGCGGAGCTGGGCCAGGGTGGACTTCACTTGCTCGAGCTCGGTCACACGCTCGCTCAGGCGCGCCTCTAGGCCGGCCTTCTCCTCCGTCAGTGACTGGGTGCTGGCTTCGAGAGCGGCCTTCTGCTCTTTGAGCGCCTGAACGCTGGCCTCGAGGCTGGCCTTCTCGTCACTGAGGGCTTGAACGTTGCTCTCCAGCGTAGCGACCATGCTGCGAGAGTCTATCAAGCTGGCCTCGGTCGTGCGGATGTTGGCTTGAAGCGTCTGCACTTGGCTGCGCGCGCTGCTCAGGTCGCGTTCGGCGTTTCGGAATTTTGCGTCCAGGTCACGAATGCGACTCTCGGCCTCTTCGACGCGCCGGCGGTAAGGGATAACGGTAAAGATCGCGCCGACAATTATGCCAATAATCGCGGCAATGATGAGGGGTAGCCAGTCCATACTCTTTCCTCCTTGGGAGCTTTTATAAGGGGTTCATGTGAAAATCTGATTTGGAGTTTGAACTAGTACGCGGCAAATGTCAATGAGTTTGCCGTGAAATGTTTGCAAAAAACTATTTGTGTGGGCGATGCGTGCAGCCCGAGGACTACAATCTCTTGCATGGATCAAGAATTTATTGCGCTCGTCGTGAGCGAGCGATCCGAGGGTGGATTCGAGCGGTCGGTGACGACGCGCCGGCTGGCCGATCTACCTGCGAACGACGCGTTGATCCGTGTGCGCTACTCGTCGCTGAACTACAAGGATGCGCTCTCGGCCACGGGCCATCGAGGAGTGACGCGCCGCTATCCGCATACACCGGGCATTGACGCTGCCGGCGAGGTCGTCGAAAGCGCGAGCGCGGACTACAAGCCCGGCGACGAGGTTATCGTCACCGGCTACGACTTGGGCATGAACACGCCGGGCGGCTTCGGCCAGTACATCCGCGTGCCATCGGCGTGGGTGGTAAGAAAACCGGAGGGCTTGACCTTGCGCGAGAGCATGGCGCTGGGCACGGCCGGCTTCACTGCGGCGCTCAGCGTGCATCAACTCCGGCGCCATGGGGTGACGCCGGAGCAAGGCGACGTGCTGGTGAGCGGCGCGAGCGGCGGCGTCGGTTGCCTGGCCGTCGTCATCTTGAGCAAGCTGGGGTATCGCGTCGTTGCAGCTACGGGCAAGGCCGATGCGGGCGATTGGCTACGGCAGCTTGGTGCGCAGGAGATCCTTTCGCGCGACGACGTCCGTGATTCGAGCGGCAAAGCGCTGCTAAAGGAGCGCTGGGCCGGCGTAGTGGATACCGTCGGCGGGGAGATCCTCGCTACGGCCATCAAGGCGACGAAGCGCGGCGGTTGCGTCGCGTGCTGCGGCAACGTCGCATCGCCCGAGTTGCATACCACCGTGTATCCGTTCATCCTGCGCGGCGTAACCCTGCAGGGCGTGGACTCTGCCGAGACGCCGATGCCGTTGCGGGCGCAGATGTGGTGCAACTTGGCGGGCGAGTGGAAGCCATCGCCGGCGGCGTTCGAGGCCATCGCACAGACCGTCACGCTCGACGGGCTCAGCCCAATGATTGATGCGATCTTACAAGGCAGAATACGCGGGCGGGTGGTGGTGGATTTGGGCGGTTAGTCAGTTGGTAATTGGTAAGTGGTAAGTGGGGAGTGGGGAGTGATCACTGACAAACTAGCGACCAGCGACTAGCGACCAGAGATTGGAGATTGAGATGACGATCGTTCAGATCCTCAACCAGTATTCGTTCTTCGTGTTGCCGGCGATCGTCCTGGCGGCTGTGGCAGTAGTGTTGATTCGCCGGCGGGCCAGGCCGGTCTTTTGGGCAGCATGGGGCGCGGTGCTTGTCGGCATCGTCGCCTATGCACTGATCAGTCGCGTGCCACAGACGACGACGGTGAAGCTCGACACGGCCGACGACATCCGCACGGCGATCCAAACCGCGGGCCGGCCGACGCTCGTCGAGTTCTACTCCAACTACTGAGGCGCGTGTATCAGCGCGCGTCCGGCCGTGCGCCGGATCGAAGAGGAATGGAAGACCGGCCAGGTGCTGTTGCTCGACATGGCCAACCCCGGCACGCGCGAATTCGCCGCTCAGGTCGGCTTCGAGTTTACGCCCACGTTCATCTTGTATGACGCACAGGGCAACGAACTGCGGCGGTGGCGCCGGCCGCCGGAACTGCGCGAGTTGCCATGAGCATTGCGTAGCGCAGATCGTTGAAAATTCCCGTGCGCTCTCTAACCCTCGATGGCGCACTCGATGTGTTCGAGCTGTGAGGCGGTGTTGCGCGCATCCAGTTCGATGGCGATCACGTCAATCTGCCACTGGGCGTCCTGCAGGCCGTGCGCATCCAGGTATGCCTGAGCGGTGGCGATGAGCTTGGCGCGCTTGCGCGGGGAGATCGTCTCCTGCGGCCGGCCGTAAGCGTCGCTGCGCCGAGTGCGCACTTCGACGAAGACGATCGTATCGCCGCGCTCGGCCACGATGTCCAACTCGCCGTGGCCGTGCCGCCAATTGCGTTCGCGCAAGACGTAGCCGCGTTCGGTGAGATGCCTGGCTGCGATGGCCTCGCCCCACGCGCCGACGTCCCTGCGCTTCGCCATCAGGCCTCTTCTTCTGCTTCGGGCGGGTGGGCAGTTTCGCGCCCGGCGATCGTGGCGGCGATCAGGCTGATGCCCAGGCTGACCAGGCCGAAGATGAGGATCAGCCCAGGCCGGACATCCGCCCCCGGCACCTGGCCGCCGAGGACGAGCGTGGAGACAACCAACCCCATGATCGCGCCGACGCCCACCCATAGGCCGACGGCCGTGCCGAGCACCTTGCCGATGCGCGGATCGGTGAAGCCGGTCGCGGCCTTGCGCCCTGCCATGATGGCGATGGTGGCGGCGGTGGCCAAGTTGCCCCACCAGCCGGCTGAAAGCGCTGCGCCGGCCATCAGGGCACTGTTTCTCTCCAGCAGCGAGAGCAAAAAGAGCTGAACCAGGATCGCGACCGTTGCTGTCGCGACGAACGAAATGATCAAGTACCGCAAGTGCAAACGATTCATATCAACACTCCCCACACTCCCCGCTCCCGACTCCCGCGCGCTTGACTGACCGTGACTTCGTTGAGAAGTCGGGAGTCGAAAGTCGTCAGTGCCTGAAATGACGCACGCCGGTGAACACCATGGCGATTCCCGCTTCATCGGCAGCGGCGATGACCTCGGCATCGCGCATCGCACCGCCTGGTTGCACGATGGCCTTCACGCCGGCCTTCGCGGCTTCATGAATGCCGTCGGGGAAGGGGAAAAAGGCATCGCTGGCAAGCACGGCATTCTTCGCCTTGCGTCCGGCGCGCTTGGCGGCGATCTTCACGCAATCCACCCGGTTCGGCTGCCCGCCGCCGATGCCGACAGTCGCCAGCACACCGCGGCTTTCGCGGGCGATCACGATGGCGTTGCTGCGCACGTGCTGGCAGGCCTTCCAGGCAAACTGGAGCACGCGCATGTCGTCGTCGCTGGGCTGCGCCTGGGTCACCACGCGCCAGCGCGCCGAAGCCGGATCGCCCCGATCCACCGTCTGGCGCAGCAAGCCGCCGGTGATGCTGCGGTATTCGTAGGCCGGCGCCGTGGTTGCGGCAGGATCCTCGATCTCCAACAGGCGGCAGTTCTTGCGATGGCCCAGCATCGTCTTGGCTTCGTCGGTGAAACCCGGGGCGACGATGCACTCAATGAACAGATCGCCCATCGCCTCGACCGTCGCTGCGTCCACCTCCCAGTTCGAGGCGATCACGCCGCCGAAGGCCGACACGGGATCGGCGTTGAAGGCAGCCGTGTAGGCCTTGTGCAGTTCATCGGCGCAGGCGATGCCACATGGGCTGAGGTGCTTGACGATGGCGATGGTCGGCTGCTCGAAGTGCACCGCTGCGCGCCAGGCCGCGTCGAGATCGAGCAGGTTGTTGTAGGACAATTCCTTGCCCTGCAACAGCCGGCCGCCCAACGGGCCAATGCAGCCGTTGTTGTTCACGCTGAACAGCGTTGCTTGTTGGTGCGGGTTTTCGCCGTAGCGCAAGTCTTGCACCTTATGCAAGGTGAGGGTGAGGATGGGTGAGTCATGCGACTGGATGCCCATCAGGTAGTCGCGGATGGCGGCGTCATAGGCGGCGGTGTGCGCGAACGCCTTGAGCGCCAGCACCTCGCGCGTCTCCAGCGAGACGCTGCCGTTCCGGGCAATGTCGTTCAACACCAGGTCGTAGTCGCATGGGTCGCACACTACGGTCACACGCTCGTAATTCTTGGCTGCGGCGCGAATGAGCGCAACGCCGCCGATATCAATGTGCTCGATCGCGTCGCGCAGCGTGACAAATTTCTGGGCGACGGTTTTCTGGAACGGATACAGGTTGACTACGACCAGGTCAATCATGTGCGCGCCGATGCGCTCCAGGTCGGCGCGATCTTCGTCCGTGTCGCGCGCCAGGATGCCGCCGTGGATGATCGGATGCAGCGTCTTCACCCGGCCTTCGAGGATTTCGGGCGAGCCGGTGAGTTGTTCGACGGTGGTGATGGGCAGGCCGGCGTGTTGGAGCGCGCGGGCCGTGCCGCCGCTGGCGATCAGTTCGACGTTGTGTTGGTGCAGGCCGCGCGCGAATTCGATCAAACGCGTCTTGTCAGACACGGACAAGAGGGCTCTCATGATGCGCGCATTATAAGACCCACTTGCGCCTCACTTCCCACTCCCTGTTGCTGGTCGCTAGTCGCTAGCTGCTGGTTGCTGGTCGCCCGCTGATGGTTGTCAGTGATCGCTCCCCCACTTCCCACTCCCAACTCCCCAATCTCCAATCCCTAATCTCTAATCTCTAATCTCTCTAACCCCACCCCCTCACCGCTTCACCCACAGTTCCCAATCACCTCCCGAATCGCCGCTACGAGCAACGCATGCTCCGCTTCATGCATGCGCTGCTGTAAATCTTTCAGCGTATCGGTTGGATAGATGGGCACGTCGCGCGTCGCGATGACCGGCCCGGTATCTACGCCTTCGTCCACGTAGTGCACCATTACGCCGGTATGCCGGATCTCGCCGCGCTGGAAGGCCTGGAACGCGGCTTCGATACTGCGCGTACCGGGGAAC
>JANWYN010000109.1 GCA_025055235.1 Candidatus Roseilinea sp. | reverse complement strand
TTCTCCGGCCGGACCGAGACCACGGCTTGTACGCCCGGTCGCACGCCGTCCATCGCCCGGCCCACGAACCGGCGCCCGCCATCCACGATCACGCTGGCGAACTCGCCGTTCACTTCCTGCACCTTGCCCTCCAGGAAGTTGGTCTCGCCGATGAAGTCGGCCACGAAGCGCGTGGTGGGGCGCTCGTATATTTCAAGCGGCGTGCCGATCTGCAGCACCTTGCCTTTGGAGAACACGGCGATACGATCGCTCATCGTCAGCGCTTCTTCTTGGTCGTGGGTGACGAAGATGAAGGTGATGCCGACTTCGCGCTGGAGCGTCTTCAGCTCGATCTGCATCTCCTTGCGCAGCTTGGCGTCGAGCGCGCCGAGCGGCTCGTCGAGCAGCAGCACTTTGGGCCGGTTCACCAGCGCGCGCGCCAGCGCCACACGCTGCTGCTGGCCGCCGGACATCTGCCGGGGATAACGCTTGGCCATCTGTGGCAACCGCACCAACTCCAGCGCTTCGCCCACCCGCCGGATGATCTCGCTCCGGCTTACGCCCTTCATCTCCAACCCGAAGCCGACGTTCTGCTCCACGGTCATGTGGGGAAAGAGCGCATAGGATTGGAAGACGGTGTTGACGTTGCGGTGGAAGGGCGGGGTGTTGCCCATGGCCTTGCCATCTATGTAGATCTCTCCGCTCGTCGGGCGCTCGAAGCCGGCGATCATGCGCAGCGAGGTGGTCTTGCCGCAGCCCGACGGCCCAAGCATGGCGAAGAATTCTTTCTGGCGAATGCCCATCGAGACGTGATCCACGGCGATCACATCGCCGAAGACCTTGCTCACGTCTCGCATCTCAACTGCATATTCGGACAACGCGCTTGCCTCCGGAGTGACTAAGCCTCTCGCCCCCTGAAATCGCTGTGACAGCAAGGGCGGCGACCCCAATAAGATTACACGAAAGAGGGCAAATGTAAAGAGATGTGGAGCAGAACAAACCGGGTTTTCTTCGAGAAGAGCCCCATCGCGCAACGCATGGCAAAGCCGGCGCCCGGCCGGCTTCGCTGCAAATTGCCCGCGACTTCAGTTGCCGGGCATTTTGCCCCTAGAAGGAATACACCCCTCCGCAGCGGACGGCGTTACAATGCCCCTAATTCTCGTGGGAGTCCCATAGTGAACGATACAAACCACTCGTCACCGCTCGGCGCGCTTGCACGCAGCAACGCCTTCGCCCGATTAGCTCTGCTGGCGGTCTTGGTGCTGTCACTGGCTTTGCCGGCTGTGCTCCTCGTAGGCACGCAGCCGCCGGCTTCCGTCACTGCCCTCGGCCAAGCGCAGGGCTGTGTGCCCACCGTGATTGCGTATGGGCAGGTCAACGTGCGCTCCGGCCCCAGCACGCAGTTCGAGCCGCCCATCGGCGCGCTGTTCGCCGGCCAGACCGCGCAAGTGACCGGCCGCCTTCGCGACAATTCCTGGTATCGCATCATCTTCGGCGATCGCGAAGGGTGGGTATTCGGCGAGATCGTACAGACGTCGTGCATGCAGAACGTGCCCGTCGTGCCCAATCCACCTTTGCCGCCCGGCCCGACGCCGATTCCCAATCCGGCCAACTTCATCGCGACGCCGGCGGTTATCACGCCGCCCCAATGCAGCACGCTGAGCTGGAACGTCACCGAGGTGGCCGGCGTGTGGTTGATCAGCGGCGGGTATCAACAGGGCGTAGGCGGCGTAGATTCGCGCACCGTGTGTCCCACGACCACGACGACGTACACGCTGCTCGTGCAGCGCCGCGACGGCACGACGTACCAGCAGAGCGTCACTGTCAACGTCAACCCGCCTCAGCCGAACGATCCCAACTTCCGCGCCGACGCTTACTCCGTCAACCCCGGCAGTTGCACCACGCTGCGATGGAATGTGAACAACGTGCGCGCAGTGTTCTTCTGGGATGGCGGCAATCAGCAGGGCGTAGGCGGCAACGACTCGCGCCAGGTCTGCCCGCTCAACACGTCCACCTATCGGCTGCAGGTGATCGGCCAAGACGGCGTATCGCGCGACTACTTCCTCACCGTTAACGTGACCGGCGGCGCGCCCGCGCCGAACGTCAACTTCTACGCGGAGAGCAATTCGCTGCCGCGAGGCCAGTGCACGAACCTACGCTGGCAAGTCTCCGGCCAGTTCAACGCCATCGTGCTGATTGACTCTTCAACGAACTCCACGACCGTCGTTGGCCCGAACGGCGACATCGTCGTGTGCCCAAACCAGAGCGCGACGTATATCCTGCGCGTGACGGGCGTGGACGGCCGGCTGTATGACAACGCCGTGCAAGTGACGTTGTTCAACCCCGGGCCGACGCCGATACCGTAGCGCTCAGCCCCACGGCAAATTTCGAACGTCTCCGGAGCACCTTCCAAAAACGAACGCAGGGATCGCCCGTTGCGGCGATCCCTGCGTCCATGCGCGGAACGGCCATCCGCGCTCTGCATCAAGTTTGCTTCAAGGCTTCGGCAGCTTCAGTGTCTTCACCACCGCGTCGAGCTGGGCCAACGTGGGCCGGAAGCCGCGCGAGGTCAGCCGGTCGAGCGCGGCTTGGATGCGCTGCAGGTAAGCCGGATAGTCGCTCTGGATGCGCGCTTGCTCCGCGCGCGTGACGCGCCGGGCGCTGGCCGGCAGCGCTGTGGACGACACGGGATATACGAACGACACGTAATATTTACCGTCGCTGCTCAGTCCCTGGCAGGTGTAGAACGTGTCTGCATCGGTGATCGCGCCCACGTCGAAGCGATATGCCGTGATGAACCGCACGCACGCGCCGCCGTCGAAGTCGAGGTAGCCGATCTGGCTGCGCAGCACCTGGTCGCCACCGACCGACGGCAGCAGAGGAATCGTCTCGGTGATCGCCTCCGGCCGGGTTTCGAGGATGGCCTTCAGGCGGGCGATCGTCGCGTCGAATGCCGCCAGTGCGTCGCCGCTGAACTGGGCGCGGTAGGCCTCCAGCGGGAGAATCAGCAACTGGCGCTGGCGCGGCGCGAAGACATCGTCGGCCAGCCGGTCGCCGTCGAAGCGGAAGCGCAGGTGCGCCGGCCAGCCATTTAACGGCAGCGGCGCGTCCGGGTTGAAGGGGACGCCCGGACGCGCTTCCTTCGTCACGCGGCGCGCGAGGCCGGTCGGGGTCAAACTGAACTGCCCTGGATCTATGGCTGCCGTCGGCGTTGTGACGGCAGACGGCGTGATCGCTGCGGTCGGAGTGATCGCCTCGGTCGCGGTCACCACTTCGCTCGCCGGGGCGGGCACTTCCAGCAGCACGTCCACTGCCGAGGTAGCGAAGGGCGGGCCGCCGGCTTCGTTGGGCACCTCAATCAACAGACGGCCTCGCCCGCTCTGCGTTGGCGTGAAGGTGATGGTCGCGTCGAATGTGCCGGGCTTGCCCAGCTCGCCGGCCACGGTGATCGGCCCGATGCCGACCTGTGCGCCGCTCGCGTCGAAGACGCGATACACCAGGTTGTTCTCGAACGGCGTGAGCGAAATGTCGCCCTTCACCTGCGCCGGGCTGGTGATCGCGGTATTGGGCGCAGGCGTCTCAATTGTGATGGTGAAGACAGGCGGTTGTCCCTCCAGGTTGACAGGCGCGAGCGTCACGCTGACCGCAGCCGTGGCGAAGGGCTGGCCGGTGGCGGCGTCAATGTCCAGCACCTCGATGCGCCCCGCTTCGCGCTGCGTCACGGTGAAGGGCAAGGTGGCCGCGAACGTTCCCGGTCCGCCCAGGCTGCCTTTCACCGAGATCGGGCCTTCGCTGATGATGAAGCCGGCGCTATTGTAGATGCGATACACCAAGTTGTTCTCGAACGGCGTCCGGCTGGTGTAGCCGCTCACGGCTGCCGGGCTGGTCACCTCGTCGTCGCGCTGCGGCGTCTCGATGACGATAGTTTGCGCCGATGCTTGGATGGCGAAGAACGACTCGACCGCCGGCAGGAACACCGCTTGGTAGAGCATCTCGCGTTGCTCCGGCGCGCCGCTGAGCAGTTGCACGATGAAGCGGCCGTCGTTGCCAATGGCGATGTCTTGCAGCAGCCGGCCGTCGCTCGAGCTGCCGCTGAAGAACTGCCAGGCGACCTCGCCGATGGTGCGCGCATCGGTGCGCTGGAAGCGGCCGGTCTCCAGTTGTCGTCGGATGGCCGCCGGGTCGGGCGTCGTCTGGTGCGCGAACTGGATGGCCGCCACCGACACGTCGTCGCCGAACACGCCTGGGCTGAGTTCAATCCAGCCGACCGGCCGCTTGCCGCCGACGCCGGCGATCGGGTCGGTGAACTCCGTCAACTGGATGCTGGTGGTGCTGAACTCGAGTGGCCTGCCCTGGGCGCACTTGGTATCCAGTTGCTCGGCGGGCGCGTTGAGGAAGTTGGCGATCAAGCTGGCGGCGCATGCGTTGGCCGGCGCGAGCCCGTGACCCTGCGCCTTGAAGAGCACCTGCGTCGCGTTGGAGAACCCGGCCGCGGCCTGCGCGCCCAACTCCGGCGGCGTGAGCGGGTCGAACTCGCCGCTCAGCACCAGCACCGGCACGTCGCTCTTGGCCACAGCATGCACCTCGTCGCCCAGCAGCGGCACGCCCCATTCCTTGCAGGTGGCCAGGATCTCGCGCGCCGAGCGGAAGACCTTCAACTCGGGCAGCACATCGGCGTCGGCCCGCTGCGCCTCATCCTCGGTGAAGTTCGCCTCCTCCGAGCAGAAGATCGAGTTGAACATGCCGATGGTGGTTTCGTTCAGCACCTGTAGCTCGAAGCGGTCGCGCAGCCGCGCGAGGTAATCGAGGTCGCGCTTCTCCACCAGGTCCACCAGCCGCGGCAGCCGGCTGATGCCATACGAGTCGTACATCATGGTGTAGATCACGCCCAGCAGCGCCTCGCCGGTGAGCGGCGCATTCAGCGTGACAACCTCGGTGAGCGAGCGGGTGGTGATCGTCATCGGCGCGGGCGAGGCGTTCAGCGCGCGCACCAGCGCGACGAAGCGCTGCTCGATGTCCGGGTAGTCCTTCGCGCACAGCGGGTCGGCGGCGCAGGCGCCGGCGACCTTCTGCAGCGCCTGCTGGAAGTTCGCGTTGCGGGTGAGGGCGAACTTGCCGGCGCGCGGGATCGCGCCGTCTAGGATGACGCTGCGCACGCCCTGCGGATAGAGCGCGACGATATGCTGGGCGAGCAGCGCGCCGTAGGACTTGCCGTAGAGGTTGTAGTCAACATAGCCCAGCGCGCGGGGCAAGGCGGCGATGTCGGCGGCGTTCTCCAGGCTGTTGTAGGCGGCCAGGTTGATGCCCTCGCCGGCCAGCCGCGCGCGGCACGCGGCGTTGGCAGCGATGCGCTCCTGCTCCGCCGCGTCGCCCATCAAGCCGCTCTGGATGTGCTTCAGCACGGTCTCGCGGTATTCGGGGCAGATCAGGGATGGCTGCGTTAGGAACGAGCCGCGCTGATCCACCAGGATGATGTCGCGGTCGTCGCCGGGTGAGAAGCCGGAGCGCACGATCGCGCCGAAGAACTCGCGGATGGCCGAGCCGCCCGGGCCGCCCTGCAGCATGACCAACGGATCGGAAGCCGGGTTTGGGCTGGCCGATTTGATCACCACGACCGGCAGCTTGATCGTGTTGCCGTCCGGCTTGGCATGCAGCTCGGGCACGGTGAACGTCCCGCAGCGTAGGTAGCGGATCAGCCCCTCGGGGATCTTCTCGCCGATGAACCGTTCGCACAGCGCGTTGTCTTCCACGAAGGCGCCGGCCGTCACGATAGCTGCCGGACCGGCTGCCGGTGCGCTCGGTTCCTGGGCTGCCTGCGGTGTGGCCGGCGCCGGTGCAGCTTCGGCGGCTTCGACGGGCTCAGCCGTGGGCGTGGCTTCGGCGGGTGCAGCTACAGTGGGCGCGGCTTCGACAGGCGCGGCTTCGACAGGCTCAGCCGTGGGCATAGAGGCCGGTGCCATCGTCGCAGCCGGCTCGGCCGGCGCAAGCACGCTCACAGGTGTGGCCTCAGGGGTGGGTGCTTCGGTGGCGACGGCGGGTGGTTGCGGCGTCGCGGTGGGCTGCTGTCCGGCGTCGGCGCAGGCGGCTGTGATGAGGACGAGCGCCATCAGGCCAGCCAGCGCGCGCAGGGAGCGATGAATGCGTCGAGAGGAGGGCGAGACTCGATCACTGGACATGCGTTGTTACCTCGGCTGTGAATTGTCTCATAGGTTGCCGACACTGCGTCGTCTAACCGTCATTCCCGCGAATCTTGCCCGTGAAGGCGGGGATCCGGGCTCGCATCTGGATGCCCGTCCTTTGATCCCGTGGCCTTTGACTCGGTCACGGGCCAAAGGATCACGGAACCTCCGCAGGTATGACGGCTACCGCCCGACGCGAAGCCACCGAGCTAAGAGGGCAGGCTTCGGGCGGGCTTCGACAGGCTTCGGCAGGCTCAGCCCGCGCGATGGTCATCCCACCGGCCGCAGGTGTGCAGCCGGCGGCTACCAGACAAACTGCGCATTGCCCGCCTCCTTCAGCGCGGCCCATTCATGGCCGCGCGGGCTTCGGCAGGCTTCGGCAGGCTCAGCCCGCGCTGCACAGATTGCGCATTGCCCGCCTCCTTCAGCGCGGACCATTCACGGCCGCGCGGTCTATACTGCCGCCTCTTCGGCCCGGCGCAGGTCCGACCAGCGCAGGCCCTCGCGCAGCATGAAGAACGCGCCCAGCAGCGTCACTGGCAGCCACAGCACCACGTGCAGCGTGAGCACGTAGGCCGCGGCCAGCGATTCGTCTACGCCCAGCGCGCGCATGGCCAGCATCCCGCCGGCGTCGAACGTGCCCACTGCACCGGGCGCGCCGGGGATGACCGTGAACAAGTTCGACAGGCCGTTGACCAGCATCAGCCCGCCGAACGGCAGCGCCAGGTCGAACGCCCGCGCCACGCTCCCGTACTTCAGCGTCTCCAGCAACCACACCACGACCGTGCCGAGGAAGATCGCCGCCAGGTCGCGCGGGCTGCGCAGGCTCTGCGCGCCTTGCACGAAGCGATGGGCCACGCCCAGCAGCGGCGCCTGGAAGCGGTGCGGGACGAGCCGGGTGATGGCCGCTTCGGCCAGCCGCTTGGTGCGCGCCGGCGCCAGCGCCATCCAGAAGAAGGCCGCGCTCGCAATCGCAAAGAGCACAATGGCGATAGCGATCACCTGGCCGGCGCGCGCGCTCACGTTCGGCGCGGATTGCAGGCCGATCAGGGCGAAGCCGATCATCACGATGCCGTCCATCATGCGCTCGATCAGCACCGTGGCCAAGCTGGAGGCGATGGGCACGCCCTCGTCGCGCCGCAGCACGTAGGCGCGCAGCAGCTCGCCGATGCGCGCCGGGTAGATGTTGTTGCCCATGTAGCCGATCACGACGATGGGGAACAGTCGGCCGGCGCCCACCGGCTTTAACGGCTGCAGCAAATACGACCAGCGCCACGCGCGCACGGCGACGGCCAGGAAGTAAAACCCGATGCCCGGCAGCAGCCATAGCGGATTGGCCTGCTGCAGCGCAAGCACGAATTCGTCGAAGTGGATTCCGCGCAGCGCCAGGAAGAGGAGGGCGATGCTGACAGCGACGCCGATCCAGATGAGCCAGCGCCGCATGTCAGGGATTGGCCGCTGCGCTTGGCGCCTGCTTGGCGCGCGCAGCGCGCGGCCACGACGCCGCATAGAACGCCAGGTAGTCCGGCACGCGCGACGTCCAGTAGCTGTCTTCGTGGCCGCCTTCGCCAACCTCGGCGTAATACGGCACGCCGGCGTCGTCCAGATCGCCCATCAGCTTCTGCATGTCCCCCTTCGCCCAGTCTGCATCGCCGGCGTCCAGCCAGATGCGCAAGTTGTGCAGTTCGTCAATCGAGCGCGCCATGCTGAGCATGCTGAAGTTGGGCGGCACGCCGACGAGCTTGGCGAACACCGATGGGCTATGGCCGCCGACGGCGCTGAACAGGTCGGGATGGGCGAACGCGATCTCGATCGCCCAGTAGCCGCCGCGCGAGATGCCGCCGATGGCGCGCCCTTCGCGGCTGGCCCACGTGCTGTAGTTCTGGTCAATGTAGGGGATCAGCTCGTTGACCACGAAGTCCTCGTACGAGCCGCGGCCCATGTTCGTCCAGGAGTATTTGCTGGCCGCGCCGGCGCGCATGTCCGCGCCGGGCATTACGATGATGAACGGCGGCAATATGCCCAGGCTCATCTGCACGTCGGCCACGCGCGGCACGCCGTCGTAGAGCCAGCCGCCCTGCTCGAAGGCCGTGCCGTGGATCAGGTAGAGCGTCGGATAGATGTAGCGCTCTGGGTCGTAGCACGGCGGCAGATACACGTGCACCGTGATCGGCACGACGGTGACGTCGCTGTCGAGCGTCTCGGTGATGACCTGGCCGACCGGCTGCGGGCACGACGCCGACTCGTCCAGTTGCAGCGCGGCCTCGGCACGCGGCGCGCTCCGCCCATCCGGCGTGGCTGTGGGTGAAGGTGTCGCGGTGGGTTGAGCGCGCATGGGCACGAGGGGTGGCGCTGCCGGCTCCATCCACTCGCGCCGTGGCTGGGAGATCGCAGATGCCGCGCCGGTAACGGCTTCGAGCGCCGGCGCGATGGCTGCCGAGGCGTCGCCCGCCAGGAGCTGCGTTGGGGTGGGATGGACGTAGATGACCTGAATGATGCCCGGTTCGCCGGCCGATGCGTCGCGCGAGGCCATGGCGTAGACCGCGAACGCAACGCCGGCGATCAGCGCGATGGCCAGGAGCGCGACGCCCAGCGCGGCCTTGCCGTTGAAGCGCGCAGGCATGTTGCCGGTGCGTTGCGGGTTTCTTCGGGCGTGCATGATTCGTGTCGGTCCGACAGGTGCAAGCGTGCTCGCGCGGTGCAGACCCTGCGAAGCGGCGCAGCCAGGTCAGGCGGTCTGGCCGGCGGTGGGCGCCGTCCTGGATTCACGCCAGCGCTTGGAGAGCGCGCGGGCCTGGAACTCGGCGCGGAACGAGCTACGCACCAGCGGCCCGCTCTCCACCCACTTGAACCCCATCTCGTAGCCGATGCGCCGGAATTCGGCGAACTCCTGCGGCGTGTAGTAGCGTTCGATGGGCAGGTGCCGCTTGCTCGGCTGCAGATACTGGCCGAGCGTCAGGATGTCCACGTCAATGGCGCGCAGGTCGCGCATCACGTCGAGCACTTCGTCGGGCGTCTCGCCCAGGCCGAGCATGATGCCGGTCTTGGTCACCGCGTCGGGCTGGATTGCCTTGGCGTTGCGCAGCGTCGCCAGCGCCCACTCGTAGCGATCTTGCGGCTGCACTTTCTTGAACAGGCGCGGCACGGTCTCGACGTTGTGGTTGAGGATGTCCGGCTCTTCGCGCATGACGATTTCGAGCGCGGCGCGATTGCCCTTGAAGTCGGGGATGAGCACCTCGACCGTGCAGCCCGGCTGCAGCTCGCGCACCTTGCGGATGGTCAGGGCGAAGATCGGCGCGCCGCCGTCCCGCCGCTCGTCTCGGTTGACCGACGTGATCACGACGTGCTGGAGGTTCATGGCTTTGACGGCTTGCGCCACGCGCAGCGGCTCGCCCCAGTCCAGCGGGCTGGGCATGCCGGTCTTCACGTCGCAAAAGCCGCACGAGCGCGTGCACACGTCGCCCATGATGAGGAAGGTGGCCGTGCCGCGCCCCCAGCACTCGGCGATGTTCGGGCAGTTGGCCTCTTCGCAGATGGTGTGCAGCGCCTTGCTGCGCATCAGGCGCTTGAGGTTGTGGTAGGTCTCGCCGGACGGCACGCGCACCTTCAACCACTCCGGCCGGCGCATCGTCGCCGGGCGCGCGTCGGTCGCCACGGGAATCTCAGCCGCTGGGATCACGTCTGGAGCGAGCGTCATGATGGCGAAGATTCTAGCAGAAGGGAGTCGTCATGAGTGCATGAATGGCGGCCACGCGGGGCCTCGCCCTTACGGGTTGACCTTTTTGGTGAATGCCCCTGAGACGGGGCACATTTGTCAGCGGGGACAAGCTGTAGGCTGGGTAGGGCGCGCTCTGAATGGCCCGAATGAGCTATCGCAGCGCGCCCATTGGCAGCGCACACGGGCACGGAACGGAGTCCGTGCCCTACCGTGCGATGGTTTGCCCCTATCCGCGAATGCACCCGTCGTCATCACGAAGATGCGAAGAAGACAGCCTTCGTGCCCTTTGTGCCCTTCGTGGTGACAGCTTCAGAGCGCCGCTACGCGCGTCGCCAGATCAGCGGGTTCTGTTTGTCGTTGTTCAGCACATCGCCGATCTTCAGCGAGCGGAAGTAGTCGTCGGGCAGCACATTCTGCTGGCCGTTGAAGGTGCTGCCGTCCGGCATGTAGGCGCAGGTCATGGCGCGGCGCGGTCGCGGCGTCATGTTCGCGCCGGCAGCATGCGCCACCAGGCCATTGTGGAACACGGCGCTGCCGGCCTTGGCCGGCGCGGGCACGGCTTCGATCTCCGCCCATTCGGGATACACCTTGAAGAGGTCGCGCTGGTTGTGGCCGATGCCGACGTTGTCGTAGCGCGCCGTCTTGTGCGTGCCGGGCAGATACCACAGGCAACCGTTGGCCGGCGTCGCGTCGTCCAGCGCCACCCAGATCGAGATCGCGTCGCGCGAGTAGAACGACCAGTAGGGGTTGTCCAAGTGCCAGGCCGTGGGGTTGCCATATGGCGGCTTGATCAGCGCTTGATCGTGCCAGATGCGGATGCCGTCCACGCCGGCCAACTTGCCGGCCACTTCGCCCAGGCGCTCGTCCAACATCAGCTCGGCCATGCCGGCGTGTGTGTCGGCCAGCCGCACGCACTGCGTGAACACCTGTGCGTAGTAGGCATCCGGGTTGGACTGGTTGGTTAGGCCGTTGCGTTCGATCAGGCGCTGGCGCACGGCGTCGTCGGTGATCACGCGCCACTTGGCCAATTCCTTCGCGTTCAAGAAGTCCTCGATGATGATGAAGCCGTCGTTGCGATACTGCTCGATTTGCTTTTTGGTGAGTCGCGTCTTCATGTCCTGAATTTTGCGCGAAGCGCGGCGCGCTGAAACGCCGGCGCTCACCGGCGCAGCACGACGCGCGCCGGCCCGGCGTCGTTGCCCGCGATTTTCAGCGGCAGCGCGATCAACTCGTACTCGCCGTCCGGCACGCCGCGCAGGCATAAGTTCTCCACGATGATCACGCCGTGCTTGAGGAAGGCCTTGTGCGCCGGCAGGTCTTTGCTCGCTGCAGGGTCCACCGATGGCGCGTCGGTGCCGATCAGCCGCAGGCCGTTCGCGCCGAGCCACTCGGCGGCTTCCGGGTCGAAGTAGGCGAAGGCGTCATCCCATACATCGTCTGAGACCTCGCTGGCGCGGGTGTGGATGAGCAGGCGTGTGAAATTGAGAATTGAAAATTGAGCATTGAGAAGGCGTGTGTCACGTGTTGCGTATCGCGTGTTGCGTATGGCGTTTTGCAAGTCGGTGACGGTGATCGCACCGGCGACATCGAGCGTGACCACGCGCGCCGGGCCGATCAGGGCATCCAGCGGCACGGCGTCTATGCCGGCGCCGTCGTCGCTGTAGTGGCGCGGCGCGTCCACGTGCGTGCCGGCATGCGCGCTCATCGTGATGGCCGTGACGTTGCAGGCATCGCCGGCGCGCATCTGCAGCGTGGGCACGATGGACACCGGCGTGTCGCCGGGGAAGACGGCGGTGCGCGGTGACAGGGTGCGGGTGATGTCATACAGCATCGCTTGCGGCGCTGATAAAGCGCGGCGAGTGCGGAAATATTGCGTCTTGCGAGTTGCGTCTTGCGTCCTGCGTCCTCGGTGGCGGTCACTGCTTCGCCTGCAGCCGGTGCTGGAGGTCGGCGAAGTCGCGGACGGTGGCGATCTCGCGCAGGAAGGCGCCGAGCGACGGGCTGCGCCGGCGCAATTCCTGCACCGCCGGGCCGATGGGATCTTTACCGGCAGCCGGCGAGCCGCCCGGATCGGCGTTGTATGCGCCGTAAAAGGCAAAGTAGGCCTGGTTCAGCTTGCGAATCAGATGGCCGTTCTGCACGAATAGGATGCGGCGCTGCTCCATGTAAGCTTCGGCTTCCTCGATCTTGCCTTGCGCCAGCAACTCGTCCACGCGCTCGCGCGTCTTGCGCATCTCCGCGCGAAAGTCGAACGCCTGCGGGTCGGCCGGCGGCGGGCCGGCTTGCGCATCGCTGACCAACGCCGCGTGCAGCTCCGGATAGTAGCGCTGCGCCACGCGCTCGCGGATCTCGCGCTCCACGATCACCGCCGCAGTTTCGTTGATCGTGCGCGCCTCCGCGCTGGAGAAGAAGTTCAGGCCGACCGCGCTGAGGGTGAAGATCAGGTAGTTGTGCACCCACTCGTGGGCGATGACGCCCAACACCCACTTCAGCGCCGACGTCTCCGGCAGCATGGTCGGGTAGGCGCCCAGGCCGCCGATGGACGTGACGAGCGACGACACGTTGAATCGGCGATCTACTGCTTCTTCGATGCGCGCCTTCTCCTCCAGCGTGAGGCCGGTGGTCAGCTCACGCGAGGCGATGCGCTCGATCTTGTCGCGGCGCGAGACGACCAGCAGATCAGGCAGCTCAGTGAACCGGAAGCGCAGCGGCGGCATCACTTGTCCGCCGATGGCAAAGCCCTCGTCGCGCAGGACGCTTTGCACCTGATCCTGTAGGATCGCCTCGGCGATGTCTTGCCGGGCGTTCAAGCGGGCGCGCAGCGCGTCGCGTTGGGCGCGCAGCGCCGCGCTGGCCGTCGCCGGGTCCGCCACATCGGGGTCGGTGTAGATCACCTCGATCTGGTTGACCAGGCGCTTGAACTCGGCCACATCGCGCATGTAATCCTGCACGAACGCGACTTGATCCTGATCGCTCATGCCATCGTGCGGCAGGATCAGCTCATAGCCGAGCTTAGCCGCCATCGCGCCGACCCACCAGCCAGCCAGGTCGAACTGCCTGCCAGCCAGCATGCGCTCGAGATGCGCCTCGCGATCGCCGTAGGGCGGCACGTCGAACCGCAGCAGGGTGAGGAGCAGGCCGGTAGCCAGCGCCATCTGCAAGGCGCGCCGCAGCCAGGTGCGGATGGCGCGCCAGTTCGGGCGGCTCAATATCCACAAATCTTTCACAACGCGTTCACAAACGGCGAGCATAGCTTCCGGCTATATGTTGGGCTTGGATGCGCAACACCCCCCATAGGCGGCGTCGGCTGTGCGCTCAGGCAACGTTATCTCTAGCTTAAGAAAAGCAAACAAGCATCATAAAAGGGTGAAAATGTGGACAAACCCTGAGCGAGTTGGGGATAAGCGAGGGCGTTTGGGGATAAATCGCGACCTAACCATGCTTCGGATATAGCTACACAGGATTAAATTTCACTTTGAATATTGCCATTATTGCCTGAGCACGACTCAAAACACTGCGCCGTTATGGGTGTCACCGTAGACGCCGTGCAGCGCATCTTCCACACGCGCCGGTGGCGCAGACCGCGCAAAGGCCACGGCCTCCTCGATCAACGCCATCACCTGGCCTTCGACTTCCTCAATCGCCCCCTCCGCGACCCCGCGCTCGACGAGCACGCGGCGAAAGCGAGGGATCGGGTCGCGCGCCTGCCAGCGTTCGACCTCTTCGCGCGAGCGATAGACCTGCGGGTCGCCCTCATAGTGACCGCGATAGCGATAGGTGACGCCCTCGATGAACGATGGGCCGTCGCCGCGCCGCGCGCGTTCGACTGCCTGTTGCGTCGCCTCATACACGGCCAGTACATCGTTGCCGTCCACGGTGACGCCGGGCATCGCGTAGCTCTCGGCACGCTTACTGAGCTGGGTGATCGGCGCCTGTTTGTGCTGCGGCGTGCCTTCGCCGTACTGGTTGTTCTCGCAAAAGAACACCACCGGCAACCGCCACAGCCCGGCCAGGTTGAGCGCTTCGTGGAACGCGCCCTCGTTGGTCGCGCCGTCGCCGAAGAACGCCAAGGCGACGCGCAGCCTGGCCCCATCGCGTGCGTTGGGCGAAGCTGCAGCTTGCATCTTGAAGGCCAGCGCCGCGCCGACGGCCATCGGAATGCCGCCGGCGACGATGCCGTTCGCGCCCAGGATGCCGAGGTCAAAGTCGGTCATATGCAGCGAGCCACCCTTGCCGCGGCAATAGCCGGCTTCGCGCGCGGCCAGCTCGGCCATCATGTAGCGCACGTCGCCGCCCTTGGCGATCAGGTGGCCGTGGCCGCGATGTGTGCTGGTGATCACGTCGTCGCGGTTCAACGCCGCGCACGCGCCCACGGCGCACGCTTCTTCGCCGATGTAGGGATGGATGAAACCGGGGATCAGCCCTTGGCGTCGCTCGTCAATCGCGCGCAGCTCAAACTGGCGGATCAACACGAGCTGGCGATACAGCTCGAGCAGGCGATCAGTTGATAAAGTCACACGATGATTATAAAGTTGAGGCGTGTATCAAGCCGCGCTCGACACCCCGATCGGCCGGCTGATGATCGAGGGCACGCGCGACGCCGTCACGGCAGTACGCTGGGTCGCGCCCGATGCGCCGGTCGGCAAAGGGTGCAAGGTCGTCATTCAGGCGCGTAAGCAATTGCGCGAGTATTTCAAGGGCAAGCGTCGGACGTTCGACGTGCCGATCTCGCTCGACCGGCTCACCGACTTCCAGCGCGCAGTGCTGGCGGAGGTGCGCGCGGTCGGCTATGGCGAAACGATCACCTATGCCGAGATTGCCCGCCGACTGAAGAAGGCCACCGCGCCACGCGCCGTCGGCCAGGCCAACGCCCGCAATCCGATCAACATCATTATCCCCTGTCACCGCGTGCTCTCCAGCGACGGCAAGTTGACCGGCTACGCCGGCGGCGTGCAGGCGAAGGCATGGCTGCTCAAACACGAGCAAGCCGTGCTCGTTTGATCGGCGGCTGCGACTGTCGAGAGAGCAACCATGTCGCGCGTCGCCGATCGCAAACCCTGTTCGGTCCTCGTGGACTGCCGACTAATGTATTACCGCAAGGCCGGCGTGTCGTATTACACGCGGCGGCTGGTGCGCGCTCTGGCGGGGCTGCAGGCGCCGAGGTTCGCCTTGCGCATCCTGCTGGACCGGCGCGATGCCGACACCGGCTGGGTCCCGCCGAACGTTGGGGTCGTCCGGGCGGCTACGCCGGCGCACCATCGCTACGAACACGTGGCCCTGCCCGTCGAGCTCGCTGCCCGGGGGCTGCTGCGCGCGCCGCACGCCGTGTTACATTCTCCGGACTTCGTCACGTGCTGGGGGCGATTCCGCAAAGTGATCACCATCCACGACCTGTATTTCATGGAGCATCCGGAGGTGATGAGCGCCGACGGCATGCGCTACTACAGCCGCATCCGCTGGTCGGCGTCGGTCGCCGATCGCATCATCGCCGTGTCGCACTTCACGCGCCAGGACATCCTGCGCCTGATCCCCGAGGCCGCGCCCGAGAAGGTGGTCGTGGTGCACGAAGCGGCCGACGAGAAATTGAAAATTGAAAATGGAGAATTGAAAAGGGAATGGCCAACACCTCATTCTCAATTTTCAATTTTCAATTTTCAATTCATCCTGTTTGTGGGCACGCTCGAGCCGCGCAAGAACCTGAGCACGCTGCTGCGCGCGCTGGCGCGCCTGCCGGCTGAGGTGCGCCTCGTCGTCGTGGGCGCGGTGGGTTGGCGCAACGAGGCGCTCGGCGACGTGGCCCGCGAACTGGGCGTGGCCGATCGTGTCACGTTTGCCGGCTGGGTGAGCGATGACGAACTGGATGCGCTGTATTGCCGGGCGCGGCTGCTGGTCATGCCATCGCTTTCGGAGGGCTTCGGCCTGCCGGTGCTCGAAGCGATGTCGCGCGGCACGCCGGTGGTGTGCAGCAGCGCCGGCTCGCTGCCCGAGATCGCCGCCGACGCCGCCTTGCTTCACGAGCCGATGGATGACGCCGAACTGGCGCAGCACATCCATGCGCTGTGGATGGACGACGCACTGCACGCCGAATATGCGCGCCGCGGCCTGGCACGTGCGCAGCGCTTCTCGTGGGCGCGCGCCGCACGGGAGACCCTCGCCGTCTATCGCGAGGCGCTCGGCTAATCCCTGTTACCTATTCCCCAATTACAAATTACCAATTACCAATCACCAAATCGTAACTCGTAACTGGTAACTTGTAACTCATTTCTCTCCCATGCGCCTGCTCTTCCTCACGCCGCAATTGCCGTATCCACCCCAGCAGGGGACGGCGCTGCGCAACTGGGGGCTGATCTCGCACCTGGCGGCCCGGCACGAGATCTGGCTGATCTCGTTCGACGAACGGCCGGCGGGTGCACGCGGCGCGCTGCCCGAGCCGTTGCGCCGGGCGTGCCGGAGCGTGGTCACCGTGCCGGTGCCGGCGCGCACGCCGGGCGACCGCCTGCGCACGCTAGCTGCCTCGATGCTGCCCGACATGGCCTGGCGGCTGTGGTCGCCGGCGTTCGAGCAGAGGCTGCACGCGCACTTGTGCGATCACCATTTCGACATCGTGCAGTTCGAGGGGATCGAGCTGGCGCGCTACATGATCGGCGCTGCGCGACTGCCGCACAGCGCGCGCTTCGTCTTCGACGAGCACAACGCGGAGTATCTGCTACAAAAGCGCACCTTTGAGGCCGACGCGCGCACCCCCAGGCGCTGGCATGGCGCAGCGTATTCGTTCGTGCAGTGGCAGCGGCTGCGCGCGTTCGAGCGCCGGGCGCTGCGCGCTGCCGACGCGGTCTTGTGCGTCTCGCCGGAAGATGCGGCGTCGTTGCAGCGACTCGCGCCGTCCGTTCGGCCCACCGTGATCTACAACGGCATTGACATCGCGCAGTACGCTAAGTTTGCCCTCCCCACTCCCGACTCCCCATTCCCGGCCATCGTCTTCACCGGCAAGATGGACTTCCGTCCGAACGTAGATGCGGTGCTATGGTTCGCCCGGCGCGTATGGCCGGCGGTGAAGCAGGCGCATCCGCGCGCGCGCCTGCTGGTCGTCGGCCAAAAGCCCAGCCCGCGCCTCGACCCGCTGCGCGCCGATCCGGACATCGTGTTGACCGGGCAGGTGGACGACGTGCGGCCGTACATCGCGCAAGCCGACGTGTACATCGCGCCGTTACTGGCCGGGGGCGGCACGCGCTTCAAGCTGCTCGAGGCGATGGCCATGCGCCGCGCCATTGTCAGCACGTCGCTCGGCTGCGAGGGGTTTCCGGTAACTTCAGGGCGCGAATTGATCGTGGCCGACCGGCCGGAGGAGTTCGCCAGTGCCGTGGCCGAACTGTTGCGCAGCCCATCGCACCGCGCTGCGCTCGGCGAAAGCGCCTATCGCTTCGTCTCGGCAACCTACGATTGGGGCGCCATCGTGCCAAAGCTGGAGCAGATCTACGAACGGCTCACTGCCCGTTAGTCCGCTCGCGCATCGCCCAGGCGCGCTCGGCGCGCGCCTTGATGCCCAGCAGCATTTGCCGTTCCATGATGAACGCGCCCGGCTCCAGCAATGCACGGATGACGAGGGTGTTCGAGAGCGTCGGTTCCCAGTCGGCCCGCCAGCGCTCGATCAGCCGGGTGTTCGTCGCGTCAATCGGCTCCAGGTGAAACGTCCAGGTCACGCGCCGGTAGTAGCCAGCTTGCATCACGGCGACCCGCGCCTTGATGGGCGCGTCGGCGTGCATCACGATCGTGCGGTTGGGCACGACGATGTCCACCGGCAGCCCGGCGCCGTCCGGCGCGAGCGGCACGGCGTCGGCGGCGTGCAGCTCTTGCAACGACGGGATGATGTGGTTGGCGTTACTAGGGTAGAGGCCGAGCAGGCGTTCGATCCACTCGTAGCTATAGAAGCCGCCGCGCCCCTGGCCCATCTGCACCAGCCAGGGCCAGATCGCCTCCGGCGGGGCATGGATCGAGACGGCGTGCGTCGCTTGCAACTTCGCATTTTCGATCAGCGAGTCGCCGAGCAGCGGCCGCTTGGCCTCTTCCTCGGTGGCGCCCCAGCGCAGATGCCAAGGGCGGATGAAGGCCACGTAAGCGCCGATCGCGCCCACGCCGGCCAGCGTCAGCGTGGTCAGAAACGACGAGAGAAACGACGCGCGCTTAGGCGAATCAGACAAGGCACTCCTCCGTGAAGATCCATTTGGTTGGTGTGAGATGGCCAAGCCCCGGAGTCACGGGCATCCCTGCAACAGGCGTCGCGGGTGCTTTGGCATTTAAATTATCGCCGAGAACGCAAAAAGCGGTTGTGTGGGGGCAAAACGTAGGCACGGACGCCGTTCCGTGCCCTGTGACCGGCGATCAGCTACTGGCACCCTGCCGGCGGCAGACGCGTTCTCAGGCAGGCTTATGGGAACAACCGCCGGGCTTTCACCTCGGCCACGGCGTCTTCGCGATAGCGATACAGCTTGGCGGGGCGGCCTTCGCCGCTCTGCATCTCGCCGGTCTCCTCGATCACCTGTGCCTGCAGAATGCGCCGGCGGAAGTTGCGCTTGTCCAGGCGCTCGCCCAGCACCGTCTCGTAGGCCTTCTGCAACTGGCTGAGCGTGAACGTCTTAGGTAACAACTGGAAGCCGACCGCGGTGTATTCCAGCTTGTAGCGCAGCCGCTTGAGCGCGTAGTTGACGATCTCGGCGTGGTCGAAGGCCATCTCCGGCAGGTCATAGACCGACTTCCACTGCGCGTCGCTGGTGCTGTTGCCGGCATGCAGCGCCAGCGGCGCCGGCACGAGCGCGAAGTAGGCCACGGTCACCATGCGCCCGCGCGGGTCGCGATCTACCCGGCCGAAGGTGTAAAGCTGCTCGATGTGCACGCCGCGCACGCCGGTCTCGTCGAACAGCACGCGCGCCGCAGCGTCCTCGAGCGATTCGTCGTGCTGCACGAAGCCGCCCGGGATCGCCCAGCGCCCCTCGAAGGGCGGCGTCTTGCGCTTCACCAGCAGCACTTGCAGATCGCCGTCGCGGAGGGTGAAGATCACGATGTCCACCGTGACGAAGATGTCGGATGTCCTGGTCATGATTGGTGAGGGAGACGTCAATGGTGATCGGTGCGGGGCTTGATCTGGATGGTGCGGAACTCGCGGACCAGCTCGATGAACCGCTCGACGGTGACCATGAAACAGCGCTCGCCGAACGCCGCTGTGGCAACGGTCGCGTCGCCGGCCACGCCGTGGCGCGAGAACCGGCTCCACCAGTCCTGCCAGCTCAGCACGCTCGGCTCGCCGTGATCCCAGTTGAAGTACTTGAGCGTGAGCTGGCCGAAGTCTGCCTCGGCCAGCGCCATGTCTACCAAGTCGGGGCGCAGATAGAGCATCATGCTGGTCTCGTACTCGCAGGCGTGCGCGATGCCGCCCATGCCGCTGCGTCGCTCGACGGCGATCACGTCCTGCGCCAGCGTCGGGTCTATGGCAGCGTTTGGCGACATGCTGGCGCAGATCACGCCGGTGGCGATGACGACGTTGCGCGCCACCAGATCGCAGATGGCATGGTTGCTGCCGTGGCCGTTGGCGATGAGGATGTGGGTGAAGCCGTGACGCGCCACGCTGATGGCGACGTCGCTGGCGAAGTCTATCAAGGTGTGCATCCCGATGCTGATCGTGCCGGGGAAGTCCATGTGGTGCTCGTCGAAGCCGTAGGGGATGGTGGGCAACACGATCATGTCGTCGGGCGCACGCTGAGCGGCAGCATGGACGATGCCCTCGAGGATGACGTTGTCGGTGTTGAGCGCCATGTGCCGGCCGTGATCCTCCACCGCGCCGATCGGCAGCACAACGACGGGCTGTTCGGCGACGCGCTCTTTGATCTCCGGCCAGGTATGCTCCTCGTAGCGCCAGCTTCTCGCCATTGGCTTATTTTATTGCGGTAGCCGCACTCGAGAAGGCCGCGACCACGCGCAATCTAATACCGCTGCAAGAAGCGTTCGACGGACTGCTCGATGGTGATCTCGCCGTCCAGCACCGGCTGCTCGAACTCCTTTGCCCAACTGTAGATTAACCCCGAGGCGATCTGCAGTTCGCGCAGCATCACGCGCGCCAGCGGCCCGCCTTCGTCCAGGAAGCCGGTCTCACAGAAGTCGTGCTCGGCTTGCTGCCGGTCGTACTCCAAGCGCACGATGCGCGCATGCCACCTGCCGCCCTGCCAGGTCACCTGGGCGTAGCTCGACCGCCAGTCGCCGTCGAACGGCAAGCCCACCGAGCCGGCGTTGATGACCAGCGCGCCGTCCAGCGTGCGCGTGAGCGGCTGGTGTGTGTGCCCGACGCAGAACACCGCCGGCAGCGGCTGCCCCAGCTTCGGCGCGAGTTCGTCATCGGTCGTCCGGGGATACACGCCGTCGCGCGTGCCGAGCATCGAGCCATGCGTGATGCGCACGTCGCTGCCGCCCGGGCCCGGCAGGTCGTGCGCGAACGGCATTGCCTCCAGCGCCGATACGTCGCGGTTCAACTGCTCATACGTCCAGCGCGAGGCACGCTGAATGTCGGCTTTCGGGCCGTGCGTCGGGCAGTCCGGTTTGCTCTGGGCGATCACATACTCCTCGTGATTGCCGATGACGGTCAGCCAGCCGGCCTCGCGCGCCTTGGCCAACGTCAGCGCCAGGCAATCCGCCGAGCGCGGCCCGCGGTTGACGGTATCGCCAGCGACGACCACCACATCCGGGCGCCAGGCTTCGACGTGCTCGATGACGTTGAGCAGCGCCGGGTAGTTGCCGTGGATGTCGCTGAGGATGGCCAGCTTCATTCCGATTGCTTGATCTCCCGCCAAATCGCCAGCATCTCATCCTGGCTCATCGCGCTCAGCGTCAGGCCGCGCTCGCGGACGATCCGCTCTAACGCGCGGAAGCGGCGGGCAAACTTCAGATTTGCCTCGCGCGCTGCCGTCTCGACGTCAATCCCGTAGCCGTCGGCCCAGTCGGCGATGGTGAACAGCAGGTCGCCGATCTCCTCGGCGCGGTGCGCGTCGTCGCGGGCGTTGGCGGCCTCCTCCAGCTCTTCGCGCACTTTAGCCAGCCGGTCGCCATGGCTGTTCCAGCGAAATCCGGCCTTCTCCGCACGATGGGCCATCTTCTGCGCCTGGGCCAGCGCAGGCAGCGCCGGCGCGATGCCGTCGAGAACCGAACCTTCCTCTTCGCCCTTCGCCGCCTTCTCCTGTTGCTTGATGGCGTTCCAGTTGGCGATGACCTCGCCGGCGTCGTTGACGACCACATCGCCGAACACGTGCGGATGCCGGCGCCGCAACTTGGCGTCCACAGCGGCGATCACGTCGCACATGCGGAACTCCTCCGCCTCGGTGGCGATCTGCGCTTGCAGCACCACGTTGAGCAGCAGGTCGCCCAGCTCTTCCTTCAACGCTTCCAGGTCGCCGGCGTCAATGGCCGCCAGCACCTCGTAGGCCTCTTCGAGCAGCGTGCTGCGCAGCGACTCGTGCGTTTGCTCGCGATCCCACGGGCAGCCCTCTGGCGCGCGCAGGTGGGCGATCGTCTCTTGCAGCGATTCGAAGCCGCCGGGTTGCGCCAACGGCGGCACGTAGAGCGACGTCAAATGGTCAAAGCGGTCGGCGTGGTCGAGCTGCGACAAGGCGACCAGGTGACAAGGTGGCACGGCGCGCTTCCCCTTGCGGCCGTCGCTCGAGCCGCCGCGAACGACGAAAACCGGATGCTCCGGCGGGTACTGGTTCATCAACGTGAGCTTGACGTCGGAGGCGACGGCGCGCGAGTAGACCTGGGCGATCAGCGCCGGCTTGTCCGGGTTCAAGGGCGGATGATGCAAGGCGGCGATTTCGAGCGCGTCGCAGATCTGCAGGCCGTCGAGCGGATCAAAGGTTTGAGGTTTGAGGTTTGAGGTTTGAGTTGATGCCGTCAAGCCGGGATTTGAACTCAAAACGAAGAACTCAGCACTCAAAGCTTCCAGCGTGGGTTCGATGAAGCTCAGGCCGCTGACGATGCGGGTCGGGATGCCGAGCTGCCGGGCGCGCCGGAGGATCAGCCACACGCTGGCTTCGCCGACGAGCGGGTGGCCGGGCACGGCATAGACCACGTCGCCGGGCGTCGTCTGAGCCACCGCGATGATCGCCTCGGCGATCCGGGCGTATACGTCGTCGAAGCTGGTCGCGCCGTCGTAGAGCGCGTCGAAGTCCTGCACGGCGAGATGCGGGGGCAGCCCGGCGACGGCCGGATGGCGCCGCGTCCGCAAGTACACGCGCGCGCTCGCGCCGAGCACGTCCCACGCCTCGCGCGTCAGGAGTTTTGCGTCACCGGGGCCTAAACCAAGAACGATTATCACGATGTTCTCACCAAACTCTAAACCAATTTAACTTGTTCCAAATTGGGGCAATACTACAATCAGAGAACGCGAATTTGAAGAGTAAGGAGTTCGTTCATGGCGAGCCTTCCCGGCCCACTGAGTTTGTCCGATCCTAAACCTAAAAAGCAAAAGAAGAAGATCGACATTCCCTATAACCGCTGGCCGAATCGCATTCGCCGGGCGATCCGCAGCTTCATCAAGATCTTTATCCTGGTCAGCATCGGCGTCACGATCTACCAGCTGGCCACGATTGACGACGTGTCGCTGAACATGTTCTTCAGCGCCGTCGGATTGGCGATAGATCTGTCTCTGCGCATCATGGCCGTGCTGTTGAGCATCGTGCTGCAGTTCGGCTTGCTGTTCTGGTTCCTTTCACGCCCCGAGGTCGAGATTATCCGCCCTGGTGACGATACCACCGTCACCTTCGACGACTACTGGGGCCAGCCGCAGCTCGTCAAGCTGGTCAAGCAGTGGATGAGCCTGCTGCGCGACCGCAAGGAATTCGAGAAGATGGGCGGCAAGTACATCAGCGGCCTGCTGCTGTACGGCCCGCCCGGCACCGGCAAAACCATGCTGGCCAAGGCCATTGCCGGCGAATCGGGCATGGCCTTCATCAGCGCTCAAGGCACCAGCTTCCAGGGCATGTTCTGGGGCATGGACATTTTGAAGGTGCTGCGCTTCTGCAAATGGGCGCGCGACCTGGCCAAGAAATACGGCGCATGCGTGGCCTACATTGACGAGATTGACGCCGTCGGCATGAACCGTGGCGGGGTGCGCGGCAGCGGCCCGATGATGGGCAGCATCACCGGCTTCGGCCTGGGCATGTTCGCACTCTCGACGCTGCTCAGCCAGATGGACGGCATGAACAAGCCCTCGCGCAGCGAGAAGTTCTGGCGGCGCGTCTACCGCCTCTTTGGCCGGGAGTACAGGCCCAAGCGCAACTGGCACGTCATGTGGATGGGCAGCACAAACCGGCCCGATGTGCTCGACCCGGCGCTCACCCGCTCCGGCCGGTTAGACACGAAGATCGCCGTGGAAGCGCCCGACCGCGCCAGCCGCCGGCTGATCATCCAGGGCTACCTGAACAAGATCCAGCACGACGATACGGTGGACGTCGAAGCGATCGTGGCCGACACCGCCGGCATGACGCCTGCCGACATCGCCGGCGCGATCACCAAAGACGCTGTCCGCCTGGCGTTCTTCGACGGCCGCAAGAAGGTGAGCCAGAAGGACATTGACAAAGCCTTCATGGAGCAGACGGTCGGCATTGAGACGCCGGTGGAAGAGATGGAGGAGTCGCAGCGGCGCGTGCTGGCCTATCATGAGGCCGGCCATGCTGTGGCACAGTACTACGTCATGCCTGACCAGAAGATCGTGCGCGCCACGATCGTGCGCCTCTCCACCGGCGCGCAGGGCCACGTGATGCCGGTGGACACGGTGGATCAACACATCGAGCCGGTGATGCGCTACGCCTACGACATCATCGTGGCGCTGGCCGGTCGCGCTGCAGAGAAGATCCTCACCGGCGAGATGTTCGCCTCCACCGCCGGCGACTACCGCAACGTGCAGATCAACCTGTGGAAGCTCGCCGTCTATGGCTACTTCGGCCCGCGGATGGCCATGCGCTTCGGTGCGTTCAGCGCCGAAAACGTAGCCTCGGCGATGGCACAGGACGATGTGCTCGAGAAATACTGGTTGCAGATGGAGCAGGTGACCGAGAAGCTGCTCCGCCGGCACTGGAAGGAAGTGACTGCGCTCGCCGAGGAACTCCTCGCCAAGAACACGTTGAACGGCAAAGAAGTGGTCGAGATCATCGAGGCCAACCAGAGCCTGGAGGCCTTCAAGGAAGAGGAGATCATCCCGCGCACGTTGGCGGCCATCCGCGCCCAGACGCTGGCCGAAATGCGGAACGGCAAGAGCGGGGGCCAGTTGCTGAACGAACCCGTCCCGGCCGCCGTCGAGGCCAACGGGACGGCCGGCCCCGTCGCCGAAGACGAGCCGGTGGTGATCATCAACGGCGCGTCGAACGGCAGCGCGTCGCATCAGCCGGCGCCGGTGACCGTCGGCGCGGACGCCGGCAGCCTAGCCAGCGAAGGGCCGACGCTGATCAGCAGCGGCATCGGCAATTTCACCCCCGAGATCATCAACGGCCCAGATCAGGAGCCGCCCCAGCCCGAGCAGAAGTGAACACTCAAGAGGTCAGACCGCTCAGAGCGGTCTGACCTCTACTATTTCCGCCCCGTGCGCGCGTTCGTCCTCTCCGGCGGGGGCAATCGCGGGCCGTTGCAGGCCGGCGCGATCAAGGTGCTGTTGCAACACGGCATCATCCCCGAGATGGTCGTCGGCTCCTCCGTAGGCGCGCTGCACGGCGCGTATCTAGCCGCTGAGCCGACGCTCGCCCAGGCCGAGCGCATGATCCAGCTTTGGCGCGACGCCGGCCGGCGCAAACTGTTCAGCAATTCATCTGTGCGCTCGGTGCTCAAAGCGCTGCGCGGCAGCGATCACCTGGCCGACAACCGGCGTATCCGCGCCTACATCGAGCAGACGCTACCGAAGCACGCCCGCACCTTCGGCGACCTGCGCATTCCGCTCTACGTGACGATCTGCCATCTGCGGACGCTCACGCTCTACCTCTACGGCGACGACCCAAGCGCGCCGCTGATTGACGCCGTGCTCACCAGCGCGGCCGTGCCCGGCTTCTTCCCACCCACGTATCACGAGGGCCAGGCATTCGTGGATGGGGGGGTGATCTCCAACCTACCGATCCTGGTGGCGCTGGCGCGCGGCGCAACCGAGGTCTGGGCGCTCGACTTGGCGTTCGAGGTGGACACGGCCGCGTCGCTCAAGGGCGCGTTCGAGATCGCCGGCTATGCGATCAAGCGGCCGCTCTATAGCCTGGCGCTGCGTGAGCTGGAAGCTGCCGTACAGACGCCCGGCATCACCGTGCACCACATCGCGCTGCCGGCCTACGCCAACCTGCAACTGGGCGACTTCTCGAAGACCGACGCCATGCTGGCCGAGGGCGAACGCCTGGCATGCGCGTATCTGGCGCAGCCGCGCCCGAACGAAGTGCGCTATCCGCAACGCTACACAGCGCACACCCTGCCGCCCGGCCCTCCCGGCGCGCACCCGTTCGTCTAGCCACTCCTCACTTCCCCACCCCCAATCTCTCCAATCTCCAATCTCTAATCTCACTCCTTAAAATCATCGCCCAACCCAATGCCCGTCGAACAGCTCTTGCTCATCGTTGCCGGACTACTGGCTTTGAGCGTGCTGGCCAGCAAGGCGTCCAGCATGCTCGGCGTGCCGTCGCTGGTGCTGTTCCTCGCCATCGGCATGCTAGCCGGGTCGGAAGGTATTGGCGGCATCTACTTCGACGACGCGCAACTGGCGCAGGCCGTGGGCGTGGTCGCGTTCATCTTCATCTTGTTTTCGGGCGGCCTAGACACGTCGTGGGTCGAGGTGAAGCCGGTATGGAAGCACGGCCTGGCGCTGGCGACGGTCGGCGTGCTCATCACCGCGCTGGCCGTGGGGTTGTTCGCGACGGCCGTGCTAGGGTTCTCGCTGCTGGAGGGGCTGTTGTTCGGCGCCGTCATCTCGTCCACCGACGCCGCTGCGGTGTTCAGCCTGATGCGCATGCGGTCCACCCGGCTGGCCGGCAACCTCGAGCCGCTGATCGAGCTGGAATCCGGCAGCAACGATCCGATGGCCGTCTTCCTCACGATCGGCATGATCAGCCTGCTGACGACGCCGGGCGCGAGCGTGCTCAGCCTTGTGCCAATGTTCGTGCTGCAGATGTCGCTCGGTGCGGCGCTGGGATTGGCGATCGGCTTCCTCGGCGTGCGCGTGATGAACCGCATCCGGCTGCAGGCCGACGGCCTCTACGTGGTCATCACCATCGTCATCGTGCTGATCACCTACAGCGCCACGACACTGGTCGGCGGCAACGGCTTCCTGGCGGTATACCTGTGCGGCCTGTTCATGGGCAACCAGGACTTCATCCACAAGCGCAGCTTATCCCGCTTTCACGACGGCCTGGCCTGGCTGATGCAGATCGCCATGTTCCTCACCCTCGGCTTGCTGGTGTTCCCCTCGCAGTTGTTGCCGCTCACCGGCGTGGCCTTGCTTAGTGCGGCCTTCCTGGTCTTCGTAGCGCGGCCGGCGGCGGTCTTCCTCTCGCTGTTCTGGGCGCGCATGTCGCCGCGCGAGCTGGTGCTGGTGTCGTGGGTGGGCCTGCGCGGCGCGGCGCCGATCATCCTGGCCACCTTCCCGCTGGTGGCCGGCTTGCCGCAGGCCGGCGTGATCTTCAACCTGGTCTTCTTCGTGGTGCTGACTTCGGTGCTGGTCCAGGGCACCACCGTGTCGCTGGTGGCGAACTGGCTGGGGCTGAACCTGCCCGAGGAGCGCCGTCCCCCGCCGACCATCCGCTTGATAGACGGCTCGCGCGCCCGGCCGATTGACATCCGCATCAGCGCGACGTCGCCGGCGGTGGGCAAGCAAATCGTGGACCTTCACCTGCCGCAGGGCGCGCTGATCGTGCTGATCACGCGCAACGGCAACCACATCGTGCCGACCGGCAGCACGGTGATCGAAGCCGACGACACGCTCACGCTGCTGGCAAGCAAAGAGGATGCAGAATCGGCCCGCCAGCAGATCCTCAAGAGCTGAGCACGATTCAGCCCAACAGCAGCCGCGCCGCGATGCCGCCGGCCAGCAGCGCGAACGAGGCCGCAACCAGCACATAGTCGCGCGGCCGCAAGTGTAAGGTTTGCAGCCAGGTGCGCGGCCCGGTGCCGAAGGCGCGCAGGTCCATCGCGTTGGCGCGGTCCTCGGCATCCAGCACCGCCCGCACGACGACCGGCACGATGAGCGGCACGAAGCGCCGGCCCACGGTGAGCATGCCCTTCAAACTGCGATCGCGCGACTCCAACTCATAGCCGCGCGCTCTCTGCGCGTCTATCGTGATCTGGAAGTCGCGGATAAGCGTGGGCACGAAGCGCGCAGTCAGGTCGAGCGCGAAGGCGAACCTGTCGGGGAAGCCCATGCGGCGAAAGGTGATGCCGAGGTCGGCCGGGTCGAACGTGAGCACGACCGCCAGCGACGCCGCAGCCATAGCGACGGCGCGCAGCGCCTGTTGCGCCGCCTCCACCGGCGAGCGGAACAACAAGTTCAGCGCTGTGATCAGCGCGATGAAGATCGCCGCGCCCAGCCAGATGCGCTTCATGCGTTCCCATGGCACGCGCGCAAAGAGCAGCGCGCCGATGCCGAGGAGCGCCAGCCCGGCCAAGACGCGCAGATCGTTCACCACCAGCACAGCCGTGGTCAGGCACACGTAGAAGGTCACCCGCGCGCGCGGGTCAAAAGATTCGATGCGCATCAGATCGAAAACTCAACCGCTCGCGAGAGGCTCCGCCGCGATCAACCCCGCGCGCCGCATCGCTTCGTCGTTCTCCAGCGTGTCGCGCGGAGGGCCGTCGGCGACGATGCGCCCGCCGGCCATCAGGACGACGCGATTGGCAAAGCGCCGCGCCAGCGCCAGGTCGTGCGTCACCATGACGATCGCCTGCGGACCGCGTGCTGCGCGCAACAACCGGCACAACAAGTCCTCCGCTGCGCCGTCGTCCAGACCGGCGGTCGGCTCGTCCAGGATCAGCACGCGCGGCTGCATCGCCAGCACGCCGGCGACGGCCACGCGCTTCTGCTGGCCGAAGCTCAACCCGAACGGCGACTGGTCGAGGGACAAATGGCTCAGCCCGACTGTTTCGAGCGCATCGGCGATCGCCTCACGCATGCGATCCTCCGGCATGCCCACGTTGCGCGGGCCAAAGCTCAGTTCTTCGCGCAGCGTGTTCGCGAACAGCATCGCCGCCGGATTTTGGAACACATAGCCCACCTTTCGGGCAAGCTGCGCCACAGTCAGGCGCGCCGCGTCTTCGCCGGCGACGATCACCCGGCCGCGCGCAGGGCGCAGCAGGCCGATCGCCATCTTGCACAACGTAGATTTGCCGGCGCCGTTCGGCCCCATCAGCGCGATCACGTCGCCCTCGCGCACGTCGAACGACACACCGCCCAGTTGCTCGCCGGACGCACCGGGATAAGCGAAGTGCACGTCGTAGAACGAAAGTAGCGACGCGCTGTTGACGGAAGACGCCGGACGCGAGACCGGGGACGCGCCATCATCCTGCGTCTTGTGTCTGGCGTCGAGCCAGGCGCGAAAGCCGGCGGTGTCGCCGTCGAACGCGACCGAACCATCGTGCAGCGCCACACAGCGCTCCGGCGCGACGCGCAGCGCCTCGGCCACGCGATGCTCGACCAGGACGACGGCGATGCCTTCGTCGGCCAGCCGGCGGAAGAGCGCCAGCGCCGTGCGCGCCGAGGGCAGGTCGAGCGATGCCAGCGGCTCGTCCAGCAACAGCGCGCGCGGCTGCATCGCCAGCGTCGCGGCGATCACCACTTTCTGCTGCTCGCCGCCGCTCAACGTATGTGTGTCGCGGTCGAGCAGGTGTTCGATGCGCAACTGCCGGGCGACCTCGTGAACGCGCGCGACGATCCGCTCGCGCGGCAGGCCGATGTTCTCCAGCCCAAAGGCGATCTCGTTCAGCACGCGCGAGGCGACGATTTGCTTGTCGGGGTCTTGCATCACCGTGCCGACGCGCCGCGCCAATTGCGCCAGCGACAAGCCGGCAGTAGACTGGTCGAAGCAACGAATCTCGCCGTGCAGTGTTCCGTTTTTATAGCTGTGCGGGATCAGGCCGTTGATGCACCGGATGAGCGTGGTCTTGCCGCTGCCGCTCCTGCCAACGACCAGCGTCACCTCGCCGGGGCGAAAGTCCAGAGTAACGTCGCGCAGCGCCGGCGCGGCACGATTGGCGTAAGTGTAGCTCAGGCCGGTGATGTTGATAGCCACAGGCAACAGACCCTAGCGATTTAGACGAACCTCAGGGCTAAGCCCTGGATTGTAAACAGCATGTCCACAAACGAGAGGAGAGAAGAAATATGACTTCAACCGCTTCAAGTCCCTGGACGGTCAACACGCGCACGATTGTGTTGGCCGCCATCTTCGGCGCGATGGTCGTCGCGCTGCAGATCGTCGGCATCGGTTCGATCCCCGTGCCGAACCTGAGCGGCGCGATGACGACGCTGCTCATCCCGGTCATCCTCGGCGCGATCATCGGCGGGCCGATCGTCGGCATGTTCGCCGGGCTGATCATGGGCATCGTCTACCTGATCCTGCCGGCGACGGCTGCCTTCGGCCCGATCACGCTGATCGTGCCGCGGCTGCTGTTCGCGCTCGTGGCCTGGGCCGTGTATCGCGCGCTGAAGCGAGAGCCGGGCGACACGACGAACACGATCATCGCGAGCGCCGTTGCCGGCGCTGCCGGCGCGCTGACCAACACCGTGACCGCCGTCGGCATCGCCATCCTGCTCGGCCAGGTGCCTGCCTCGGTCATTCCGGCCATCATTCCCCAGGCGCTCATCGAGCTGGTCGGCTGTGCCATCATCATCCCGATCGTCATGGTTGCGGTCGAAGCCTCGCTTAAGGCACGCACGGCGTGACGAGCGCCGCAGGCAGGCAACCTCGGTGGTTGCCCCTACGCGAAATCGTTCGCGCACGGCAGGCCGCCCAGTGGCTCGGCAGCCAGCACAGCATTGATGACGGCCTGCGCCACGGCGTCGGCAGCCAGCGCGCCGATCACGCTGACGTCAGCGCGCATCTCGCCCAGCGAGAGGGCGAAGATCGCGTCGCCGTCCAGCATGGTGTGAATCGGCCGGATGACGCGGGCCAGGCCGTCGTGCGCCATCTGAGCGACCTTGGCCGCGTGGTGCTTGGGCAGCGCTGCGTTGGTCGCTACTACGGCCAGCGTGGTGTTCTGCCCGCGCTGCTGTTCGGCCAATCGCGCGATGGTCAGCCCGTCCGCATCGGCCAGGTAAGCCATCGTGTCGGCGAAGCCGATGCCGTCGGGCCGGCGCGCGCCGGCGATGATACGCCCGGTCTGCGGGTGGATCACGTCGCCGAAGGCGTTGACGGCGGCCAGCGCCGCGACGATCACGCCGCGCTCCAGGCGGATCGCTGCCGAGCCGATGCCGGCCTTCGTGGCCCGCGCGAAGCCGAACGCCTTGCCGCAGCTCGCGCCCGTGCCTGCGCCGACGTTGCCCTGGACAACCGGCGCATCCGTGGCCGCTTCGCACGCGGCGTAACCCGCTGCGGCATCCGGCCGCACATCGGCGCGGGCGACCGGCAGGTCGAACAAGATCGCTGCCGGCACGATGGGCACCTTCGCCACGCCCACGTCGAAGCCGTAGCCACGTTCCTCCAGCCAGCGCATCACGCCGTCGGCCGCCGAGAGGCCGTAGGCGCTGCCGCCGCTCAGCAGCACGGCATGCACCTGATCTACGCCGCTGGTCGGCTCCAGCAGCGGCGTCTCGCGCGTGCCCGGCGCGCCGCCACGGATGTCTACGCCGGCGACTGCGCCTTGCGGGCACAGCACGACCGTGCAGCCGGTGCCTGCTTCGAGGTTCGTCCAGTGGCCTACCTTGAGGCCGGGGATGGCGGTGAGGGTGGAGTTCATACAGTTTTTAGTTTTGAATTTTGAGTTTTGAGTTGGCGATGCACGCCCAACTCAGAACTCAAAACTAAGAACTCAAAACTCTCAGATACCGCATCGCCGCCAGCACATACATCCGCGCGGCGAGCTTGATCTCCTCGATGCTCACCCACTCGTCCACGTGGTGCGGGATGTGAATGTCGCCCGGCCCGCACGTGACGATGGGGATGCCCTTGCGCGCGTGCAGGATGGTGCCGTCGGTGCTGCCGGGCACGCCGCCATAGATCGGTGGCCGGCCGGTCAGGTCGGCATAGGCGGACGCGAGCGACTGCACCACCGGATGGTCGCGGTCGGTATGGGTGGGATGGCGCACCTCGATCACGTGCAGCTCGTAGCGCAGGCGATCATCAATCGCGACACATGCGGCCAGCATCTGCTCGACGCGCCGGGCGATTTCGTCGGGATCCTGGCCGGGGATCAGCCGGATGTCGAGCACGCACTCGGCGGCGCCGGGCATGACGTTGTGCTGCGGTTCGCCCTCGCCGCGCGCGGGCGACATGACGATGGTCGGCGTGATGCTGGGCTGGCCGAGAAATGCATGCCGGCCGTGCCGGGCGACCTCGCGCTCCTCGAATGCGTGCACCATCGTCAGGAAGCGCGCCATGGGGTACATCGCGTTCACTCCGGTCAGCGGCATTGCGCCGTGGCTCATCACGCCGCGGATGACGCAGCGCAGCCACATCACGCCTTTCTGCGCGATGCACACGTGGTTCTCCTCCGGCTCGCACACGATGCAGGCCGTCACGCGGTCGGCCCAGCCGCGCTCCACGAAGTGCTTGATGCCGATCATGCCGCCCTCTTCATCGCACACTGCGCCGAGCAGGATGTCGCCGTTCAGTTGCACGCCACTCTTGACAATGGCGTTGATGGCCATGAGCGCGCAGCACAGGCCGGCCTTCATGTCGTTCGCCCCACGCCCGTAGATGCGCCCATCGCGGATGGTCGCGCTGAACGGTGGATCGGTCCACTGCGCCGGGTCGCCTTCGGTGACTACATCGGTGTGGCCTTCGAACATCAACACTTTGCGATCGGCGATTGGGGATTGGCGATCGGATCGCAGGTCGTCAATCGAGAAGCTGGGATGCGTGGAGTAAGCGGCGATGACGTTGGGCCGGCCGGGGACGACGAACTCGAAGCGCGTCTGCAGGCCGATCTCTTGGCAGCGCGCCTCCACCCAGCGCGCGGCGGCCTCCTCGCCGATGCCTTCGCCGGGCTTCCACACGCTGGGGATGCGCGTCAGCGCTTGCACCCAGCGGATCAGCTCGTCGTCGTCAATGCAATCGAGCACGCGGCGTTCGAGGGCGGAAACCATGTTTGTGTTGTTTGTGTCTTTTAGTGTCGGGGGGTCGAATTTCAGAGCGGCGGCATGAAGCGGCCATCCTGCGCCGTCCAGCCGGCGTCTACGTAGAGCACCGCGCCGGTGACGTACGAGCTGGCATCGGAGGCGAGATACACCACTGCACCGGCCATCTCATGCGGCTGCGCCCAGCGTTTGAAGGCGTTCTTCTCGGCGTAGGCGCGATACCAGTCGGGATGATTGCGGATCTGCGCCGTCAGCGGCGTCTCCACCACGCCGGGGGCGATCAGGTTCACGCGCACACCGCGCGTCCCCAGCTCCGCCGCCAGCGCGCGGCACAACTGGCGCACGCCGGCTTTGGTAGCAGCGTATACCCCTTGCCCCGGCTCGACCACTTCGCCGCGGATGCTGCTGAAGACAATGATGCTGCCGCGCCCGCGCTCGGCCATGCCCCGCGCTACGTGGCGCATCAGCAAGAACGTGCCGCGCAGGTTCAAACCGATCACCCGGTCGAACTCGTCGTCGCTGATCTCGAGCAGCGGCTTGCGCACGTTGATGCTGGGCGTGCTCACCAGCACATCCGGCGGCGGCGCATCGCGCAGCGCGGCGGCGATGGCCGTCGCATCGCGCATGTCGAGTTCCAGCGCGGTTGCGCCCGCGCCGATGGCTTGCGCCACGCGCTGCGCAGCCGGCAGGTTGAGGTCGGCGCAGATCACGTGCGCGCCGTGCGCGGCTAGCCCGTGCGCGCTCGCTTCGCCGATGCCGCTGCCGGCGCCCACCACAAGCGCCGTGCGGCCGGTCAGGTCGAACATCCGGCGATAGTCGAAGGCTTGAGTCGTCATGGTCGTCGAGTAAACACCGGATGCCGTTGGCTGAAAAGCGGTATTGCTAGAATACGTTCTTACCGAGCCACCATCATGATCCGCGACTACCTCAGCAAGTGCGTTGCCGAAGCCATCGCCAAAGCGCAGCAGGCCGGCGAGCTGCCCGACTTCCCCATCCCAACGATCACCCTGGAGCACCCGCGCCAGCCGGAGATGGGCGACTATGCAACGAGCATCGCGATGCAACTGGCGCGCATCGCCAAGATGCCGCCGCCGAAGATCGCCGAGATCATCGCAAAGCGTCTTCGGGAAGTGTCGCTAGTGTCATTGGTGTCGGTAGTGTCAGACACCACCGACACCCCTGATACCTCTGACACTACCGACACAATTGACACCACTCCCTCCGCTTTCACCGTCGAAGTTGTCTCCGGCTTCATCAACTTCCGCCTGACGCCGGCATACCTGTCGCGGCAGGTGGACGTGATCCTCGAACAAGGCGAGCGCTGGGGCAATATCAACCTCGGCAAGGGGCGCAAGGCGCAGGTGGAGCACGGCAGCGCCAACCCGACCGGCTACGCCACGATCGGCACCGGCCGCAACGTGGTGGTGGGCGACACGCTGGCCAACACGCTGGAAGCCGCCGGTTATCAGGTGCATCGCGAGTGGTACATCAACGACGCCGGCTCACAGGTGCGCGTCTTCGGCGCAAGCGTGTATGCCCGCTACGCTCAGGCGCTGGGCATGGACGAGCCGCTGCCCGAACGCGGCTACCAGGGCGAGGACGTGCAAGAGGTCGCCCGCATCATCGCCGAGCGCGAAGGCGACAAATACCTGCACATGCCGAAGGACGAGGCTGTGCGCGCGCTTGGCCGGCTGGGCATCGAGGAAGTGATGACCAACATCAAGCGCACGCTGGCCCGGCTCAACATCCGCTACGACAACTTCTTCAGCGAGAAGAGCCTGTGGACGAGCGGGCTGGGCTACGAGATGATCGAGCGCCTGCGCGCCAAGGGGCTGGTCATCGAGCACGACGGCGCGCTGTGGTTCAGCGAGGACGGCTCGCCCATCCGCAGCGGCCAGGGCCAGCGCCGCACCGATGAGGAATACGCCGCAGACAAGGACGAAAGCGGTCAAGCGTTGCCGGTGCAGGCCGTGCTGATCCGCTCGCCGAAGGTGATCAGCGATCCCGAAGAGCGGCCGACCTACTTCGCCAGCGACATCCCCTACATGTGGCACAAGGTGATGCTCCGCGGCTTCAACCCGGCCATCTACGTGTGGGGCGAAGACCACCAGGCGGACGTGCCGCGCCTGTACGCCGCTGCGCGCGCCATCGGGCTGCCGGACGGCGCCATTCGCATTCTGATCTACCGCTTCATCACCCTGCTGCGCAGCGGCCAAGAAGTGCGCATGGGCAAGCGCAAGGGCAACGCGCTGCTGATTGACGACGTGGTGGATGAGATCGGCGCCGACGCCTTCCGCTACATCATGCTCTCGCGCAGCGTGGACACCAAGTTCACCTTCGACCTGGACGTGTTGAAGGAGCAGAACGAGAAGAACCCGGTCTACTACGTGCAATACGGCCACGCGCGCATCTGCTCCATCGAGCGCAAGGCAGCTGAAGAAGGCTGGGATCAGGGGTCAGGGGTCGGGGGTCAGGGATCAGAAGCCATTTCCTCGCCCCTCACCCCTCACCCCTCAACGCTCACCTCCGTGGAGCTGGCGCTCATCCGCAAGCTGCTGCAGTTGCCGGAGGTCGTCGAGCTGGTGGCGACGACGCTGCAGCCGCATCACTACACGACCTACGCGCGCGAGGTGACCCAGGCCTTCAGCAAGTTCTACGAGGAATGCCGGATCAAGGGCAGCCCGCCGGACGTGGCCCACGCGCGGATGAAACTGGCGCGCGCAACGCGGCTGACGCTGGCGAAGACACTGAAGCTGATGGGGATGAACGCGCCGGAGCGGATGTGAAATTGAGAATTGAGAATTGAGAAATTTCAGACTCTCGCAAAAGTCATTCAGTCGCCCGCTATTTCGGACGGGCTATTGACCTTCATGCAGCCCATACGCCATTCTGCCCGGCGACTCAAAGTCGCGGGCAACTTCGGGCAAAGTCCGCCTCTGCAGACTGGGACGCTAGTCACCACAGGGCGACTCCGCGCTGCTTAGCGCGATTTCCAACTGCTGCGTAACTGCCCCTACAAGAAAAGATGCGCGGATTCATCCGCGCACAATGCGTGACAAAGTCGAACTCGGGTCGGCTTCGCTGCAGGTTGGCCGCGACTTCAGTCGCCGGCCAACGACGCACCGCCCGTTTGCGCCGCCCGGGCGTTCACGCCTGGGCGGATCGCGCTGGCATGAAGCCCGCGCCTACTCCTCCGGCAGCAGCCGCTCACGCACGCCCTGCCGGCTGAACGCCACTTTGGCTATACACCGGCGCCTAACGCGCTTGGAGCACGTTAGGCGCTGGCTAAGCCGTATAGAATGATGGCCTTGAGCGATGTGCCAGATCACAGACAACAGATTTGCGAAGCGAATCTCTCATCTGACCGCTCACGTCCGCCTACTAGTATCTCAACATGGGCATCAAACCTGACCACTGGATCCGCCGCATGGCGCTCGAACATCGTATGATCGAGCCGTTCGTCGAAAACTCCATCCGGCATGGCGTGGTGAGCTATGGGCTGTCGTCCTACGGCTACGACATCCGCGTGAGCGACGAGTTCAAGATCTTCACCAACGTCAACTCGGCCGTTGTGGATCCGAAGAACTTCGTGTCGCAGTCGTTCGTGGACTTCAAGGGTGACGTGTGCATCATCCCGCCCAACTCGTTCGTGCTCAGCCGCACGGTGGAGTACTTTCGCATCCCGCGCGACGTGCTGACCGTGTGCGTGGGCAAAAGCACGTATGCGCGCTGCGGGCTGATCGTGAACGTCACGCCGCTGGAGCCGGAATGGGAAGGCTACCTTACGCTCGAGATCTCGAACACCACGCCGCTGCCGGCCAAGGTGTATGCCAACGAGGGCATCGCGCAGTTGTTGTTCTTCTCCGGTGACGGCGTGTGCGAGCAGAGCTACCGCGACAAGAGGGGCAAGTATCAGGGCCAGACCGGCGTCACACTGCCGCGCATCGAGCGGAGCGAGAGTTGAGCGCGCGAAGCGCTCAGCGGGCCGCGCTCCTGCTCATCCCCCGCGCGCGAACAGCATCTGCAGCCGGTCGAGGTCCACTTCCTCGAACGAGTGGACGACGAGGTCGGCTTCGTCCAGCGGCAGATGTTGCGTAACGGCGTTGGCGACGGCGACGACGAACAAGCCGGCGGTCTTCGCCGCGCGTACGCCGTTCAGCGAATCCTCGAACGCGATCGCTTCCCGCGCGGGCACGCCCAGCGCATCGAGCGCAGCCAGGTATAGATCGGGATGCGGCTTGCTGCGGCCGGGCGGCACGTCGTCGCGGCACAAGATGGCGTCGAAAGCTTCGAGTAGCCCGTAGCGCGCCAGATGCGCATCCACCCAGCGATGATCGGAGCTGGAAGCGACCGCCAGCTTCAGGCCGCGCCGGCGCGCCTCGCGCACCAATCCTTCTACGCCGTCGCGCAACGCCATCTCCAGCAGCACGTCATGGTGCAGCACCTTCAAGCGCGCCTGAATGGCCGCGCGGTCGAGCGGCCGGCCGAGCTTGCGCTCCAGGTCGGCGTAGGGGTCGAAGGCATACCAGGTGCCCACGCCCTCCAGCCACTCCGCCAGCGTCAAGGATGCGCCGTGCTCGCGATAGATCTCTTGCCAAGCGTGATACTCCGGCGTCTCGGTGTCGAGCAGGGTGCCGTCGAAGTCGAAGATGAGCGCACCGATTCGAGTCACCCGTCATCCTCCCCCTGGCGTAGGTGTGGGCGTGAGCGTCGGCTCTGCCGGCGGGGTAGGCGTCGGTTGCGCTGGGGGCATGTTCGGGTCGGGAGTTGCGGTCACCGGTGGAGCAAAGTTGGCCGGCGTGCCCTCCGCCGTGGGCGCAGGTGTGTCGCCGTTCGGCACTGCATCCTGCCCATTCGTAGGCTGAACCGGCGACGGCATGAAGCGCACGTTGGGCGGCGTGGTCTTGTGGTAGCACGGGTCGAAATCCTGGCCGGCGATGATGCGGTAGCGCGGCCCGTCGGGGTTGGGCTGGGCGATGATGTTCTCCGGCCGGACGCCGAGCGCGCGCTGTAGCAACGGGATCGCGCTGCCCTTCGACGTCGTCGTGAAGTCAATCACCTGCGTCTTGGGATAGACGCCGTCCGCGTCCTGGATGCTCACCACGTCGAACCCCAACTCGCGCAGCCGGTCGGCGGCCACGATGCCGAAGTCCGGCTGGCGCGTGCCGTTCCACACCTCGATGGGGATGCCGCTGCCGGCCTGCTGGTTGAGCGGCACGTTCATGGCCATCTGCAGATACGGCGTGATGTTGTCGCGGTCGGGGATGAGCACTGCGCCGACCACCGGCAGCGTCGTGCTGGTCATCCCGACGCCGTCGAAATAGCGGCTGCGGATGATGCCGTCGTCGAAGCGATCGGCCTGCGCCGCCAGCGACAGGATCTGGTCAAGGGTGAGGTCGGTCTTGATGTTGCGGGCGAACTGGCCGAGCAGCGCCGGCAGGCGAGCGATCGTGATCAGGCCGCCGCTGCGGGCTTTACTGAGCAAGGCGCGCACGAGGCGCTGCGCGCGGCGGGTGCGATCCACATCGCCGCCGGGCACGCCATAGCGCGCCCGCGCGTAGGCCAGGGCTTGCAAGCCGTTCAACGTATACACGCCGGGCCGCGGGATATCGATCGTCTGCGTCGGCACGGCCTGGCCGGGCTGCCACACCTCGCCGGTGAACGAGTCGGTGTAGGGCACGGTGACGGTCAACGGCGTGGCCGGATCGGCAATGTAATACGGATCTTTCGGAAAGACCTGGTAGAGCGAACAGGTGGCAATGACTTCGATGCCGCCCAGCGTGTTGACGGCGTTCACCAGTCCAGCAAAGTTGATCGTGGCGTAGTAATCCACGTTCAGGCCGAAGTTGTATTTGATGGTCTGCTTGAAGACGTCTGGGCCGGCGGCGAACGCCGTGTTGACCTTAGCCATGCGCCGGTTGGGGATGTACACCAGCGTATCGCGTGGAATGGAGAGCAACGTCACGGCCGGGACGTTCGGATCAATGCTGGCGATGATGATGACGTCGGTCAGTGTGCCCTTGTCGAGCGGGCGTGTGTCCACGCCGAGCAGCGCAATGTTGATGACGCCGGGCCGCAACTTCACCGGCGCGACGGGCGGCGGGACCTCGGTGAGCGAGAACAGCGATGTTGCCGTGATGCCGGTCGTCGCGGAAATCGGCACCTCCGGCAGCGCAACATCGTGGCCGGTGAGCCCATCGAGCACGATGGCCGGCGCGACCGTTGGCGAAGGCGCGAGCGTGGGCGACGGAGACGGGACAGGTGTGTTCGCCGGCGCAGGGCGCGGCGTCGGGCTTGGCCGGGGCGTCGCGGTAGGCGGCATGGTGGCCGTGGGCGGCATGGTAGCCGTGGGCGGCGGGATCGGCACCGCCGTAGGCGAGACGTCAATGGTGATGACGAGCGGGGTGGGCGATGGCGCGAGCGTAATGACGATCGGCGTGATGGTGGGCGCTTGCGCGACCGGGTCGGCTGAGTCGCCGCACGCCGTCGCGAACAATCCGGCACAGAGCAAGGCGGCGATCGCTCGACGAAAGCCGGCACGCCTCGAGCCGCACTTTCGATCAACGCCGCGTAAGTCAGGATGATCTGCAATGTGAGCTGTGATGGTCTTCATAGAAACGGCTCCAGGTAATCTCGCCAGCCGGCCAGGCGCGCAGCGACGACCCGGCGTTGCGCTTCGGCATACGCAGCAACACTTTTGACGGCGACTCGTGGCGGATAAACGCCGCCGCGCGCGTGATTCGGCTGATTTTGAGTTATCAACTGCGATGCGCTGGTTGCAGCCTGATGCGCGTCGTGAATCGCGCCGTAGGCATCCTGCGCCGCGGCGCAGGCCTGCAGCCAGGTGCGCGCTTCGTCGGGCGGCAGCACATCTTGCAACGCCTCGACCGTGTGGCGCAGGCGCCGGATGGCGACGCGCAACGCGTGGATCTGTTCGGGCGCCGGCGGATCGGGCAACACGTCGTACGAGCGGATATGGGCCAAATGCTGCGCGATTGTTGACGCAGCGATGTGCCGCACATACGAGGGCCTGCCGGCTTCGATGCGACGGGCGGCGCGCTCGCCGGCACCGTTCGCCGCGAAAGCCAGGGTTGCGTCAAGCCAGTCCTGGTAGCCGTCGCTGGTAGTGAAGGCGACCAGCGCTTCGACCCAGCGCATTCGTTCGGCACCCCACAGCTCCGCCAGCGGCGACAGCCCGGCACGATCTTCTTCGTCGCATCGTTCGGCATAGCCGCGCAAATTGGCCAGCAGCGCATCCCAGGCGCGCACGCGCCGCAGCGCGCTCGACAGGTCGCGCAGCCCGCCGGAGATGGCCCGCAGGGGCTTTGAGCGCAGCCCTGGGCCGAATAGGCGCAAGTCATTGCGCATGCGCCGGGCGGCGGCGCGCAGCTTGCGCACGCGCTCCGGCGTCGCTTCATCGCTCGAGCCGATCCGCCAGGCTGCCATTCCGCCCGCTTGATCCAGGCGATAGCGCAGCGTCTTGCGATAAGCCTCAGCCAACAAATCGTCCATCGAGAGGCCGGGCGAGGTCAGATAGCCGTCGAAGATGACCGGGCCGAACGTCGCGCGCCACAGGCCGGCTTTCGCGTTGGCACATTCGGCGTCGGCATGGCTGTGCGGTCCGCAAACACGAACGACCAGCACACCGTCCGGCATCTGGTGGCTCGGGGTGCGCACGGCGGTCGTTTGTGTGCGCGTTGCGTCGAGCGCGTCGGCGACGCGCGCCAGCGCCGCGAGCGTCAGCACCAGCCGGCGCTGCTGGTCGTCCAGCGCATCGAGTAGCGATTCTCGCTCAGGTTGCGCATCACCATCGTGAAAGCCGACGATGCAGGCCAGGATGGCGCGCTCGATCTGCGAGAAGCCTTGCAACGGCGCGGCGAGGACCAGGTCGCGGCCGGTGAGGTGATGATCCGCATCGCCGAAGGCCACGCCGATGTCCAGCAGCATCGCCCCAGCATGCAGCAGCGCCCGCTCACGAGCTGTATAAACGTGCAATCCCAGCCGGTGCGTCTCGTCGAAGAGTTGCGTCGCCGTCTCGGCCACGCGCCGTGCGTGCGCCATGTCCAAGCCATAGCGCGTACACAACGACTCGACGGTCTGCATGGGGCCGTTATTATCCATTAAATCTGTGTGAAATGCCGCACGCTTCCATGACGAAAGGGTTTCGTGAACGCGATTCGCTGCGTCGCATACGTAGCGCTTGATCCACAGTTCCACACCGTTCACAAGCTCTGTTGTCCACACGTTGTGAGTCCAGTCCGCGAATCCACACTTCCACACCCAGATATGGCCGTTGTCCAAGCGCGTTTATAGATCGCATGCACAGCATCCCTTGCGCTAAATCAACGAATCGGCGATGTTAAGCCTAGATTTAGGGGATGAACGGGTGCTATGCGCCATCTATGGGCCGGCGTAATGGTTATCCCCAGCATCAACACCTCTACATACAGACGACGGATCAATTCAATCGTTAGAATGAAGCCTATGGCCAGCAATCGTCTGCCGGAAATTGGAGAACGCATCCGTGAAAGCTTCGTCGCCAAGAACGCAGCGCGCGATAGAGCCGTCAACCTATCCAGGGAACTAATCCGTTATTGCTCACTCGCCATCCGAGCCTCGCATCGCGATGAGTGGGGTGAAGCCGAGCGGCTGCTGGGCGAGGCGCGTCGCGCAGCCGACGAGATGGTTGCGATCGTCAAACCGTATCCCGATCTGTTCTTCAGCGGCTATACGCAGGATGCGTTGAAGGAGCTGGCCGAGGCGCATATCGCGCTGGCCATCGCGCAGGACAAGCCGATTCCCACGCCGGAGGAGATCGGCGTGGAGCATGCCGCCTACCTGAACGGCTTGGCCGAAGCGGCCGGCGAGCTGCGCCGGCGTGCGCTGGACGAAATCCGCGGCGGCCACAGCCAAGAAGCCGAACGCCTGCTCGCCGCGATGGACGAGATCTACGACGTGCTCGTGATCATGGACTTCCCCGAGGCGATCACCGGCGGGCTGCGCCGCAACACCGACATGGTGCGCGGCGTGTTGGAACGTACGCGGAGCGACCTGACCCTTAGCTTTCGCGAGTCGGAGCTGAAGGCGGCGATTGACGCGCTGCGGGAGAAGATGGAGCGCAAAACGTGAGACGCAGGACGTAGGACGCAAGATGCAAGACGTAGGACGTCCTACGTCTCGCGTCCTGCGTCTTACGTCGTCTCTTGTCTCACGCCAAATAGTCGCCCACCAGCAAGCGCAAGCGCTCGCGTGCTTCGGGGGAGATGCGGTCGCGGGCAGTCATCACGGCATACTTCATCGCGCCGGCGCTCTCGTGCGGCAGCGTCGCGACGACCGGCGCGAGGTTCGCGATCGCGCGCTGCGCCAGCGCCAGGTTGTCGTTCAGCCGCTGGATTACCATGTCCACCGTCACCTCGCCCTCTTCTTCATGCCACACGTCGTAGTCGGTGACGTGGGCCATGATGGCGAAGTCCAGCTCGGCCTCGCGAGCGAGGAAGGCTTCCGGGCAGGCGGTCATGCCGATGATGTCGCAGCCCCATGCGCGGAAGGCGCGGCTTTCGGCCTTGGTGCTGAAGCGCGGCCCCTCGATGGTGATGAACACGCCGCCCTCGTGCGCCGTCCCGCCGGCGTCGCGCACTGCTTTGGCCAGCGCTGCGCTGAGCGACTTCGAGAACGGTTCGCCGACCGAAACATGCCCGACCATGCCGCCCTCGAAGAACGAGTAGGCGCGCTTGCCTTTGGTGAAGTCAAACAACTGGTCCGGCACGACGATGTCGCGCGGGCGCAGGTGTTCGCGCAGGCTGCCGCATGCGCTCACGCTGACGACGTGTTTCACGCCCAGCGACTTGAGCGCCCAGATGTTGGCGCGGTAGGGCACTTCGCTGGGGTTGTAGCGATGCCCGCGCCCGTGGCGGGGCAGAAAGGCGATGCGACAGCCGTGATACGTGCCGATCACGATCGCGTCCGACGGGTCGCCGAACGGTGTGTGGATGGTGACTTCTTCGACATCGGTCAGGCCGGGCATGGCGTATAGCCCGCTGCCGCCGATGACGGCGAGTGTGATGGGAGACTGGGATGGCTGGGTCATTTGGCGAGTGAGTCGAGTTTGGTAATTCGTAAGTGGTAACTGGTAACTGATGATTGATGATTTGGGAGATGCCGATCGTGTCAATTGCCAATCTCTAATCTCCAATCTCCAATCATCAATCATCAATTACCAATTACCGTTTACCAATTACCACCTACCTGATCCCACGCATAATCTCAATCACCTGTTCCTTCTTGATCGCGCCGTTCCAGATGCGCCGCACCACGCCGTTGCCGTCCACAAACACAGTAGTGGGCATGCCGAGCACGCCGTAGGCGTCGCTCACCTTGCCGTCTGGGTCTTCGACGATGATATATGGGATGCGGTTGTTCTCGGCGAACTTCTGCAGGTTGGCGCGGTCGTCGTTGGTGCCGATGCCGATGAACTCGACGTTGGAGTTCGTCCGTTTGAGCTCGTCGTAAGCAGCGATCAGCGCCGGCGTCTCCTCCAGGCATGGCGGGCACCACGACGCCCAGAAGTTGATCAGCGTCGCTTTGCCGCGCAGGTCGGACAGCGTAACCGGCCGGCCGTCGAGCGTCTTGAGCGTGAATTCCGGCGCCGGCGCGCCCTCGCGCAACAGCGCGCGCGTGGAGGAGGATAGGATGGGCAGACCGCGCTGCTGCGCTGCACTGCTGCTGCTCAAGACCAGCAGCGCCAGCCCAACGCCGACCAGCGCCGCGGCTGCGCCCAGCAGGATCAGGCCGAAGGGGAAAGATCGCTTCTGCGTGTCCATGGCTTCAATCGTGGCGGGCGACGGTGCGCGGCTCAGCCGGCAGCGGCTTGAACGCGCCCTCGATCAGCGGGAAGATCAGCCACGCCAGGCTGAACCCGAACAACCCGCCGGTCGCCAGGCGCAGCACCCAGTTGCTCTCTCGGTAGGCGAAGAGGTTAAACGGCGGCTGGCTGAGCAACTGCGAGAACCCGTCAACGCCGATAGGCACGATGCCGACCAGCACGAACAGCAGCCAGGGCATAGGCCGGGCGCGGCGACGCACCAGCGCATAGGCAATGCCGTTGACGCCCATCGCGAAGTAGATCGCTACGTCGCGCTGGCACAGCGCGACCTTATAGCCCATCTGCTCGTCGCCCTGGAAGTCGCGCGACTGCAGCAGGCCGGCGAACGTGCCGGTGTCTATCCCCGACGCCTGCTCGAATTCGGGGCGGCTATAGACGAACTGCTCGCCGAACAGGAAGAACGAGCGAAAGCCATAGGTGTGGCAGGTCAGCTTGTACGGCTGGTAGATCATCTGCGCCAGCGAATCCAAGCCGAGCTTCTTCAGCACCGGCGCGCCGAACGGCAGCAACGAATACGTGAGCAGGATGCCGACCAGGATGGCCAGCCAGTGACGCTCGAAGCTGGCGGCCAGGCGGTTGAGTCGTTCAACCATCGTTGCGCATTCTAGCGGATGAACGGTATGCGCCTTGCCGGCGTGCTTGAATCGTTGCGCTGATGGTAGATAATCTTCCAAAGGCAGCCCGGTCGGCGCGAACCGTCGTTTATCCATCGTTTGATCAAACAAAGTGCCTTTAAAGGATTCGGCGTAGCCTTGTTGCCTGTGACCTGAGGAAGTTGAGAAGAGCGCTTATGAGCCTAAGCGGACAACCATTAGCAGAGGTCTTCGGTCACTTGGTAACCGATCAGACCGACTCGGCAAAGCGATATCGCGCTCATCGCCTATGCCCTTTCAACAACAAAGTGCCGAATTGCACGAAGGACAAGGCGAAGAACCCGCTGGGTGTCTGTAGCATTTACCATGAGAACGAACCGGTCATTACCTGCCCTGTGCGTTTTCGCGAGGACTGGATCGTGGCTGACCATGCTGCGGATTTCTTCTTCGAGAGAGGAACACGGTGGACTTCTCTGACCGAAGTGCGATTGAATGACGCGAACGGCAAGTCGGCAGGGAACATAGATGTGGTTCTTGTTGCCTATGACGAAAGTGGAAAGGTGATTGACTTTGGGGCGCTTGAGATTCAAGCTGTTTATATCTCCGGGAATGTTCGCGAGCCGTTCGAGCGCTACATGAGCGATCCTGAAACTTGGGCCGCCATAGATTGGTCAAGGGAACCCAGCTACCCTCGTCGTTTATAAGGGCGGAATCCTGCGCAGTTGGAACAAGCGGATCGCTGTAGCGCTCAGCAAGGCTTTTTATGCAACTTTGCCCGCGCTAGAGCCGGTCTCCAAGGGCGAAGCCGACATCGCTTGGCTCATCTATGACTTGGAACCGGACTCAGGGCGGTATCGTCTGACTAAGGTGAGCGAAACGTTTACGAAGTTTGAGCCGGCGTTGCTCGCCATGACCAGGCCATCGCCGGGCAGGATGGAAGACTTCATCAGGCTGCTTCAGGAGCGGCTCGATGAGCAATTGGAGACCCCGCCGACGAATCAAACGATTGAGAATCCGTTTTGACCATGGCAACTCAGATGAAGCTTTCGTTGTTTCCTGAAATATCCGAAGGAGCAGCTCTGCCCCGACCGGTGAACGTTGCTTCTGTGCCACAGCGAAGCCCTTTCCGTTATCCCGGTGGGAAGACTTGGTTCGTGCCGACATTTCGGCGTTGGATGGCTAGCCTAAAAGCCAGGCCGCGCGCTCTGGTAGAGCCGTTCGCCGGTGGCGGGATTATTAGCCTCACTGCTCTCTTCGAGAATTGGGTTGACAGAGCCGTCATGGTCGAACTGGATAACGAAGTAGCAGCCGTCTGGGAAACCATCGTGGGCGGCGATGCTGAGTGGCTTGCTCATCGAATCTTGACGTTTCGAATGACGAGGGAAGCTGTGGAGGCAGAACTCCAGCAGGCAGCGGAATCCAGAAGAGAGCAGGCGTTCCAGACGATCCTAAAAAACCGAACCTTGCATGGAGGGATACTCGCCGAGGGTGCAAGCTTCATCCGTCATGGAGAGAACAACAAGGGGATCAGCTCACGTTGGTATCCAAAAACGCTGGCGCAGCGCCTTGTCAATCTCAATCGAGTCGCGAGCCGAATTGACTTTCGTCACGATGATGGTTTGAAGGTGATGGCCGAGTTCGCGACACAACCGGATGTCGTGTACTTCATAGATCCTCCCTACACCGCCGGCGGAAAGAGGGCAGGGAGGCGACTCTATAAGCATCATCAACTCGATCATGAAGCGCTTTTCACGCTGTGTGAATCCCTCGTGGGCGATTTTCTGATGACCTACGATGAGGCCGAAGAAGTGAAAGACATGGCACGCCGACGCGGCTTTCAAATGCGCCTGATACCGATGAAGGGAACTCACCACGCTCAAATGAAGGAGCTGATCATCGGCAGGAATCTCTCTTGGCTCGATGACCTACCGGCAGTGCGTGATGAAAGAGCGATATATCGAGTGAGGAAGAGTGAGGGAAGTCGTAGTGCGAAGGTACGCTGAAGAGACCAGTTTCTTGTTCGTGCAAATCCTATGCGCAAAAATCTACTCGCCCGCTTGGTGAGCTGCGCGCTCACTGCCTCGATCACGCTCGCCGGCTGCAGCCAGCCGGCGCCTCAGCCGACTGCTGAGCCGGACGTCACGCCGCAGATCACCGTGCAGATCAACCCGCCGGCCACGCCCGGCCCATCGCCCACGCCGCGCCCGCTCGTCAACCCGATCCTGGTAGATCGCGCGCCGGTTCAGGGCGAGGAGCTGCCGGTGGACAAGCCCATCGAGCTGATCTTCGACCAACCGATGGATCGCCGCTCGGTGGAGCGCGCGCTCAGCGTGCAAACCGCCGATGGCGTCGCCGTGACCGGCAAGCTGGAGTGGACGAGCGATAACCGCGCCCTGTTCAAGCCGAGCCAAGACTGGGCGCGCGCGACGCGCTACACCGTCTCGCTCTCGACCGACGCCAAGAGCGCCAAGGGCTTGGCCCTGGCCCGGCCGGAGTCGTTCACCGTCAACACCGTCGGCGCGCTGGCCGTCGCGCAGACCATCCCCGCCGCCGGCGCGCAAGATGTGACCGCCGACGCGACGATCACCGTGCTGTTCAACCGGCCGGTCGTCCCGCTCACCACGCTGGACGAACAGGCCAATCTGCCTGCGCCGGTGACGTTCAACCCACCGGTCGCCGGCCGCGGCCAATGGCTGAACACCAGCATCTACGTCTTCCAACCATCACAGCCGCTGCAAGCCGGCGCGACCTACGAGGGTCGCGTTGCTGCCGGCCTGCGGGACACCACCGGCGCGCTGCTGGAAAGCGACTACGTCTGGACGTTCAGCGTGGCCGCGCCGGTCGTCAAGTTCATCGCACCATCCGACGGCGCGAAGAACATCGGCCTGCGCCAGCCGATCAGCGTCACCTTCAGCCAGAAGATGGATCGCGCCAGCGCCGAGGCGGCGTTCGTGATCGAGCCGCCGGTGCGCGGGTCTTTCCGCTGGGCCGACGAGCCGCCGCCTGAACCTTCTCCCCAGCCGTTCGAGCCGGCATCGCAGCCCGCCGGCGCGCCCCCCCTGCCCAGGTCCTTCGGCGAGGTGATGGCCTTCGTGCCCGACGAGGACTACCAGCGCGGGCAGACCTACACCGTGCGCGTCAAAGCCGGCGCGCGCGCCGCTGCCGGTTCTGGCGCGACGGCTGTCGAAACGACCACGACCTTTCAGGCCGTTCCGCTGCCGACAGTGGTAAAAACGCGCCCGGCCGATGGCCAGGACCGTGCACCGGCCACCGACGGCTTCGCCATCCGCTTCAGCGCGCCGATGTCCGTGCCCACCGTCATCGCCAACTTGGCGTTCGACCCGCCCATCACGCTGACCGGCGTGTACAGCTATTACGACGAGTTCAGCAACGAGTTCGCACTCTACGTTAACCTCAAGCCGTCCACCAACTACCGCGTGCGCATCGGCGGCGACGCGACCGACATCTACGGCGTCAAGATCGGCCGGGACACCGAAGTGCGCTTCTCGACCGGCCCGCTGCCGCCGCTCGTCATCGTGCAGAGCGACGGCCTGGTCGGCACCTACAACGCCGCGCAGCCGACGCAGTTGTTCGTGCTCTATCGCAACGTCACCCGGCTCGATTTCGAGCTGGCGTCACTCACGCCTCAGCAGTTCTACGACCTCACCGGCGCAGTCAACTCGTATGAAAACCTGCGCGCCTTCAAACCCGGCGCCGACCAGATGGTGCACCGGTGGTCGGTGATGACCACTGCCGGGTTAAACGAATCGGACAATTACAAAGTCTCGCTCAGCGAAGGCGGCGGTGCATTGCCGACCGGCATCTACCTGCTCACCGTGAGCGCGCCGGAGCTGGTCGCCCTCGATCGTGACTTTCAACCCATCCGCCACATCCTCATCGTCACTAACGTGCACATCGGCTTGAAGCGCGGCGACCGCGAGGGGCTGGCCTGGGTAACGAACCTGAACACCGGCGCGTCGTTGTCGGGTGTGCTCGTCTCTTTCCGCGACAATACCTTCGCCGAGATCGCCTCTGCGACGACCGGCGGCGGTGAAGAGGCCGGCCAGGCCTTCGTCACCTTCCCCGAGCGCTACCGCCCGTATCACACGCTTTACGCGCTGGTAGGTGAGCCAGGTGGGCCGTTCGGCGTCGCCTGGAGCGAGATGTCCTTCGGCATCAACATCTACGACTTCAATCTGCCCGGGCGCTACCAGGCCGAGCCGTTCTTCGCCTACCTCTACACCGACCGGCCGGTCTATCGCCCCGGCCAGATGGTGTTCTACAAAGGCATCGTGCGCCGCGACGACGATGCTCGCTACACCGTGCCGACGGATGTCACGCAGGTCAACCTGACCATTTTCAACGGCCAGGGCCAGCAGGTCGTCAGCACGACCGTTCCCCTGGATGCCAATGGCGGCTTCAACGGCCAGTTCGCCCTAGACAACGGCGCGCCCACCGGTCAGTACTTCATCCAGATTTGCGTGCCCCGGCTCAACCGTGGGCAGGATGAGCCGCCGTGCAGCTACTACGGCGTGTCGTTCCTGGTCGCGGCCTATCGCGTGCCGGAGTTCGAGGTGACGGCGGCGACGGACAAGACCGACTACCTCGACGGCGAGACGATCAACGCTACCTTCGACGCCAAATACTTCTTCGGCGGCAACGTCGCGGGCGCCCAGGTGCGTTGGTCGTTGCTTGCGACGGACTACTTCTTCGACCGCTACACCGGCGCCGGCAGCTATACCTTTGGCGACTTCGACTTCAGCCCGCGCAGCATCTTCGGCTTCAACGAACCGATCGCCAGCGGCGAGGGCGTCACCGACGCGCAGGGCCGCTTCACCCTCAGCCTGCCGGCCGACTTGAGCAAGCGCAAGACCAGCGCGCGTTTCACGCTGGAAGCCAGCGTGACCGACGTCAACGACCAGAGCGTCTCGGCGCGCGTCAGCGTTGTCGTGCACAAGGGCGCGTTCTACTTCGGCATTGCCCCGCGCGGATACGTCTTCAACGCAGGCGACGAAGTCACCGTTGACGTGATCTCGGTGGGCTGGGACGGCCAACCTATGCCGAACAAGCCCGTCGTCGTGTCGTTCAACCGCCGGCAGTGGTTCACCACGCAGGAGCAGGATCCTTACGGCGGGCTGTACTACTCCTCCGTGCCCAGCGATACCGAGGTGTTCTCGATCACCATCACGACCGACGCCGACGGCAAAGCGCTGGCCGGCTTCCGGCCGCAGGAGGGCGGCGAGTATCACATCGTCGCTGCCGGCCCCGCCGGCACGGAGCCTGCCGTGGCGGCCGGCACGTCGGTCTACGTCTCGTCGGCCGGCGAATACGTGGCCTGGCGGGTGGAGAACAACGACCGCATCGAGCTGAAGGCCGACAAGCGCAGCTACCAGGTGGGCGAGACGGCCCGCGTGCTGGTGCCGTCGCCCTTCCAGGGCGCGACCACTGCGCTGCTCACCATCGAGCGCGGTGGCTTCCTCCAGCGCAAGACGATCACCCTGCGCAGCAATAGCGACGTGCTCGACATCCCCATCGAGCCGAGCTTCGCGCCGAACGTCTATGTCTCGGTGCTCATCGTTCAGGGTGTGAGCAGCGACAACCCCGTGCCGGCCTACCGGCTGGGCTACACCCAGTTTGAGGTGGATCCCGCGCAGTTTGCCCTCAACATCGAGATCACGCCCGACCGGGCGCAATACGCCCCGCGCGACACGGCCACCTACGACATCCGCGTGACCGACGCCGCCGGCAACCCCGTGCAAGCCGAACTGTCGCTGGCGCTGGTGGACAAAGCCGTGCTCAGCCTGGCCGATCCAAACGTGGAGCCGATCCTCGACGCCTTCTACGGCCGGCGCCCGCTCAGCGTGCGCACGTCCAGCACGCTCAGCGTGAACGTGGATCGCATCACCTCGAGACTCCTCTCGGCAGAGGCCAAGGGCGGCGGTGGAGGCGGCGAAGCGCTCGCCGATGTGCAATTCACCCGTCGCAACTTCAAAGACACGGCTTACTGGAACGCCGTGGTGCAGACCGGCGCCGATGGCCGGGCGCGCGTGCAGATCATCCTGCCCGATAATCTGACCACCTGGCGGATGACCGCGCGCGCCATTACGCCCGACACGCGCGTGGGCGAGGCGACCAACGAGGTCGTCTCCACTAAACCGCTGTTGGTGCGGCCGGTCACCCCGCGCTTCTTCGTTGCCGGCGACACGGTCACCATCGGCGCGGTGGTGAACAACAACACCGCGGCCGATCTGGATGTGCAGGTCGCCCTCGCCTCCACCGGCCTCACGCTGATCGGCGGGGACGCCATCCAGCAGGTCAACGTAAAGGCCGGCAGCACGACGCGCGTGGACTGGACGGTGACCGTGCAAGAGCCCGCGACCGGCGCGGTGGCCTCGTCGGAGATCACGATGACGGTGGCCGGCGGCGGCCTGCAAGATAGCGCGCAGCCCGGACTGTTGGGCGCGCCGAACGGCATCCCGATCCTGCGCTATTCCGCGCCGGAGACGGTTGGCACGGCGGGCGACCTGGGCGAGCCGGGGCGCAAGCTCGAGCTGATCGCCCTGCCGCCGCGGCTCGACACCGGCCGGGGCGATCTAACCGTGCGCGTGGATACCGGCTTGGGTGTCGCGGCAGCGAAGGGCGTGCAGGCGCTGGAGGCCTATCCCTACGAGAGCGCCGAATGGACCGCCTCGCGCATCATCGTCAACCTGGCGCTGGTGCAGGCCGGTGTCACAGCCGCCTACGATGCTGCCGCAGCGCTGCAGCGCCTATACGGCCAGCAGCACAGCGACGGCGGCTGGGGCTGGTGGATCAGCAGCCCTAGTGACCCGATGGTCAGCGCCCACGTCGTGTGGGCCATGGCGCGCGCGCAGCAGGCCGGCTTCCCGGTGGACGAGGGCGCGCTGAACCGCGCGCTCAACTACCTGAGTGAGCAGCTCAAGCCGCCGAGCGCGCTGGCCGACGCGACCGCAGCCAATCGCCAAGCCTACATCTTGTTCGTGCAGACTGAGGCCGGGCGCGGTGACAGTGGCCGGCTGGGCGCGCTCTACGAGAACCGCGCCAAGCTCAGCCATTACGGCCGGGCGCTGCTGGCCATGGCGCTGGACAGGATCAACCCGGGCGACTCGCGCATCAAGACGCTGTTGGCCGACATTCAGGCGGCGGCGATCCCCAGCGCGACCGGCGTATCGTGGCAGGAACGCGAGCGCGACTGGGCCAACTGGAGCAGCGACACCCGCAGCACAGGCATCGTGCTGGCGGCGCTGGCGCGGCTCGACCCGCGCAGCGCGTTCGCGCCCAATGCCGTGCGATGGTTGATGGCGGCGCGCACCGGCAGTGGCTGGTCCACCACCCAAGAGACTGCTTGGGCCATCGTCGCCTTCGCCGAATGGATCCGAGCGACCGATGAGCGCCGCAGCGCGTTCGACTGGCGCGTCACGTTGAACGACCAGAGCCTGCTGCGCGGCCAGGCCAATCCGCAGGGCGAGTCGGCGGAAGCGGTGGTCGCCGTCGCGAACCTGTTGCGGACGCAGGCCAACGAGCTGGCCTTCGAGCGCGGCGCGGGCGAGGGCCGGCTGTACTACACCGCGCACCTGCGCGCCTATCTGCCCGCGGACGCCGCGCCGGCCATCAACCGCGGTATCGTGATCGCGCGCAAGTACGAGCTGGCCGACTGCGCGCCGGCGCCGGACAAGCCGTGCCCGGCCATCAACGGCGCGAAGATCGGGCAGAACGTGCGCGTGCGTTTGACCATCGTCGCGCCGAGCGAGCTGTATTACTTGCGCATCACCGACCCGCTGCCGAGCGGCGCAGAAGCGGTGGACACCTCGTTGAAGACCAGCCAGACGCTGAACCTGGGCGACGAGCCGGTCATCCCTATCTTCGGCGGCAAGGGCGGCTGGGGCTGGTGGTACTTCAACCACCGGGAGATCTATGACGACCGCGTGGCCGTCTTCGCCAGCTACCTGCCCGCCGGCACGTACGAATACACCTACGTCATCCGGCCCAGCATCGCCGGCCAGTTCAAGGTAATGCCGGCGTCGGCCGAGCAGACTTACTTCCCCGAGGTGTTCGGGCGGAGCGACGGGGCGGCGTTCACGATTGAGCGTTAGCCTATGAACAGGTCAGACCGCTCGAAGCGGTCTGACCCGTCTTTCCAGAGGCGCACCATAGCGCCTCCTCCAACTCATTGGAAACGAGAAACCGGGTTTCTTCGAGAAACGCACGAAGTGGGTTTCCGGCAAAGAGACTCCGGATTCACCTACGGAACCTATAATTGCTCATCGGCAAAGCCCGCAGTGGCCTATAAAAAGTGCGCTCGCTGAGCAATTAGAACTTCGACGGCGATATCGGCGCGCAGACCATTGCTTCGTAAGAGGTAAGGACGATGCAGACAAATCTGACTGAGAGAATCACTGTGAATCCCGAGCAGTGTGGTGGACGGCCGTGCATTCGTGGCATGCGAATTCGGGTCGTTGACGTGTTGGATTTGCTCGCCGCCGGTCTCACCCCCGCCGAGATTCTCGAGGAGCTCCCCGATCTTGAGATTGAGGACATACAAGCCGTTGCCCGATTTGCCGCCCGTCGTCTCGACCATCCAATTCTTGTCGCCTCATGAAACTATGGGTTGACGCGCGGTTATCGCCTGCAATAGCGACATGGATTTCACTTAACCTCCCCGGCATCGAAGCTACCGCCGTTCGCGACTTGGGGTTGAGAGATGCGACCGACACTGTTATCTTCTTCGCCGCACGAACGGCATCAGCGACAGTGATGACAAAAGATGGTGACTTCGTCGAGTTGCAGGAGCAACTCGGTGCACCGCCCAAAATCATCTGGGTGACGTGCGGCAACACCTCGAACAATCGCCTCAAGCAGGTGCTGACAAAAGAGCTGCCGACTGTGATTGCGCTGCTTAACGCGAGCGAGGACTTGGTCGAGATTTCTGGGGAGTAGCGAATTGCGCTGAAGACAGGTCTGACCTGTCGTAGCATGTTTTTACAGCGCGTGCCACGCGCCGGCTTCGACCTCGGCAGCCATTTGATCGAGCATGCGCCGCGCGTGCTCGACCGCATCGCCGAGCGGCACGATCTCCCGCGCTTCGGCATCGCGGCGCTTGAATTCCACGCCGCCGGCAGCCAGCGACTTCGGCGCAACGGTGACGCGCAACGGCAGGCCGATCAGGTCGGCGTCGGCGAACTTCACGCCGGGCGACTCGGCGCGGTCGTCGAAGAGCACTTCGATCCCTGCGCGTTGCAAGTCGCGATAGAGCGCCTCGGCCTTGGCGAGTGCGTCGCCATCCCGGCCGGCCAGCGCCACCAGATGCACCCCGTACGGCGCGACGCTCGGCGGCCAGATCAGCCCGTTGTCGTCGTGGTGCGCCTCGGCGATGCACGCCAGCAGCCGGCTGACGCCGACGCCCGCGCTCGCCATCATCACCGGCCGCGATGCGCCATCGGCAGTGCGATATGCCAGGCGCATCGCTTCGGCATACGATGCGCTGAGCCAGCGCATACGACCGACAGCCACGCCTTGGGTCAAGCGCAGCGGCGCGCCGCATCGCGGGCAGGCATCGCCCTCGCCGGCAGCAGCGATGTCGGCCACAATGTGGGCGGTGTAGTCCCGGCCGTAGTTCGTATTCAACAAGTGATAGCCAGGCACGTTTGCGCCGGCGACCAGGTTGGGCGAGGCCGGCACGGCGTCGTCCACGACGACTACCACCGGCAACGGCGAGCGGTGAATCTGCTCGGCTAACCCGACAGGTGACGCATAGCCCGGCTCCGCGCCGGCGGCGCGAATCTCGTCGTCGGTCGCCGGCCGCAGGTCGGTCGTGCCGAGCGCAGCGGCCAGCTTGGCCGTGTTCACCTCCATGTCGCCGCGAATCACGACGAAGACAAAGCGTGCTTGCCGGCCTTCGGCTGCATCGTCTGTCGCCACGAGGAAGACCGCCTTGGCCGTCTTGCGCCGCGGGATGGCGAGGAAGCGCGCCAGCGCTTCGATCGTCTTGGCGTCAGGCGTGGCGACCTTCTCAATCGGCCGGAGCGGCTCGGCGTTGCCCAGCGGCTTGCGAAAGGTTGCTGCGCGCCGGTCGGCGGCGTAACCACACGCGTCGCACGCGACGATCTCGTCTTCGCCCTCCGGCGTGAGATACACGAAGCGATGCGCGACGGCATCGCCCATGCCGGCCTCAACCATGATGACCGGCAGCGCGCAACGCCGGAAGGCACGCAGCCACGCCTCGCGCAGCGCGCCGTACTGCGCCTGCATGCCGGCGTCGTCGGCGGCCAACGCGAACGCTTGCAGCGCCGTGAACTCGCGCGCGTTGAGCAGGCCGGCGCGCGGGCGCAGCTCGTCGCGGAACTGCGACTGAACGTGAAACACCAACTGCGGCAGTTGGCGATGCGACCGGATCTCGCTCCTGACGACCTCGGCGATCGCGGCTTCCCACGATGCGGCCAGCGCCAGGTCGCGCGCTTTGCGATCTGTGAAGCGCGCCGCCTCGGCGCCGGCTGCGCCTGCAAGTTCGGCAGGCAGCACGACCGGCAACTGCATCTCTTGGCCGCCGATGGCGCTCAGCTCCTCGCGCAGCACATGCTCGATCTTGACCAGCGCGCGACGGGCGAGCGGCAGGTAGGCGAAGAGACCCGTGCCGATCGGACGGACGAAGCCGGCGCGTAACAGCAACTGGTGGCTCGCGGACTCGACGCCGGCGGGCGCTTCGCGCAGCGTGACGCCGAAGAGGGACGACAGGCGCATGTCAGGGCAGCTCGCGTTCCAGCCAAGCAAGCGGGTTGACGGTCACGCCACCGACGGCCAGCTCGAAATGTAAATGCGGGCCCAGGCTGCGACCGGTGTTGCCGGTGTAGCCGATCACGTCGCCGGCGTTGACGATCTGGCCCACCTCGACCTCGAACTTCGACAGGTGGCAATACACGGTGAACACGCCGCGACCGTGATCCAGGATGATGGCATTGCCACGAATTGGAAACGCCTGTGCAGCCGTGACGCGCCCGGGCGCAGCCGCCTTGACCGGCGTGCCGACGCGCGCCGATAGGTCTATGCCGCTGTGGAAGGTGTTCAGCTTGCCGCGGTTGAAGTTGCGCCGTGTGCCGTAGTACGACACAATCTTGCTCTTGATCGGCCATTGCAGCGGCCCTTGCCACCACTGCGTGCCCGAAAAGTCGCTGAAGATCGCGTCGAGTTCGGCCCGCTCCTCCTGGTTGACCTGAGGTTCGAGCAGCGGCATCAACTTTGCGCTGAGGCTGAGGTTCTCATAACCGAAGCGTCCGGCGCCTACTTGCAGCCGGCCTTGCACCACGCTGGCCAGGCCGTTCTGTGTGATGGCGCGGATGGCGATTGGATAAACCCCCGGCTCCTGCAGCGCCGACACGCCGCTCAGCGCGATGTATTCGCCGTTTTTCTGGGCGAAGCGCAGCGGCCGGTCGGCCAGCATGCCGGTGATCTGTTGCAGCGGGGCGCGCGCGGCGACGCGCACGACGATCACTTCGCCCTGGCGCGGCACGACGGGCAAGACCTCGATGCGCTTGAACGGTTCCGGCAGGTTGCTGGCTACGCCGGTCTGCGGCACGCGCAATATTTGGCCGAACACCAAGCACGCGCTGCACGGCAGATCGTTGGTGCGGCGCAGGGCATGAGGCGAGACGCCATACTGCGCCGCAATGCTCACCAACGTGTCGCCGGCCGACACGCGATACAACTGAATGTTGTTCGACGGCGCCGCCGGCATGCGAATCTGCTGGCCGACCAGCAGCAAGTGTGGATTGGTAAGCCTGTTGCGCAGGGCGAGGTCACTGGCCGAGAAACCGGACTGCGCAGCGAGGCTGTTCAGCGTCTCGCCCACCTGGACGAAGCGCACCAGCGGATCGTTGCTGCGCGGCAGCGGGATGGGCGTTTCCGTCGGTTCTGGCGTCGCCACGACTTCGATCACCGCCGTGGGCAGCTCGGCGGGTTGGGCTTCGACCGGCGGTTGAGGCGGCGCGTTCGGGTCAGGGGTGGGCGACGCAGCCGGCACAGCCGGCGGTTGGTCTTGTGCGTAGGAAGCTGAAAGCGAGAGCGATGGCAGCGAAAGTGCCGCCGATAACAGCGCGGCGACAGCACCACGGGCAAGATCGTTCAACGAAGGCCGGACTGTGGACACGATGACGCACAGATTGTACCAATGCTCAGCGACTGACGACCGATGAATGATTGATGAGTGATGATTGATGAGTGATGATTGATGACTTGACGACCTGACGACCTGGCGACCCAATGACCTGACGACCTGTTCACTCGTCAAACAACACCGTCGGTTCGACGTAGGTTCGCACGCGCCGGTTCATGATGCACTCGTGAATCCACTCGCTTAGATGGCCTTGCTTCTGCGCCAGCGGCATGTCGCTGCACAGGATCGCCATCGGGTAATTCACGCGCAGCGCGCGCAGCGGTAGCACGTGGCGCGTGATGCCGGCGGGCAACCTCACGCCGGTGCGCGTCAGCTCGATGATCTCGGCCGGCTCGTAGCGCGGGAAGACCACCACTGCGCTGGCGTCAGGGAAGGACTGCCGCACTTCGCGCAAGTTGTCGCTGGTGGTGCGCTGCACTTTGGCGCAGCCCTCGTAAACGTCCACCAGCTGATTGAGCAGCTCGGTGCGCTCGCGCACGTCGCCGCCGCCGCACAGGATGTCGGCCTTGTGGGTGTAGTCACACGAGATAAAAGCCAGCGCCTCGCGGCGCGCCAGCAAGGCGCGCGCATGGGTCAAGTCGCCTTCGCAAATGCGCAGCCCGGAGATGCTGCGCACCTGCGCCAGCAGCTCCTCCATGCTGCACTGGGTGATGGCATGATGCCATACGAACAACTGCACTTGGCTGTAGTCCACCACCTGTACGAGCACATGCGGCACACCGAGCGCGCGCATGGCCGTGATGCGGTTCGCGCCATCGAGCACGACGAACTGTTTGTCGCCGTTGCCAAACGGCGCGACGATCGGCGGGTTGCGCAGCACGGCTTCGTCGCGAATGCGCGCGAGCAGTGGGTTGACGCGGCGTGGATCGGTGCGCTCGTGCGGTATGAGCAGGTCGAGCGGCAAGATGCGTAGGTCGGGAAGTTGCATAGACTAGATTGTAAGCAGCTATGAACATGGCATCGTTCGATCAGTTCTTGCCGTATGCCGCCAGCGCGCTACAGGTGCTGGTGACGTTTCGCACGCTGGCGGCCATCGGCCTCGGCGCGGTCGTCTATTGGCTGATCCCGCACGCGCACCGGCCCAAGGCGCTCATTCCGATCAGCATCGCCATCGTGCTGCTGGGCTATCAACGTCCGGCGATGCTTGTGGTCGTCACGGGGGCGATCTGCGCACTGGTCTACCTTGCCGTCTGTCGTGGCGTGCCTCGGACGTGGATCGTCGCCGGCGTCGTCGCACTCTACGCCGCGCTGCACGGGTTGTTCGGCTTGCTCACGTTCACGCCCTGGCTGGATTGGTCAGGGTTGACGCCGGGATACGTGCTGCCCACTATCGGCCTCACGGCAGCGTTCACCTTCCTTCGGATGGTGCACTTCAGCGTGGACTACGGCGCCGGCCCATGGCCCAACGAAACGGCGCCGCGCGCGCCGGTTGCGCCGCCGCATCCGTTCACCTATGCGGCGTGGTGCCTGTTCTTCCCTACCTTTGTGCATCTGCCGCTCATCCGCTACCAGGGCTGGTCGGAGCAGTTTACGAACTTACCGGAGCGATTGGAGGTCGCGCATCTGCGCAAGGGCATCTTCCGCATCGGGCAAGCGTTGTTCAAGGGCGTCTTCTTGGCGCTTGTCTTCGTCACGTTCAACCCGAACACGATTCTGCTCAGCCCCGCCGGCCGGCCGTTCCTCGAACTCTTCGCCGCTGCCATCGTCTCGGCGATTGCCTATTACATCGGCTTCTCGGCGTTCATAGACCTGGGCATCGGCGTGGCCAGCCTGTACGGCATCACCCTGCCGGAGAACTTCGCGCCAGTGCTCAAGATGGTGCGCATCAACCGCATGCGCGATTTCTGGCGCAACTGGAACATCACCACCACGCGCTGGCTGAACGACTATGTGTATCAATCGCTGGGTGGGCATCGTCGCCATCCGGTGCGCAACGTGTTGTTGACGATGACGGCGTGCGGGCTGTGGCACTCGGTGAGCTTGTTCGGCGCGGCGTGGGGCTTTGGGCTAGGGTTGCTGCTGGTGATCGAGCACGGCTGGAACCGGCTGCGCATCCGCCATGGCTGGCCGGAAGCGCCGCCGGTGCTGCGCAGCGTGCTGTTGCTGTGCGCCGTCGCATTCGTCAACCTCGCGCTCACGCCCTACGGCTACACAGCGCAGTCGGCAAAATATTTGTATCCGCTGTATTGGCTAGGGCTGGTTTAACATCACCGGCGCGGAACGGCGTCCGCGCCCTGCCGCGCGACATGTTCGCCCCTATACGCGCATGCCCCCGGCTTGCCGAATTCCCGTACACTACGTTTGCCATGACCCATTCCAAACGCTTCGCCCTGCTGGCCGAACGCGATATCAATAAGGAAACCTTCGTCGAGGCGTGGCCCGACGCCGGCCTGATCGTCGCCGACGGGCCGAACGATCCCCAACCGTCGTTGACCCTCGAATCTCCCCCGCACACGAGGGTAATAGAGATGGATGGCAAGCCGCGCGCGCAGTTCGACGCGCTCGATACCTTCATCGCCGATCACTTCCTCGACTTGAGCGTGGCCGAAGAAGCCATGGCCATGCCGTCGCTGCACATCGCGCGCATGTTGGTGGACATCAACGTGCCTGCGCGCGAAGTGCGCCGGCTGGCACTGGGCTGCACGCCGGCCAAGCTGTGCGAGATCGTGCGGCACATGAGCGTCTTGGAGATGATGATGGGCTTGGCCAAGATGCGCGTGCGCAAGACGCCGGCCAACCAGGCGCACGTCACTAACCGCCGCGAGAACCCGGCGCTGCTGGCCGCCGACGCCGCCGAAGCAGCGCTGCGCGGCTTCGCCGAGATCGAAACCACCGTCGGCATCGCGCGCATGGCGCCGCTGAACGCGCTGTGCGTGCTGATCGGCTCGCAGACCGGCCGCGGCGGCGTGCTCACCCAGTGCGCCATCGAGGAGAGCATGGGCCTGCGCCTGGCGATGAAGGGGCTGACCAGCTACGCCGAGACGCTGAGCGTGTACGGCACCGAGCGCAGCTTCGTGGACGGCGACGACACGCCATGGAGCAAAGCGTTCCTCGCCAGCGCCTACGCCTCGCGCGGCGTGAAGATTCGCTTCACCAGCGGCACCGGCAGCGAAGCGCTGATGGGCAGCAGCGAAGGCAAGAGCATGCTGTACCTGGAGGCGCGCTGCCTGTGCGTGGCGCGTGGCGCCGGCAGCCAGGGCGTGCAGAACGGCTCGATCTCGTGCATCGCCTTGCCGGAGAGCCTGCCGGGCGGCGTGCGCGCCGTGCTGGCCGAGAACCTCATCGCCGCGATGCTCGGCCTGGAGGTCGCCAGCGGCAACGACGCGCTGGCCAGCCACAGCGCCATCCGCAAGAGCGCCAAGCTGATGTTGCAGTTCATCCCCGGCACGGACTTCATCTTCAGCGGCTACAGCGCCGTGCCGCGCCGCGACAACATGTTCGGCGGCGGCAACTTCGACGCCGAGGACTTCGACGATTACAACGTGCTGCAGCGCGACATGCAGATTGACGGCGGGCTGCGGCCGGTGCGCGAGGTGGAGGCGCTGGCCGTGCGTCGCGAAGCCGCCCGCGCGGTGCAGGCCGTCTATGCCGAGCTGGGCTTCCCGGAGATCTGCGACGAGGAAGTGGAAGCCGCCGTCGTCGCCCACGGCAGCGACGACATGCCGCCGCGCGACATCGTCGCCGACCTGGCCGCTGCCGATCGCTTCCTGGAAGGGACGCAGGATGTGCGCGACGTGATCGCCGCGCTGCGTCGGCGCGGGTTCGTGCGCATCGCCGCTAACTTGGCCGAGATGCTGCGCCAGCGCACGCTGGGCGACTATCTGCAGCCGGCGGCGATTTTCGTTTCGAACCACGAAGCGCGCGAAGCACACGAAGGAGTAAAAGAAATCGAAGTGGCCGTTGGCACAAACGGTGAGCTAGCTCACCCACCCACTCCCGACTCCCCACTCCCGATTCCCTCTTTCCGCGTGCTCAGCGCCCTCACCGATCCCAACGACTACGCCGGGCCGGGCACCGGCTACCGCGTGCAAGGCGCGCGCTGGCAGGAGATCATCGCTCTGCCGCAGGCGCGCTCGCCGCGCGACTTCATCGCCGACCGGGTGGGCGCGCCGCTGCAAAACTTGCACGAGATCGGGCCGGCGCGTCCCGGTCGCTTCAACGAGGTGATCGTGTGCGTCGGGCCGGCCTTCGGCACGGCGCTCACCAAGACGATCAACGGCCTCGATCATGAGGACGTGCTCAAAGCCATCTTCACCGGCGTGGCAAAGGAGGGCATGGTCGCCCGGCTGATCAAGGCCTACCACACCAGCGATTGCGCTCAGCTCGGCTTCACCGCATCGAGCTACAGCGGCAGCGGCATCGGCATCGGCCTGCAGAGCCGCGGCACGGCGGTCATCCACAAGCGCGGCATGCCCCGGCTGCACAATCTGGAGCTGTTCTCGTTCTCGCCCAGCCTGACGCTGGAGACCTTCGAGCAGATTGGGCGCAACGCGGCGAAGTATGCCAAGGGCGAGGTGGTCAAGCCCGTGCCGGTGACGGTGGACAACTGGGCGCGCCTGCGGCTGATCGTGAAGACGGCGCTGCTGCACCGCCGCGAGACCGAGGAGGTGTGCGACAAGCCGCCGCAGGAGCTGTTCTTCGACTGGGAGCCGGATGTGTGAGGCGAGCGAGAGCCAAGAACCAAGACGCATGACGCAGGACGCAAGACGCAAGACGAAAGATGAAAGATGAAAGACGAAAGATTGATTGACGACTTGCAGGTCTCCCCCGACACCCTGCGCCGGCAGGCGGACGCCGCGCAGGCGGCCGGCTTCACGCAATTGGCCGAGAACCTGCGCCGTGCCGCCGAGCTGACCGCCGTGCCGAAAGAGGAGCTGCTGCGCATCTACGAAGCGCTGCGCCCCGGCCGCTCCACGCAGGCCGAACTGCTCGCCGTCGCCGATGCGCTGGAGCGCGACTACGGCGCACAGCAGACGGCGGCCTTCATCCGCGAGGCGGCGGCGGAATACGCCCGGCGCCGGTTGTTCCGATCGGCGTGACAATTCTCCGGTCGCGGCTATATTCGGCGTTATTCGGAAGTTCAAAAGGTGCATTTCTAGGGTGGCAAACTACACAGGGTAGCCGACGGCACTGCCATCGGCTACCCACTGTCCCTTTTGGTGAATGCGCCCCGTCCAGGAGGTTCGTTCGTGAGCAAGCCAGCCCGGCCGTTTATCGGCGTCGCGATCATCACCGTTGCCATCGCGCTCAGCGCGTGCGGGCCGCAGCCCACGCCCGCGCCGACCGCCCCGCCGGTTGCGCCCACGACGCCGGCCAACGACGACCTGGCGCGCGTCCGGGCATCGGGCAAGCTGCGCGTCGGCACGTCGGGCGATTACCCGCCGTTCGCCTTCTACAACATGTCCAACTACCAGCTCGACGGGCTGGATATCGCCCTCATGCGCGAGATCGGCCGGCGCTTGGGCCTGCAGGTCGAGTTCAGTGACTTCGCGTTCGAAGGCGTGCTGGACGCGATGCGGCTGGGCCAGGTGGACGCCGTCGCAGCAGCCGTCAGCGTCACCGACGCGCGCCGCCAGATCGTGGACTTCACCAACTACTACTACATCAGCCAGGACGGCATGATTGCGCTCAGCGACTCGCCCATCGTCGCCATCCGCTCGGTGGAAGACATCGTCGGCAAGCGCATCGGCGCGCAGCGCGGCAGCGTGTATGAAACCTGGCTGCGCCAACGGCTGGTGGACACCGGCCTGAGCTCGCCGAACGAATTGCTCCTCTACGCCCGGCTGGACGACGCCGTGCGCGACTTGGCCAGCCGCCGTATTGATTTGCTCGTGGCCGACCTCAGCCCGATGCAATCCATCGTCAACGCGTCGCGCGGGCAATACAAGCTGGTCGGCCAGCGGTTGAACGTGCAACAGCTTGCTGTGGCGACGCGCAAAGGCTCGACGCTGCGGGGCGCGCTCGACCAGGCGTTGACGCAGATGCAAGCCGACGGCACGCTCACCCGGCTGCTCACGCAATACCTCGGCGTGCCGCCCGAGCAGATCACCCCCATCCCCACTGCGACGCCCGGACCGCCGCCCATCATCATCGTCACCGAGCCTGCGCCCGCCTGCATAGACGGCATGGCGTTCATAGCAGACCTGACCTACGACGATCAGAATATGGCCAACCCGCCCGTGTTGCAGCCCGGCCAGCCGTTCCGCAAGGGATGGCGCGTGCGCAACTCCGGCACGTGCACGTGGACGACGGCCTACACCTTCAGCTACGATGGCGGCAACTCGCCGCTGGCGCAGATGGGCGGCCAGATGCAGGTGATCGCGCAGCCGGTCGTGTCGGGACAGACGGTGGATTTCTACGTGGACTTGGTTGCGCCGACCATGCCGGGGACATATCAGGGCTTCTGGCGGATGCGCAATGATCGGGGCGTCGGATTCGGCACGCGCGTATACGTCGGCATCCGCGTGCCGCAACCCGTTATCCCCACTCAGACGCCCATCCCGGGCGTCGCCTTCTCGGCCAGCCCGACGCAGATTTCTCCCGGCCAGCCGGTCGTGTTCACGTGGAACGCGCAGAGCGCGCAAGCAGCATACTTCTACCCGCAAGGCCAGTTGTGGAGCCAGTATCCGGTGCCCACGGTCGGCCAGCAGACGGTGTATCCACGGGTGACGACGACCTATGAGCTGCGTATCGTGCGGTTCGACGGTGCCATCGAGATCCGGCAGATCGTCATCCAGGTCAACCAGCAGCCGGGCGCGCCGGTGATCCAGGAGTTCACCACGATCCCGCAGAATCAGGTCACGCTCGGCCAGGCCGTCACCCTGCGCTGGAGCGTGCAGGGCCAGGTGAATCGCGTCCGGCTGCTGCGCAACAACCAGGTGATCCTAGACAACGCGCCGGTGGTCGGCACGATTCAGGACTACCCGCAAGTTGCGGGACAGAACACCTATACGCTGGAGGCATACGGCGCCGGCGTGACCCGCGCTTCGCGCATCGTCAATGTGATTTCGTCCGGGCTGCCCGGGCCGACGATCAACGCGTTTTCAGTGACGCCGGAGAGCATCCCGGTCGGCGCATGCGTAACCATCCGCTGGGACGTGAGCGGCAGCGCAACGTCCATCCGCATCACGCGGAACGGCCAGCCGGTCGTGGTGTCCGGTGGGCCGACCGGGGCGCTGCAGGATTGCCTCACCCAGCGCGGCTTCTACGGCTATCGCTTGGAAGTGCTCGGGCCCACCGGGCAACTGTTGGTGCGCGAACGTGCGGTGACGGTGTACCGCTAGCAACGGGTGCATTTCGCGTATAGGGGCAAAACGTCGGCGCGGTAGGGCGCGAACACCGTTTGCGAACGTGCCCCTCGCGACGTTTGCGCGGCGCGTGAATCCGCCCACAGCGCAGGGCAAAGCAGCTGGCGCCGGCTTCGTCGCCGTCGCCCGTGATTCTGGTTGCCGGCCGCTGCCGCAGAAGATGATGTGCCGGCGCTACGGCTCGCCGCGCGCCGGCTGCGTGTGGGCGACGGCGGCGATGTTCTGCGGCGGCCAGTAGATCAGCCAGACGCGACCCAGGATCTGGTCGCGCGAGAACACGCCGAACGAGCGGCTATCGCCGAGGTCGGCGCGGTTGTCGTTGAGCAGGAAGTAGTCATCCTGGCCTAGGCGGTAGCGCCCCACCGTCGTCGCGCCGAGGTTCAGGCGCTCGCGCCCCTCGAGCAGGTAAGGCTCGCGCAGCGGCAGCCCGTTCACCGACACCTGCGCGCCGCGAATGTCGAGCGCGTCGCCCGGCAGGCCGATCACCCGGTGCAATTCGATGCGCGAAGGGTCTATGCGGCTGCGCACGGCGACGACGTCGCCGCGCTGCGGCGCCGTCAGCCGGTAGGGCAGCCGGCTGACCAGCACGCGCTGGCCGGCGCGCAGTGTCGGGCTCATGCGCTCGTCCCTCACCTCCGCCGAGGCGAAGAAGAAGTCGAAGAGCAACACGACGATGCCGGCGGCGATGAGGATTTCGAGCAGGCTGCGCCACAGCGGTGTGCCGCGCGGCGCGGCTGCTGTGACGCCATTGCCTGCAGCGCCCGCATGCGCCGGGGTGGAGAGTTGCACGGCGGGATTGTACGAGCACAGCGCAGGCGGCGTGATCGTGGCAGCGCCTAACGCGCTCTGGGCGCGTTAGGCGCTCGGGTTGCATCGGTTGAGAACAGCCATCAAGGGTTCGCGCTAGCCCGATACCGGCTCACGCCGCCCCAAGTCCCGAACCACAGCGCGCCGTCCGGCACGACCGCGATGGCCAAGACATAGTTGCTACCGCGCGACGTTTCTGCTGCTATCCGCAAATACGCTCTTTGTCGGTCGCCGGGCCTATCCTGTGATTACAATTGCCCCGCGTCTCTTTGAGGCGCTGCATTCATCAGGAGCATCATGGAAAGAGCAAGCGGCATTCTTCTCCACCCAACATCGTTGCCGGGTCGCTTCGGAATCGGCGAATTCAACGACGACGCCTATCGCTTCGTAGATGCGCTGGTCGAGATGGGCCAGAAGCTGTGGCAGGTGCTGCCGCTCGGCCCGACCGGCTACGGCGATTCGCCCTATCAGTGCTTCTCTGCATTCGCCGGCAACCCGTTGCTCATCAGCCTGGAACACCTGGCGCGCGAGAACGCGCTGGCCTGGGACGATTTGAAGGATGCGCCGGCGTTCCCGGCCGACCGCGTGGAATACGGCGACGTGATTGACTTCAAGCTCGACCTCCTGCATCGCTCGTACATCTACTTCATGCAATATGCCTCGACCGAGCAACACGCGGCGTTCGAGGCGTTCTGCGATGCGAACGCCGGCTGGCTGGACGACTACGCGCTGTTCATCGCGCTGAAGGACGCGCACGGCGGCGACGCCTGGACCACCTGGCAGGACGACGTGGCCCGCCGCACGCCGACTGCGCTGGCGCGCTCCCGCAACCAACTGGCCGACGCTGTGCAGAAGCAGAAGTACTACCAGTTCCAATTCTTCCGCCAGTGGTCGGCCCTCAAGCGCTATGCCAACGAGAAAGGCGTCAAGATCATCGGCGACATCCCCATCTTCGTCGCCTTCGACAGCGCCGATGTGTGGTCGCATCGCGAGCTGTTCTACCTGGATCAGCGCGGCAATCCCAAGGTGATCGCCGGCGTGCCGCCCGACTACTTCAGCCCGACCGGCCAGCGCTGGGGCAACCCGCTCTATCGCTGGGACGTGATGGCGCAGCAGGGCTACGCCTGGTGGATCGAGCGCTGCCGTGCAGCGTTCGCCATGTTCGACTTCGTCCGGATTGATCACTTCCGCGGCTTCGAGTCATACTGGGAAGTGCCGGCCAGCGAGCCGACCGCCGTCAACGGGCGCTGGGTGAAAGGGCCGGGCAAGGCGCTGTTCCAGGCGATCAAAGCCGTGCTAGGTGACCTGCCCATCATCGCCGAAGACCTGGGCATCATTACGCCGGAGGTGAAGGCATTGCGCGACGCGTTCGGCTTCCCCGGCATGCGCGTGCTGCAGTTCGCCTTCGTGGCCGATACGTCGTCGGAGTTTCTGCCGCACAACTACGTGCGCAACACGGTGGCCTACGCCGGCACGCACGACAACGACACCACGCGCGGCTGGTTCGAGAAGCTCGACCCGACCACGCGCCAGCAGGTGCTGGATTACACCGGCACCGACGGCAGCCAGATCACCTGGGATTTGATCCGCCTGCTGCTGATGTCCGTGGCCGATACGGTAATCATCACAATGCAAGACGTGCTCGGTCTAGGCAGCGAAGCGCGCATGAACTTCCCCGGCCGCGCCGAGGGCAACTGGCAGTGGCGCTTCACGTGGGATCAGTTGACCGGCGAAACGAAGGCGCGCCTGCGCAAGATGACGGCGACCTACGGCCGGTGATCGCCACTGACCCCGGTTTCTCTGAAAACTGCGGGCAACTCGTCTGCCTCCGCGGACTGGGCCATAGGTTGCCGGAGGGCGGCGTTGCTTTGCGTCGCTTTAGGGGATCTAACGCAGAAAGGTTGGTGACTCTTCAACTGGCGATATTAGCTCATAGCTCGTCACCGCTGCCTGTCATTCTCGCACAAGCGGGAATCTAGCATTGCAACAGGTCTGGACTCCCGCCTTCGCGGGAGTGACGCGCTCCAGCATCGCTCATCGCGCTGTACTGCCCAGCCTTCCGGTCGCGCACTTCAAGCCGCGTCGTGCCTGAGCACCAGCTTGACATCACGGACGTGCCAGTGTGACACCCACAAATCTGCGTTACACCTTAGCTTGAGTTAGTCAATCCCCGCCCGCCGCGCCAGATGCCGGGCGCGGTCGCGGCATTCGGCGATCAGCGCATGCTCGTCCAGGCCGAGCACGCGCTTGTCCTGGATCAGCACGCGACCGTCCACGATGAGCGTGTCCACATCGCTGCCGCGCGCGTTATACACGATGGAGGCGAGCACATCGCCGACCGGCTGGATGTGCGCAGCGTCGAAGTCCAGCAGCACCAGGTCGGCCTTGTCGCCGACGCGCAGGAGCGGGCTGCCGGCGGCGCGCGCGCCGGCAGTGGTCGCCATCTCGATCACTTGGCGCGGCGGCATGGCGCGCTCGTCCAGCGTGGTCGCGCGTTGAAGATAAGCCGCCAGCCGCATCGTCTCGAACATGTCCTGGCCGTCGTTGCTGGCCGGGCCGTCGGTGCCCAAGGCGACGTTGATGTCGCGCTCACCCTGTTCTTCATTCGCGTCCTTCGTGCGCTTCGTGGTTAAAAGCCTCCAGACCGGCGCGACGCCGGAAGCGAGGATCATGTTGGCCGCCGGGCAGTGCGTCACGGTGGCGCGATGCTCGGCCAGCAACTTGATCTCGTGATCGGACAGCCACACGCCGTGCACGGCGTGAAAGTCCGCACCCAGCAGGCCGAGCGAAGCGAACCACTCAACCGGCCGCATGCCGGTCTCCTCCAGCGTCATCGCCACCTCGGCCTGCGTCTCATTCATGTGACAGTGAGTGATCGCGCCGTGCTTGCGCGCCAGTTCGGTCGTCCGGCGCAACGTCTCGGCGGAGCAGCGCCACGGCACGAGCGGCCCATTGGCGATGTGGATGCGGCCGTTCGCTGCGCCGTGCCATTCGTCGAACAGGCGCTGCAAGTCGGCCAAGATGGCGTCGGGCGATTCGGCGTTTGCGCCGCGGTCGGCCCAGGCGCGGGCCAGCACCAGCCGCACGCCGAGCCTCTCAGCCGCCTCCAGCACGACATCGGTGTGGCGCCGAGAGAAAGGGACTTTGTGATGGTCAATGATCGTGGTCGCGCCGCCGCGCATCGCCTCGACCAGGCCGAGCGTGGTCGCCAGGCGCACGTCCTCGGCGTCCATCGCCGCTTGCAGCTTCCAAATGTAGTTCTTCAACCAGTCGAGCAGCGACCGGTTGGCGCTGTAGCCGCGCATGAAGGTCTGCTCCAGATGCGTGTGGGCGTTGACCAGGCCGGGGAGCAGCACCTTGTGCGTCCCTTCGAGGATGTGCTGGGCGGAGGCAACGAGCGCGTCGGGCGGCACGCCTTCTCCGATCGCCGCGATGCGCTGATCTGCGATGAAGACGTAGCCGGCCGGCGCGACGCGGTCGGCCAAGACGAGCGCAGCGTCGCGGATGAGCAGCGTCATCAGCTTGGAAGCGGGATGCCCAGCAGGGAGACGAGCAGTGGATAAGCCAGCGCGCTCGACGCCGGCACCAGCAGGTTGTCGAGGCCGGCCGGGCTGATGGCTTCGGCGAGCGTAGCGAGGAGCGCCATGACCAGCGCGAACACCATCGCTGTGCCGAACGGCGCGCCGAACACCAGCAGCGTGACCGCGACGCTGAGGAACGAAAAGGCGAACATAGCCGCCGAGCCTTCGACGCTGCGCCGCGAGCGTGCATCCAACAGGGCGTAGTGCCGCCGGCCGTAGCGCTTGCCGATGATCGCGGCGAACGCATCGCCCCACGTCATCGGCATCAGCGCCGCGACCATGAACGGCTTGCTGACGTCGAAGAACAACAAGATGACAGCTGCGAAGGCGATGGGGAAGTAGACTGTGCCGAGGTTGGATTTGTCGCCGGTTTCCATCGCGGTGAACAGCGCGCGGCGATACGAGAGGTAGTTCAGCGCGACGAAGGCGACCGGCGGGATAATGGCGAACCACTTGTCGGTGAACAGCGCGGCCGTGCCCCACGCCCACATGCCGACGGCGATGTGCACGACCTTGCGCGTGAACTCGACCGGCAGCCGGAGCGCGCGGCGCAGCGCTTCGGCGATCCCCAGCACGGCGAAGACGTAGATGAACGAGATGACGACGGCCAGCCAGTTGTTCATGGTGTGTGTCAGGGCGATTCAACGTCGTCCGAATGCACGTCCTCGTCGAAGCCGTAGAGGCGATCGAGGCTGAGTTCGGGCGCGACGGTTTCGTTCGAGCGCAACGTCAGCGCAGCAGCGCGCAGGCCGAGCTGCAGCGCGTCGCTAATCGGCAGGTCGTTCAGATAGCCGAAGATCAGCACGGCGGTCAGCGCGTCGCCGGCGCCGGTGGTATCCACGATGTCCACGCGCAGCGCGGGGAACTGGCCGCTCTCCTCCTCCGTGGCGTAGCACGCGCCGCGTTCGGCCTGCGTAATCACGGCGATCTCCACACCCTGGCTGACCAGCCGGCGTGCGGCGATGAGCGCCTCAGCCGGCGTGCGGATCGGAGCGCAGCGCAGCAGCATCTCGGCTTCGGTCAAGTTGGGTGTGACGATGTTGATCATGGGCAGGTGTGGGCGCAGCCGGCCGGCAAGCACCGTCGAAGTTGGGTCCACGCAGATCGGCTTGTGATACTCATGGGCGAGATGGATCGCCGTCAGCATCGCTGCCTCGCTTAGATTCATATCGAAGGCGACGATGTCGCACTCGCGGAAGGCGTCTTTGTGAAGGCGCAGGTAGTCCGGCGTGATATGCCGCAGCACGCGCAGGTCGTCCAGGCCGAGATACAAGTCGCCGCTTTCGTCTAGCGCGGCGAGGTAGGTGCCGGTCGTCTCGTTCTCGACGATCAGCGCGCGCGATACGTCCACGCCCACGTCGTCCGCGCTGCTCAGGATGTCCTCGCCGGCGTAGTCATCGCCGACCGCGGTGAGCAGCGTGACCGGCGTACCGAGCCGCGCCAGGTTCTCGGCGATGTTGCGCGCGACGCCGCCGAAGCTGGTGCGAATGGCCGAAGCGTTCGACGAGGTGAGCACCGGCCGGTGCAACATCCGACCTTTGATGTCGAAGTTCGCCGCGCCGATGACGAGAGCACCTTTTGCCATGGGAAGTCGGGTCAGGGATCAGGGGTCGGGGGTCAGAGACCAGAAGTCAGGGATCAGAAATCAGAGATCAGAGATCAGAAGTTGGGAGTCGGAAGTCAAAGTGTGAAACGTAAAACGCAAACTCACAGCTCGTAGCTCGCGGCTCACAGCTATCGCACCCCAGCCAGTTGCCAGGCCACGATCAGCGCGATGCACGTGACCACCGCGAATTCGATCAATACGCTGCGAGAGAGTCGCTCCTGGAAGTGTTGCTGTGCGATGCCGACGGATACATAGAACACGGTCAGCAGCACTACGCCGGCGCTCCAGTTCGAGACGTTCCAGTAGTTCAACGCCCACGTCGCCTGGCCGACCAGCCAACCGACAATCAGGGAGAACAGCGTCGCTTGGCGCAGGCCGATGATGTGCGGCGCGAGCAAATCCAGCGCCAGCGCCACGGCCACCAGCAGCGCGCCGGTCGCCGTGATCACGCTGCGCTCGCGCGTGCTGTAGATCAGGGTGAACAAGCTGAATGCTATCAGGTAGCTCAGGCCGGTCACGGTCAGGCGCGCAATCGGGTAAGCCGGCGTGTTCGGCGCGATGGTGTAATACTCGGCCACGATCAGCACTCCCAGGATGACGACACCGAGCAGCAGCGCGGCAATCCACACCGGCCAGCTCGTCAGCCGAGTCAGCAACAGGGCCAAGGCGAGTGCGGTCAGGCCGGGCGCCATCCAGAACGGGAAGAGGAAGGGCACTTCGCCGGCCCGCACGTCGGGATGATCGCGCAACACCCAGTCCACGCCGGCGATGGTGAGCACCGGCAGGAACAGGATGAGCAGCGAGTCGGCGTTGAGGTTGATCGAGAGCGGCGAACCGAGGAAAGTCAACGATGCATTGCGCGAAGGCAATTCGACCACCAGCAACAGCACCGGTGTGAGCGCCAGCAACGCGACCAGCACCAGGATGCGATTGGCTACGGAGGAGTGAAGCGATTGCGTCATTTGTTCGTCGCTGCGACGTCAATTGCGCACCGGCCGGCCAAAGCCACGTTCGACGACGATGCGCCCGGCGTCGAACGCCAGCCGCCCGCGCACGAACACGCGTTGAACCGCGCCCCGTACAGGCCAACCTGCGAACGGCGTCCAGTTGCACTTGGTGAACAGCGGCTTGTCGCCGATGAACCATTCGGCGCTTGGGTCCACGAGGGTGAGATCGGCATCGAACCCAGGGGCGATTTTACCCTTGCCGGCGATGTTGTAGATGCGCGCCGGCCCTTCGCAGCACAAACGGGCGATGTCCTCCAGCCGCAGCCGGCCCTCATGAGCTGCGGTCAGCAATAGCGGCAGCATCGTCTCCAGCCCGGGCACGCCCATCGGCGGATTCGCGCTGCGCTTCTCCTCCAGCGTGTGCGGCGCGTGATCGGTGGCGATGCAATCGGCGACGGCGAGATTTGCCCACAGCGCGTCCACATCCGCCTGATCGCGCAGCGGTGGATTCATCTCGAAGCACGACGGAGGAAGCCCGCATGCGCTGTTGACGTTCTCCTTGTCCCCCTGTCTCCCCCTCCCCTTGTCCCCTTGTTCTCCCATCCCCCCGTCCTGGACAACTTGCCGGCTGAGGAACAGATGGTGCGGCGTGAACTCGCACGTCACCGGCACGCCGCGCGCTTTGGCATCGGCGATGATCTCTACCTCGCGCCGGGTGGAGACGTGGCACACGTGCAAGCGGCGGTTGCAGTGCGCGGCCATCGCCACGGCGCGGCTCACCTCGATCTCCGCGCAGATCGGCGGCCGGCGCAGGCCGCGACGCGCGAAGTAGCGCACGGCCGGCTCGTGTTCCGCATGCACGGCAATCACGCGGTCATGCGGATAGCGCTCGAAGTGCTCATATTGCGCGGCGAAGTCCTCCACCAGCAGGTCGCCGGTGCTGCTGCCCATGTAGATCTTCAGGCCGCACTCGAGGAGTTTTGAGTTTTGGGTTTTGAGCTTTGAATTGTGAGTTGTGGCGCCGAGGAAGAGGCTGAAGTCGCAGACGGCGTTCTGCTCGGCCAGGCGCATGGCGTGGTCGAATGACGTTTCATCAACGACGGCGGGCGAGGTGTTGGGCATGGCGAAGACGGTGGTCACGCCGCCGGCCAGCGCCGCGCACGTGCCGGTGTAGAAGTCCTCCTTGTGCTCGCCGCCTGGCTGCCGCAGGTGCACGTGCACGTCAATTAGGCCGGGGAAGATGAGCAGGCCGGAGGCGTCTAGTAATTGGTAATTCGTAACTGGCGATTGGTCACTTGAGAAGGCATCGCGCACTTCGACGATGCGCTCACCCTCGATGAGGATATCACCACGGCGCACGCCCTCGCTGCTGACGAGTGTGCCGCCTTTGATTACAAGGGATGAAGCCACAGATTGCACTGATTACACAGATTAATCAGCTAGAGGACGAATCGCCGATATTCCAAAGACGCTCTGCCGAAGTTGATGAACAGTCCCACGCGCTTGCCGGTTGCTTTGAGATAGTGAATGATCTGCGCTTCGTCCGCCTTTGTCAGCGCGCTGACGGCCTTGATCTCGACGACCACTTTGTCGTCAACGATGAAGTCGGCGCGAGATTCGCCGGCTACGATGTCTTTATAGCGGGCCAGCAGTCTGATCTCGCGCTCGAAAGTGATCCCGCGTAAACGCAGCTCATAGGCCAGCGCCTCGTGATAGACGGACTCCAAAAATCCACCGCCGAGGATGCTGTGCACGGTCATTGCTGCGCCAATGATGGCGTGCGTCAGTTCTTGATGAAGGTAGACGGGTTTATCGCTCATCGCTCACCTTCCCGTGGAATTGACACGCCCCCTTTACTCATTCGAATCTGTGAAACCTGTGAGATCTGTGGCTCATATCTCGAACTTGCGGCCTGTCGGCCCGCGATGCCATCGCCCGAAGTCGTGCTTGCCTTCGAGCTGGTCGAGCGTCATCACCGGCCCATCTATGCACACGAGCAAGTCGTCCAGCGCGCACTGCCCGCAAATGCCAAAGCCGCACTTCATGTAGCGCTCCACGCTGAGCTGGCCGTTCCAGCCACGCGCGCGGCACAGCTTGTGTAGCGCGACGAGCATCGGCTCCGGGCCGCAGGCGTAAACGGTGAGTGATGGGAGATTGGAGATTGGAGATTGGAGGATGGCGTCGGTGACGAAGCCTTTGACGCCGCGTGAGCCGTCGTTGGTGCTGAGCAACAGCCGGACGCCCAAGCGCTCGAACTTATCAGCGTAGAGCAGCTCGTCGGCGACGCGCGCGCCGATGGCAACGGTGACCTCCAGCCCGACGGCCAGCGCATGCTGCGCCAGCACGTAGAGCGGCGCGCTGCCGTAGCCGCCGGCGACCAGCAGCGCGTGTCGCCCCGGCTCCAGCCGGAAGGGCCGGCCGAACGGCCCGCGCCAGCCCACCATGTCGCCGGCGCGGAGCGCGTGCAGCGCCGTCGTCATCGGCCCGACCTTGGCCACGCTGATCGTGAGCGGGCGCATCCCGGCGACGCTCATCGGCTTCTCGTCCACGCCCGGCAGCCACAGCATGATGAACTGCCCCGGCTGCGCGTCAATCTCGCTGTCCAGCACGAACGTCTTCACCAGCGGCGTCTCGCGAATGACCTCGACGACGCGCGCCATGCGCGGCAGTTCGAAGGCGACGCCGGCGGAGGAGCTGGCGCAGGAAGACATGGCGAAGATTGTAGCGCTGGGGCTAGAATTGCCGGCATGGCCGAGGCGACGATCCACGCTCAGACGAGCGAGCCGAAGATTCCCATCCCGATGGACAAGATCGCCGAATTTTGCCGGCGCTGGAAGATCGCCGAGTTCGCCTTGTTCGGCTCGGTGTTGCGCGACGACTTCCGGCCCGACAGCGATGTGGATGTCTTGGTGACGTTCGAGCCTGAGGCACGCTGGACGCTTTTCGATTGGGTTGATATTCGGGAAGAATTGTGTGCGCTGCTTGGGCGAGAAGTGGATTTGGTAAGTCGTCGGGGGATCGAAACAAGCCGGAACTATCTTCGACGCAATGAGATTCTGAGCACTGCACAGGTGATGTATGCAGCGCGATGAGAAATCCCTGCTGGACATCCTGAACTCGGCTCGTCTGGCGCTCGATTATCTCGGCGATCAAAATCAGGAGGCCTTTCTTCAAAACGTGCAGCTTCAAGATGCCGTTATTCGTCGTTTGGAGATCATTGGTGAGGCCGCGCGGCGCATCTCTGATTCCAAGCGACAAGAGTGGTCACATTTGCCCTGGCAGCAAATGATCGGCATGCGGAATATCGTCATCCACAAATATGACGATGTAGAGGTTTGATCGCTGTGTGGGATACGGTGATGAATGACCTGCCGGACTTGATTCAGAAGATCGAACCACTCGTGCCGCCGGAGACCGAATGATCCCCACCCCGGAGCGACTGACCGATCTTCACGCTCGTGTCGAAGCACATCGCGCCGACATCGTGCGCTTCATGCGCGAGCTGTGCGCCATCCCCAGCATGAACTCGCAGATCAAGGACGTGGGCGAGCGCTGCGCGCAGGAGATGCGCGCGCTCGGCTTCGACGAAGTGCGCTTCGACGCCATGGGCAACATCCTCGGACGGATCGAGGGCAGAGACGTGCGGCGCGCCTCCGGAGATGTGTCGCAGGTCGGTCAAGTTAGTCAGGTCGGTCAAGTCGGGCAGGTCGGTCAGGTCAATCGCGTCATCGTCTTCGACTCGCACATTGACACGGTCGGCGTGGGTGACCCGTCGCAGTGGCAGTGGGATCCGTTCGTGGGCAAGATCGAGGACGGCGTGCTCTACGCGCGCGGCGCGTGCGACGAGAAGGGCAGCACGCCCGGCATGATCTACGGCCTCGCCTTAGCGCGCGAGCTGGGCCTGCTCGACGGCTGGACGGCCTACTACTTCGGCAACATGGAGGAGGAATGCGACGGCCTCGCCCCGCGCGCGTTCGTCGAGCACGACCCGAAGGTGCGGCCGGATTTCGTGGTGATCGGCGAGCCGACGCGCATGCAAGTCTATCGCGGGCACAAGGGCCGTGTGGAGATGAAGGTGACGGCCAAAGGGCGCAGCGCACACGCCGCCAGCAACTGGCTGGGCGACAACGCCATCTACAAGCTGCTGCCGGTCATCGCCGGCATCCGCGATTTGGATCCGCACCTGCGCGCGCACGACTTCCTCGGCAAGGGCACGATCACCGTCAGCGACATGCGCGTGAGCACGCCCAGCATCAACGCCGTGCCGGACGAGGCGACGATCTTCATTGACCGGCGCATCACCTTCGGCGACACGCTGGAGCGCGCCCTCGCCGAGGTGCAGGCGATCATTGATGCAGCGCCAGACGCAGGACGCAAGACGCAGGACGCAAGACGCCAGACGCAAGACGCGGCACCGCCTCACGTCCTCCATCCTGCGTCAATTCAACTCGAGTTGTTGAAGTACGACGCGCCGAGCTACACCGGCTTCAAACTCGTCGTGGACAAATACTTCCCGCCCTGGGTGCTGGACGAGTCGCACCCGCTGGTGCAGGCCGCGCTTGATGCGACCGAGTTGGCCTTCGGACAGCGCGCTGCGACCGGCAAGTGGGACTTCTCCACCAACGGCACCTATTGGGTCGGCATGGCCGGCATCCCGGCCATCGGCTTCGGCCCCGGCGACGAGCGCTACGCCCACACCGTGCTCGACCAGGTGCCGCTGGACGACGTGGTGCAAGCGACGAAGTTCTACGCCCTGTTGCCGGCGTTGTTGTAGACGGTGAGGTCGGGCAAGTCGGATAGATCAGTCAGGTCAATCAAGTCGGTCAGGTCAATCAGGTCGGCGCGCGATCAGTAGATGAACGGGATCAGCTTGCGCGTCTGCCGGCAGTAGTCCGCGTATTCGGGATACTTCTCGCGCAGCCAGCGTTCCTCGCGGCGCGACTTCAGGTCGAAGAAGACGAACAGGACGGCCGCCGAGAGCAGGCCAACCACGTTGTTCAGGAAGAGGCCGATCCCCAGCATGCCCAGGATGATGCCGGCGTAGATCGGATGGCGCACGATCGCGTAAGCGCCGGTGCGCACGAGCTGGCCGTCATCCAGCGGTTTGGGGTTGGGCGTGAGGTTGCGGCCCAGCGCGACGACGCCCCAGATGAACAACCCGGCCGCGCCGGCGGCGATTACCACACCGCAGATGCGCGCGCTCCAGCCGATGGCCGGCGACCATGGCTCACCCACCCGCACCAGCGCCGTCGCCAGCAGCAAGATAGGCAGGAGCGTGAACTGCGCCACGACCCACCACTCCCCGCGCGACCCGAACGCTGCTCGTCTCATGCGCATCCGAATGATACGCTTGAACACGCATGCGAGTTGCACTCAAATCCGCTTCGCGCCTTCGTGGTTACCCTCATCTCCGCGACTGGCAAGTTGCGCCCCTCGGCGTACACTTGCGCAGGCCGATCGCAGCGCAAACACGTAGGATGCAAGACGCAAGACGCAGGACGTGAGACGCAAGACGTAGAACGCAAAACACCTCAAAGATGAACGCCTCAACACCCCCGACCACCGAGAAGGTTCCCTTGCGCACCAAGCTGGCCTTCGGCAGCGGCGACATCGGCCCGGCCGTCGCTACGGCCATCATAAGCTTCTTCCTGCTCTACTTCTTCACCGATGTGGCGCGGCTCGATCCGGCTGCCGCCGGCGTCATCCTGCTGATCACCAAGATCTGGGACGCGGTGAACGACCCGCTAGTCGGACTGCTCTCCGATCGCATCAACACGCGCTGGGGACGCCGGCGGCCGTGGTTCCTGTTCGGCGCGATCCCGTTCGGGCTGGCTTTCTTCCTCTTGTTTCAAACTCCCCAGCTCGGTGACGCCGGTAAGTTCGCATACTACCTGGTTGTGTCGTTGCTGTTGGACACGATGTTCACCGTGGTCAACGTGCCCTACACCGCGCTGACGCCGGAACTCAGCCGCGACTACGACGAGCGCACCAGCCTGAACTCGTATCGCTTCGCCTTCAGCATCGCTGCCGGCTTGATCGCCGCTGTCGTTCACCCGATCATCGTAGATGCCGTTGCAGCGAATGCGGACGTGCAAACCGGCTACGCCGTCTCAGCGTTGATCTGGGCAGTCGTGTGCACGGTGCCATTCTTCTTCGCCTTTTGGGGCACCTACGAGCGCCACACGCCCGAAGAGGCCGCATCGCTGCCGTTCGTCGAGAGCCTGAAGTGGAGCTTTCGCAACCGCGCCTTTCGATATGCCGCCGGCATCTATTTGCTCTCCTGGCTGGTCGTGCAGACGGTGAGCACGCTGATCGTGTATTACCTGACCTACTGGCTGCGCCGGCCGGAGATCACCCCGTTGGTGCTGCTGGCGGTGCAGGGCAGCTCGTTGGTCTGGCTGTTCATCTGGAACGCGGTCAGCCGGCGGGTGGGCAAGCAGGGTGTGTATTTCATCGGCATGTCGGCCTGGGTCGCGACGTCGCTCGTGCTGTTTGCCGTGCAGCCCGACTGGCCGACGTGGAGCGTGATCGCGCTGGCGGCGCTGGCCGGCGTCGGCGTCGCAGTGGCCTATTTGATCCCATGGGCGATGCTGCCCGATGTGATCGAGCTAGATGAATTGGAGACCGGCCGCCGGCGCGAAGGCGCGTTCTACGGGCTGTTCGTGCTCTTGCAGAAGCTCGGGCTGGCGCTCGGGTTGTTCGCAGTTGGCCAGGTGCTGAATGCGACGGGCTACATCACGCCGCCGCCCGGCGCGACGGCGCCGATTACCCAGCCGGATAGCGCGTTGCTCGCCATCCGGCTGATGATGGGGCCGGTCGCTGCCGTGATCTTGATGGCGGGCATGCTGCTGGTCGCGCGCTTCCCGATCACCAAGGCCAGCCACGAACGAACGCTGCGCGAGTTGGAAGCGCGGCGCGCGGCGGCGCAGCCTGCCTAGACAATATAGCCCACGCCAACGGCGCCTGGGCCGGCGTGCGTGGCGATGGCCGGGCCGGCCTCTAGGATCACCGGCGACTTGATGCCCAACTGCGCGCCGACTTCCTGCGCCATCTGCTCGGCCAGGTGCGGCGCCGCGGCGTGCATGAAGAACACCTTCGTCGGGTCGCTGGCGGCGTCCAGTTCATGCAACACGATCTCCTTGAGGCGGGCGACGGCCTTGCTGAACGTCCGCACGCGCTCCAGCGGCTCGACCTTGCCGTCCTTGATGGTCAGGATCGGCTTCATTTGCAGCACGCCGCCGATGAACGCTTGTGCGTTGCCGATGCGCCCGCCGCGCTTCAAGTTCTCCAGCGTCTCCAGCACGAAGTGCATGCGCGTGCGCGGGATGAGCGACTCGATGTGCGCCTTGATCTCCGCCGGCTTCGCGCCTTCCTTCGCCAGGCGCGCGCCTTCTGCCACCAGCAGGGCCATCCCTGCGCTCACCATGCGCGTGTCCACCAGCGTCACCGCCGGATCGCCGCCCATCGTCAAGGCCGCCGATTCCGCACTGGCATAGGTGCCGCTCAGGTCGCGCGAGATGTGGATGGAGACGACTTCTGCGCCCTTGAAGCGCTGGTAAATCTCCACAAAATCGCCGACCGAAGGCTGCGACGTCTTCGGGAAGTTCGGGTCGCTCTTCAGCATGGCGTGGAACTGCGCGGGCGATAAGTCCATGCTGCGGAAGCTCTTGTCGCCAAAGATGACGTAAGTGGAGGCGATGGCGGCGATGTTCAGATCGCGAATCAGTTCAGGCGTCAGGTCGGCGTTCGAGTCGGTGACGACGTGCACCATGGGTTCCCTTTTCTCCTTCCTCCTCACGAAGGTCTTGCAGAGGATAACACCGGAGGCGGCGCGGCGATGCCCGGCCGGTGATCCGCAGAAGCCAATGCGCTATTATATGAACGAGGTTTCTTCTTTGCAGCGCACCGCCTACTGGCCGCTCATCGCCATCCTGCTCATCTACACCGCCGCCGGCGTGATCTACGCGCTCACTGCGCCCTTCCTCGAGGTGTCCGACGAAGTTCGACACTACGCGATGGTCGAGCACCTCGCTCAGGGGCGCGGTTTGCCCGTGCAGGATGAGGTGCTCAACCGGCAGATCACCGAGGAGGAACGCCGGGCGCTGCGCCCACTCACCCACTACGCCCAGGAAGGCAGCCAGCCGCCACTCTACTACGCGCTGATGGCGCTGGTCGCGCTGCCGTTCGACCGGAGTGACCACGCCGACCTGGTCTGGCCCAACCCGCACGCCCGGCTGGGCCGCGCCGACGCAACAAACAATTGGAATCAGCTCATCCACACCCCGGCGGAGGCTTTCCCTTGGCGCAAGACGATGCTCGTCGTGATGCTAATGCGCTTCATCGGCGTGGCGCTCGGCGCAGCGACGGTGGCGTGCACGTATGCGCTGGTGCTGGAGTTGAGGGGGCAGGGGGCGGGGGGCAAGGGTCAGGGGTCAGGGGTCAGGGGTCGGAAGGCGGGAGTGGGGAGTCGGGAGTTGGAGCAGGAGACCGGCCCTTCTCAATTCTTAATTCTCAATTCTCAATTCGCAGCTATGCTGGCCGCCGCGCTTATTGCATTCAACCCGATGTTCGTGCACATCATGGCGTCGGTGAACAACGACACGCTGGCGACGACGCTCGCGACACTGGCGCTGTTGTTGGCCGCGCGGATGATCCGGCGCGGGGCGAGCGTTCGCGGCGCAATCGTGCTGGGCGTCGTGCTGGGCGGCGCAGCGCTGACCAAAGCCTCCGGCCTGGCGCTGGCCATCGTCGCGCCGTGCTTCGTGCTGGCGAGCGCGCTCGTGCGCCGGATGCAGGCGGATGCGGTGGCGGGACAGCAGAGCGGCCTCGCCCGTTCACTCGCGCGCCTCTTCCCCTTGCTGCTTGGGATGGCGCTGCCGGCGCTGGCGATCGCCGGCTGGTGGTATCTGCGCAACCAGATGCTCTACGGCGACTTCACCGGCACGGCGATGATGGCGCGCATCGCCGGCCCGCGCGAGGTCGCGCCGACGGTGCTCGAACTGATCGGCGAGTGGGACGGCTTCTTCAAGTCGTACTGGGGCTTGTTCGGCGCAGTCAACATCCCGATGGACTTGTGGATCTACGCCATGCTCCAACTTCTGCTCATCCTCGCCGGCTTCGGGCTCCTGCTCGCACTCATCCAGTGGCCGCGCGAGGTGCGACATGCTAACTCCCCTTTCTCAATTCTCAATTCTCAATTCTCAATTCTCTTGATGCTCCTCAGCGCCTTCCTCGTCGCTTTCGTCGCGCTGCTGCGCTGGACTTCGCTCACGTTGGCCAGCCAGGGCCGCTTGTTGTTCCCCGTCATCGCGCCGATCTCGATCTTCCTCGCGCTGGGACTGCTTTGCCTTGCTGCGAGCGCATCGCGCATCACATGCCTACGCAATACGCAATACGCCACCGCCATCGCGATCCCTGTTACCCTCGCCGCGCTCACGCTGCTGGCGCCGTTCGTCTACATCCGCCCGGCCTACGCGCTGCCGCAACGCCTCGCTGAGGCCGACTTGCCCGCGCTCGACCGGCAGACCGAGCTGTTCTTCGAGGACAAGATTCGCTACCTGGGCTTTCGCGTGCACAACCCGAAGCAGCGCGTCGCGCCGGGCGACCTGCTGGACGTGACGTTGTACTGGCAGGCGCTCCGCCCGCTTGAGCGGAACTACAGCGCGTTCGTCCGCGTATACGCCAAGGGCGACCAGCCGGTGCACGTGCTGGACACGTATCCGGGCGGCGGCATGTGGCAGACCACGCTGTGGCAGCCCGGCGAGATCATCGCCGACCGTTACCGCCTGCGCATAGACGACACCTTGACCAACACCCAGCTTGCGCCGAGCACGCTGTGGCTGGACGTGGGCTTTTGGGACTTCACGGCGCAACGCTTCCTGCCCACGTTCGATCCGTCAGGGCAACCGACCGGCCGGCAACGCTACGAGGCCGCCAGCCTGAACCTGGCGCGGCCTGCGCCGAACTTCCGCATGAAGGCGCGCTTCGAGCGCGTCGCGCTCACCGCCGTCCGCGCCGAGCAGGCCGGGCGGGAGGTCATACTCAGCGTGGACTGGCTGGTCACCGACGACTTCACCGAAGACTACACCACGTTCGTGCAGTTGTTCGATGCCGCGGGCAACAAGATGCCGCCGCAGGCCGACGGGCGCGCCAAGGGTGGCGACTTCGCGCCGCGCTGGTGGCGCGCCGGCGATTTGATCCTCGACGACGCCTATACCGTCGTCCTGCCGGCGGACTTCCCGCCCGGCGCATACACGATCAAGTTCGGGCTATACAACGCTGCCGGCGCGCGCATGCCCGCTTACGATGAAGACGGCCGGCCGATTCCCGACGCCGCGCTCGGCGTGCCGGTTGAAATCAAATGAGGCCGCGCCATGGAACGCCTGTATAGCCGACAAGCCGTCCGCGAATGTCTGCGCGCGCGCCGGCGCGCCATCCACCGGCTGCTCATCGGCGAGGGCGTGGAGGACGCGCCGATCATCCGCGAGATTCGCGCGCTGGCCCAGCAGCAGCGCATCCCGATCAACACCGTCCGGCGTGATGCGCTGAACGCCATCTCCCCACACGCGCAGGGCGTGGCGCTGGAGGTGGGCGCCTACCCCTACGCCGGCCTCGACGACATCTTCGCCGAGGCCGAAGCGCGCAGCGAACCGCCGTTCATCCTCCTCCTCGATTCGCTGCAAGACCCGCAGAACTTCGGCAGCCTGATCCGCACGGCGGAGGCCGCCGGCATGCACGGCGTCGTGATCGGCGAGCGCCGCAGCGTGGGCGTGACGCCGGCGGTGGTGAATGCTTCGTCAGGCGC
>JANWYN010000055.1 GCA_025055235.1 Candidatus Roseilinea sp. | reverse complement strand
CGCAGGACGCAATACGTAGGACGCAACACGCAATACGTGACACGCACTCCGCAATTCACCACTGCCCTGTGTCCCTCTCCTACAAAGATGCCCTCCGCAACGAGCGCCTGAACGCGATCGAGGTCGTGCTGGCGACGCCGTTCATCGTCATCGTCACGCAGTATGTGCCGGTGCTGGTGACGCGGCTGGGTGCTTCGCCGTTGCTGCTCGGCATCCTGACCTCCGGCGCGGCGCTGATGCTCACCGTGGCGTCGGCGCTGGGGCCGGCCTGGCTGCGGCGCGTGCCGGACTGGCCGCGCAACATGAGCATTCCGCTCTTGCTCTGGCGCAGCGTGCTGGTCTGGGTGCCGCTGCTGCTATTTCTACCGGCCTTGCAGGCCGAGGCTATCGTCGCTGTAGTGGTGGCACTGAACTTCGTCGCCGGGTTCAGCAACTACACGTTCACCACCTTTCTCTCGCGCATGACGTTGCCCGACCGGCTGGCACGCCTGGTCAGCATCCGTTGGACGATGCTCGGCGTTGGCATGGCCGTCTTCACGGTAATTCTGGCGGCGATCCTGGACGCGCTTCCCAAGCCGGCGAACTACGTCATCGCCTGCGCGATCTCGCTCGCCATCGGCATGATCGGGTTCTTCATTTTGCTCCAAGTGCGCCCGCTGCCGCTGGACCCGCAATTGGCGACGCGCCCGCGCGCCCGCCTGCACGACTTCCTGGCCCATCCGCCGGCGCGAGATTACCTGCTCGTCACCCTGCTGGCGCACACGGCGGTCAACGCGCCCGGCCCGCTGATCACGCTGCAAATGGTGCGCGTGCTGAAGGCGACCAACGTGGACTTCGGCTGGTATCTGGCCATCTTCTGGGTCAGCCTGGCCGTGGCCGGCCTGTTCGTGCCCCAGTTGACCGAGCGGTTCGGCAACGTGCGCGTGTTTGCAGCAGCCTGCGCCGGCATGGGGCTGCAACTGGTCATCCTGGCGTTCGCGCCTGCGCTGCCGGTGACGTGGATTGCCGGCTTCATCGGCGGTGCGACTTCGGTGATGCTGCAGGTAACCGCCTATGGGTTGATGGTGCAGTGTGCGCCGCCGGAGAAGTTCGAGGGCTACGTGGGCGCATATACGGCGGCGGTGAACTTTGCGGTTTTCGCCGGGCCGCTGGTGATGTCGGCGATGACCGACGCCGGCCTGCCCATCGCCGCCGGCTTGCTGATCGCCGCTGCAGCGCGCGCCGGGGCAGGCGCACTGTCGCTGCGGCTGGCAACCGAGTAGTCAGGGGCAGAGGGCAGAAGTCAGAAGTCAGAAGTCAGAGGTCAGAAGTCAGAGGTCAGAAGGTCGGAAAGTCGGAAGTCGGAAGTCGGAGGCCAGACCTCGCACTTGCTGTTCACAGCTCACAGCTCATAGCTCGCAGCTCAGTAATACAGCCCCCAATTCGCTGCAGCCTGGTCTTCCATCATGCTCGGCTCCCACATCTCCAGGCCCATGGTGACCTTGGCAACACGTTCGGCGGCTTCCTGCGTCTTCTGCCGCACCTGCTCCACCAGCGCCGGGCCGTAGGGGCAGAACGGCGTCGTCAGGATCATCGTCACGTTCACGCTGTCGGGCGAGAACTCCAGCTTGCGGATCAAGCCCAGCTCGATCACGCTCATGCCCAGTTCGGGGTCATATACCTCGCGCAGCGCTTGGCGCACTTTCTCCTCCAGGGCGCTGTATTCGTTCAGGTTCACCTTCGGCTCCACATCCGTCGCTGGCTTGTTCTCCACGCCTGTTTTCGCTTCATCGCTCATACGTGTCACCTCCTGCGGCGCAGACCGCTACGCTGCGTCCGCGTCGCTCGAATTCGTCGTGAGATTATAGCGTCCGCGCTGACTCTAAGGGGCTGCAAATTGCCCGCGACTTCGGTCGCCAGGCATTTTGCCCTCAGCACGAAATACATCTGGGTGTATTCGCGTATAGGGGCAAAATGTCGCGCGGTAGGGCGCGGACGCCATTCCGCGCCGATGACGCTGGCGAATGCACCCTCAAAAGCCGAGCCGCTAGGCCTTTGCTTTAATCCGGCCTATGAAAATCACCGGCGTTCGAACCCAATCCTACGAAATCGAGTTGACACGCCCGCTGAGCGATGCGAACGGCCCGTATGGCAGCACGCATCTGGCGATGTCGGCGCTGTTCTTGGATACCGACGAGGGCCTGACCGGCGTCTCGTTCGGTGGCGGTCGCCTCGTCCACGACCTGGTGAACCAGCTGCTGGTCGGGCGTGACCCACGCGGTGTGCGCGGCTTGTGGAAGCGCATGATGGATTACGCCTTCAAGGGTGGCAACGCCGGCGCAATCGCCGGCGCCATCGCCGCCCTCGATGTGGCCCTGTGGGACTTGAAGGCAAAGATCAACGGCGAACCGCTATGGAAGACGCTCGGCGCGTCGTCGCGGCGGGTGAAGGCCTACGCCAGCGACATCGGGCTGACCCTGAGCGACGATGCGCTGCGCCGGTTCTACGAGCGCATGGCATCCATGGGCGTGCATGCCGGCAAGCTCAAAGTGGGGCTGAGCCGCGACGACGATCTTCGGCGTCTCGGAATCATGCGGGACGCCCTGGCCCAGAGCGGCAAGCGCCCGCTGCTGATGGTGGACTCGAACGAGTACTGGTCGCCCAAACAGGCCATCCGGCACATCCGCGCCTTCGAGGCACACTTCGACCTGATGTGGGTGGAGGAGCCGGCGCGGCGCTGGGACTACCGCGGCTTGCGCAAGGTGTCCCAGGGCGTGCGCGCTGCTGTGGCCACGGGCGAGAACCTGCAGGACATCGGCCAATTCATGGCGCTCATTGCCAACGAGGCGGTGGATATCGTGCAGGTGGGCGTGGGCACGTCGGGCATCACGGGGGCCATGATGGTGGCCGACATGGCCTACGGCTTCGAGCTGCCGGTCGCGATGATGAACTGTCCGGCGAACTTCATGGCGCACCTGGCCGCGGCGTTGCCCAACCACCTCATGATGGAGGTGATAGACGCCGGCGTAGACCAAGGCGTGATCCACCGCCACACCATCGAAGATGGCTACATTGTGCTGAGCGACGACCCCGGCCTAGGGATCGCGTTCGACCAAGCGAAGTTAGATGCCTGGGCGACGAAGCAGCCGTCGGCCGGGATGCGAATGCCCTTCCCGCGCCGGCGCGGGGCAGGGTTGTATGAGGTGCCGCCGGGCGAGCCGGAGACGCTGGATGAGTGAGATGCAAAGGCGCTGCGGTACGGGATGGAAGGGAAAGTGGATGAAAAGTCGTCGGAGCTATTGACATTCGCTCGCACTTGGTTAAATTCTATGTGACGCATGCAATCCGCATGGAGGAAGCAGCCATGGCAACAACCAGCAAATCCAAGACAGCCAAGAAGACGACCAAGAAGGCAGCGACGAAGAAGGCGGCGACCAAGAAGGCAACCACGAAGAAGGCCGCTGCAAAGAAGACGGCGACCAAGAAAGCTGCCGCGACGAAGAAGCAGGTGGTACCGGCGCCGGCCACCAGCGCACCGGAAGCCGCACCCGCACCGGTCGAGACCGTCCCCGAGCCGGAGCCGGTAGGCTGAAAGCGCGAGCGACAACGCCGTAAATGTCCGGCGCGCCCGAATTCCGTCGTTTGGGCGCTCGCCGGTTGGTGTGCAGAACCTAGGGTTCCTCAGGAACCCTGGTTTTGCGTGTACGTCCCCTTCCTCGCCCCCGTCCGCTATAATCGCCGCCGCATCCTCGGCCAAAGGATGGAAACCTTCTGACTCATGCGTCAAAACACGTTCATTAGGCTGCTGATCATCCTCGCGCTGCTTGCGATATCGGCCTACATCGTCCTCCCGATGCCCAAGCCCGATTTCGTGAAGAACCTGGTCTTTTGGCAGGAAGCGCGCGGGCGGGATCTGCAGATCAAGCAGGGCCTGGATTTGAAGGGTGGCCTGCAGGTGCTGCTGGCCAGCGACCTGCCGGGCGGCGCGCAGCCCACGCCGGAGCAGATGGAATCCGCCCGGCGCATTATCGAAGACCGCGTGAACGGCCTGGGCGTCGCCGAGCCGATCATCCAGCAGCAAGGCGAAGATCGCATCCTGGTCGAGCTGCCGGGCGTGACCGACCGCAACCTGGCGATTGATCTGATCAAGCAAACCGGCCAGCTCGAGTTCGTGGACGCGGGTTTCACCCCGCTCCTCGACGGCACGCCGATCTCGACCACCTACAGCTTGTACGGCGGGCTGCTGTTCCCGGAGACGCTGCCGACCGGCAAGCCGATCAGCGAGACGTTGAATGCACAGGCAGGAACCAGGGTGTACAACACTGCTTTCACCGGCGAAATTCTGCAGTCGGCCACGCCGGGCCTCGACAACCTGGGCCGCCACATCGTCAACTTCACCATCAAGCCGCAGTTCCAGGAGAACTTCCGGCGCTACACCAGCGAAAAGCTGAACCAGGCGATGTGCATCGTGCTCGACCAGCGCGTGATCTCCTGCCCGACCATCCGCGCAGTGCTCAGCGCCGATGGCACCATCAGCGGCAGCTTCACCCGCGACAGCGCAAATAACCTGGCGCTGGTGCTGAGCTACGGCTCGCTGCCGGTGCCGCTCACCATCGAGACCACGCGCGACATCGGCGCGACGCTGGGCGCCGATTCGATCCGGCGCAGCTTGGCCGCCGGCGCGATCGCGCTGATCGCGATGATCGCCTTCATGATCGTGCGCTACCGGCTGCCCGGCGTGCTCTCGGCAGTGGCGCTGGTGTTCTTCATGTTGGTCTCGCTGGCGCTGTTCGTGCTCATCCCGGTCACCCTGACGCTGCCGGGCATCGCCGGCTTCCTGCTCTCGGTGGCGGCGGCAGTGGACGCCAACGTGCTGATCTTCGAGCGCTTCCGTGAGGAGTTGCGCGGCGGGCGCACCATGCGCGCGGCGGTCGAGGCCGCCTTCCAGCGCGCCTGGCCCTCGATCCGCGACGCCAACATCAGCACGCTGATCACCTGCGCCATTTTGTTCGTGTTCGGCAACACCTTCGGCGCCAGCGCCGTGCGCGGTTTCGCCATCACCCTGTCGCTCGGCATCCTCGTCAGCCTGTTCTCGGCCATGTTCGTCACGCGCACGCTGATGCGCCTCACGTTCAGCGAGCAAGCTGAGACGATCGAGGCGCGCCGCGCCGTTCTGTTGGGAGTCTAGATGTTCGACCTCTTCCGCATCGTCGAGAATCGTCGCTACTACTTCATCCTGTCGCTGCTGGTAATCCTGCCGGGCGTGCTGGCGATGATCTACAACGTCATCACGCTGCCGACCCATACGCCGTGGCGGCTGAGTGTGGACTTCCTGCCGGGCAACCGCTTCGAGGTGAAGTTCACGCAGCCGATCAGCGAAGACCAGATTCGCGGCGTGTTCCAGTCGTTCGGCATCACCAACCCGGCCATCACCCGGCTGGGCGACCCAGCGGAGAACATCTGGCAGGTGCGCACCGTGTTCATCGAAGGCGACCGCGCCCAGGAGATTCGTAACGCGCTGGCCAAGGTAGCGCCGCTCGATGAGAACAGCACCCAGATCCAGTCGGTCAGCCCGACGGTCGCCTCCCAGGTGACCCAGGCGGCGATCGTCGCCGTGATCGTAGCGACGGTCGCGATCCTGCTGTTCATCTGGTGGTCGTTCCGCAAGGCGGATCACGCCTTCCGCTACAGCGTGTGCGCCATCGCCGCGCTCATCCACGACATCCTGATCGCCGCCGGCATCACGGCCATCTTCTCCGCGTTGTTCAACTGGGAGATTGACGCGCTGTTCCTCACCGCCATGCTCACCGTGCTCGGCTTCTCGATCCAGGACACCATCGTGGTGTACGACCGCATCCGCGAGAACCTGACGCGCCGGCGCGGCGAGCCGTTCGAGACCATCGTCACGCGCAGCCTGCTGGAGACGCTGAACCGCTCGCTCACCACCTCGCTCATCAACATCATCGTGTTGACGGCGCTGCTGCTGTTCGGCGGGGCCAGCATCAAGCAGTTTGTCGCGGTATTGCTGATCGGCATGATCAGCGGCACGTATTCGTCCATCTTCGTCGCCGTCCCGCTGGTGGTGGCCTGGTTCGAGCGCGACCTGTGGGGGACGAAGCAGCGTGCGCCGCAGGTGGCAATTGCCGGGAAGTGACGGCCGAGTGACCCCCTCGCTGTAGTCGCCCGGCGCACATCCCGCGCCGGGCGTTTTTGTGTCATCCGCCGATCTCTGAAGCAGGAGCAACGCTTTGGACACGCTGGAGATTATCAGGACGAGCTTCCTTTCGCCCCTTGTGCTGGCGTTCGTCGTCGGCATCATCGCCACGCTGGTCAAGAGCGAGCTGGAATTCCCGCAGCCCGTACTGAATGCTATCTCGATCTACCTGGTCTTTTCGATCGCGTTGAAAGGCGGGACTGAATTGGCTGCTGCGGGGCTGGGGCGAATCGTCGCGCCGGCACTCGTGACAGCGCTGCTGGTCATAGTCACGCCGTCGCTGGCTTACTTGCTGGCGCGCCGCTTCATCCGGCTGGACATCGCAAACGCCGCCGGCATCGCCGCGCTCTACGGGTCAGTCTCCTCGGTCACGTTCTTCGCGGCGCTGTCGCTGACGGAGAAGCTGGGCAGCCCGGCCGAGCCGTTTATGCCGGTGCTGGTCAGCTTGATGGAGTGGGCGATCCTGGTGGCGCTGTTCATCGCCCGCTGGCGCCTGCGCCGCGCCGAGTTGAACGGCAACCTGCCGATGAGCGAAATCGTGATTGACACCCTGCGCGGGCGCAGCGTGATCCTGCTGCTGGGCGGATTGTTCATTGGCGCGTTGATCGGCGAGAAGGGCTTTCAATCGGTCAAGCCGTTCTTCGACGACCCCTTCCGCGGCGTGCTGACGCTCTTCTTGCTGGAGATGGGCATGGTGGCTGGCCGGCAGTTGCGCGAGTTCTTCCGGCTCGGGCCGCGCCTGCTGGCCTTCGGCGTGGCCTTCCCGATGTTCAACGGGCTGCTGGGGACGACGCTGGGCGTACTGGCCGGCCTCTCACCCGGCGGCAGCTTCGTGCTGGGCGCAATCACGGCCAGTGCCTCATACATTGACGCACCGGCGGCGGTGCGCGCGGCGCTGCCGCAGGCCAACCCCAGCATCTACCTCACGTCATCGCTGGGCATCACCTTCCCGTTCAACCTGGTGATCGGGCTGCCGTTGTATTACCAGTTTGCCGTGTGGCTGCATGGTCTGGTACGCTGAGTGATGAGCGCCGACCTGATCGCTTCCAACCTGCTCAACCCGCCGGTGCTGTTCTTCCTGCTGGGCATCCTGGCCGCCCTGGTCAAGTCCGACCTCGAGTTGCCGGCGCCGATCCCGAAGGTCCTGTCGCTGTATCTGCTGCTTGCGCTCGGCTTCAAGGGCGGCGTGGCGCTGCGTGAAAACAACGGCGGGCTGGTGTTGCCGGCGCTAGGCGCAGCGTTGCTGATGGCGCTGGCCGTGCCGCTGTATGCCTTCCCGATGCTGCGCCGCCGGCTGAGCCTGCCCGACGCCGCTGCGGTCGCAGCCACGTATGGCTCGGTCAGCGCGGTCACCTTCGTCACGGCGACGGCGTTTTTGCAACGGCTGGGCGAGCCGCAAGGTGGCTACATGACGGCGGCGCTGGCGCTGATGGAGTCGCCGGCCATCGTCGTCGGCGTGTTGCTGGCGCGGCTGGGCCGGCACAACGGCAACGACGCTCGCGGCCAGTTCGCGGCGCTGTTCCACGAAGCCATGTTCAACGGCTCGGTGTTGTTGCTGGTGGGCAGCCTGGCGATTGGCTACGTTGTCGGCAAAGCCAACAGCGAATCGCTCAAGCCGTTCACCGAGTCGTTGTTCCCCGGTCTGCTCAGCCTGTTTTTGCTGGACATGGGGCTGGTGGTGGGGCGGCGCCTGGGTGACCTGCGACGCATCGGGGCATTCCTGATCGCGTTCGCGTTCGGCCTGCCGCTGGTCAACGCGGCGCTGGGCATACTCATCGCATGGCTGATCGGCCTGCCGGTGGGCGATGCGCTGCTGTTCGTCGTGCTGTGCGCCAGCGCGTCATACATTGCTGTGCCGGCGGCCATGCGCCAGGTGCTGCCGCAGGCCAACCCGGCGCTCTACGTGACGATGGCGCTGGCGCTCACCTTCCCGTTCAACGTCGTGCTGGGCATCCCGCTCTACATGAGCGTGATCTCCGCGCTGTGGCGGTGAGCGTCCGGTCTCGCCGATAATCCCTGCATGCAAGCCATTAAGCGAATCGAGATCGTCACCGACGCGCTGGAGATCGAGCGCGTGGCGCAGGTGCTGGAGCAACACGGCGTCTCCGGCTACACCATCGTGCCCGACGTCATCGGCAAGGGCGAGCGGGGCATCCGCCGCGGCGACGAGCTGAGCGGCGTGTTCAAGAATAGCTACCTGCTCAGCACGTGCGACGAATCGCAGTTGCCGGCCATCATCGAAGCCATCCGCCCTATCCTCAAGCAGCGCGGCGGGGTGTGCCTGGTATCCGATGCATGGTGGGTAAAGCATTGAGCGCCGCCGCGCTACTCGTTCCTCAGGTTCACCGGCCTGCCGTCGAGCGCGCCGGTCACCCGGATAGACTCACCCTCGCGGACGTAGCGCAACGCGCCGGCCTGATTGCCGCTCACCTTCACGTCCAGCACGAAGCGATCGCGATCCGGCTCGTATAGGCCGCTGCCGCTCAGGATGAAGCCAACCGAGAATGCGCAGCCGGACAGCGTGAATCGCGTTGCACCGTCGTGCTCCGCTGCCGGCGCGAAAGTTGCCGAGCCGCCCCGCGTGCAGCCGACGGCCGTGTCCGTCTCGCCATCCCAGTAGTAGTATTCGGGCAGGTGCCGCAGCTCGATCTCGAAGGATCGCACCGCGGCGAGCGCATCGGCAAACCGGCCGGCATCCGCCGGCGCGATCGGCACGTAGTCGTCGGCGATCACGCCGGCACAGCGCGTCTCTGCTCGCCTGGGCAGTTGGTCCTCGATCAGAAAGCGCGTCACCAGGCGGTCGGGACAATCGTCGCCGCGGTTAAAGGTCACATGTGCGCCGCCCACGGTGGTGATCAAGCGGGCGCGCGCCAGGCGACGAGCGATGGCGTGGCTTTGCTCGACCGGCGTGGCGGGATCAGCCGTGGCGCCCAGGATGAGCGTAGGGATGTTCCTGGCCGGCGCCGGGTCGTATTTGGCCGGCACATTGAGGCGCGGCCAGAAGACGCACGGCAGGTCGCCGTAGAAGACGGATTGCATGCGCGGGATGGCGCGTTCCATCGCATCGCCGGCGCGCAAATAGGCGCGGGCGCGCGCATCGAGTGAGCCGTCGAAGTAGCGGTAGTCATTGCAGGTGAAGACGTAGTAGGCAGCGTCGGAGTAGCCGGATGGCGGGAGCGGCGCGAGGGTGATGGGATCGAGGCCCAACACAGCGTAGAACAGCCGCGCCAGCAACGTATAGTCGCCGCCGGACGCTGCAGCAATGGCGCGTTGCAAGAGCATGCGCTCGCCCTCGGTGTAGAGGAAGCCGGCAGCGGCGGTCTCCAATTCTGAAAGGCCAAGGGTGCGCGTGACCGCTGCGCCATTGGGGAGCGGGAACTGAAAAGTCGCCGGCTGCCGGTCGAGCCGGGCAGCCAGCCGGTCGTAGGCGCGAACTGCATCGCCGCCCATGTCGCGCCGGCAGTCCGGCTTCGCGTTGCAGTCCTTCAGCGTCGCCAGCAGCACGTTGTTGAAGGCGCGCGTCGTATCGTGGGCGAAGCGGATGCCGTCCAGCGCGAGATCCACCGCGCCGTCGAGGATCAGTCCGGCAACGCGGTCGCTGTGAGCAGCGGCATACCACTGGGCGAACTGAGTGCCGTAGCTTTCGCCGTAGAGCCAGATGCGAGCTTCGCCCATCGCTTGACGGAAGACCTCCAAGTCCTCGACGGCTTGCCGTGTAGTGTAGAACTGCAGGCGCTGTGGTGGCGGCAACGAGCGCAGACAGTCATCCACGAACCGGCGCGCTGCCTCGACCAGCGCTTGTTCCTGCGCCGGCGCGCGGCCGCGCCCATCGGTCTGGTAGTAGGTTGCCGCAGCTTCGACGCAGTCGAACCCATCCGAGAGGCCAATGCCGCGCTGGTCGAAGAAGACCAGGTCGAAGGCGTTGCGGATGGCGTCGTCGAGCGTCGCGGCGTAGGCATCGGCAACGTGCAGGCCGGAAGCCCCCGGCCCGCCGACGGCAGTGACGAGCATGCCTTTGCGCTTCGCGGGGTCGCGCGCCGGCAAAACGCCGAACACAACTTCGATGGTCTCGCCCGAGCGGCCGAAGTGATCGAGCGGTGCGCGGATGGTGATGCAGGTGAACTCGCTGTCCGGGCACGTGCTGCGCGCGACGACCGGCGCCCGCTCTTGCGCACGAGCGGATGAGGCGACCAGCCAGGCAAACGCACACAGCGCCAGCGCGAACGTCGGTCGGCGGATGTCCATGTTGCACAGATATTACTCGCGCGGCGCACTTTGTGGTATTTTCACCTGCCGATGCAGTTGCCGTTCATCAACAACCTGGAAGATGTCGAACTCGTCCTGCCCACACCGCTGCGCATGCGCGCCGACGCGCGTTACACCGGCAAAGGCATCACCATCGCCTTCCTCGACTCGGGCTTCTACCCTCATCCCGACTTGACGCAGCCGAACGATCGCATCGCCTATTTCGCCGATGCGCGCGGCGAGGTGGTGCGCGAGAACGTCGGCTTCAGCATCCCGCATCTGTCGAGCTGGCATGGCACAATGACCTCGTGCGTGTGCGCCGGCAACGGCTTCATGAGCATGTATCGCTATTCGGGCATCGCGCCCGATGCGCGCGTCGTGCTGGTCAAAACCGGCAACCTGCAGAACAGCCGCATCCATGAGCAGGACATCTATCGCGCGCTCCGTTGGTTGTTGGACAACGCACATCGCTTCGATGTGCGCGTGGTCAACATCTCGTTGGGCGGCGATCATCCATCCAGCGGCAAGCTAACCGAACTCGATCTGCTCGTGGAGGAAGCGGTGGCGCGCGGCATGGTAGTGGTGTGCGCCGCCGGGAACAGCGGCGCGCGGCGCATCATGTCGCCGGCCAGCGCACCGTCAGCCATCACCGTTGGCGGGTTGAACGATCACAATTCGCTCGACCGGTCGCGCTGGACGTTGTACCACTCGAGCTATGGCCGAGGGGGGCGCGGCGCCGCCAAGCCGGAAGTCATCGCGCCGGCGCAGTGGATCGCTGCGCCGATGTTGCCCCGGACGAAGGTGCACAACGAAGCGCAGTTCCTGTGGAAGATCGAGCGGGCCACAGACGCCGAGCTCGCGCGCATCCTACGCACCAAAGAAGCGCACCAGCGCATCAGTGCCGAGACGATGAGCAAGCCGTTTCACGAAATCCGGCGGATCGTGCGCCAGCGGATGAACGATCAAAAGTTCATCCACCCGCACTATCAGCACGTGGACGGCACGTCGTTCGCCGCGGCGATCGTCTCGTCGGTCGTCGCCCAGATGCTGGAGGCGAACCCATCGCTCACGCCGGCGCAGGTGAAGCGCATCCTGATCGAGACCGCCGAGCCGCTGGACGACGCGCCATTGGAGCGGCAGGGAGCCGGTGTCGTGCATGCCGGCGCGGCCGTCGCCGCCGCGCTCAAGCTCAGGCGACGGTTGAGCGCACGAAGACGCCGAGAAGCGGAGCAGGATTCACTCTGCGCCTCCGCCGCTCTGCGGTGAGATGCAAACATGAACAGGGAATATCACAAGTGGTGGAGTCCGTCGCTTGGCCGGGAGATGGAGTTACTGGTCTTCGGCCATCACGGCGCGCGCGTGCTGGTCTTTCCCACCTCGCGCGGCCGGTTCTTCGAATGGGAGGATCGGGGCATGTTCGGCCCGGATGGGCTGGGCCATCACATCGCGCAGGGTTGGCTGCAGGTGTATTGCGTGGACAGCGTGGACAGCGAGAGTTGGTACAACTACGCAGCGCATCCCGGCCATCGCGGTTGGCGACACACCCAATACATGAATTACGTGGCGAATGAAGTGTTGCCGTTGACCCGCGCCAAGAACGGCAACCCGTTTTTGATCGTGCTCGGCGCCAGCTTCGGCGCATACCATGCCGCTTGCTTCGCGTTCAAGTTCCCACACCTCGTTGGCCGCGTCATCGGCATGAGCGGGATGTACGACATCAAACGCTTCACCGGCGGCTACAGCGACGACAACGTGTATTTCAACAACCCGATGGACTTCATCCAGCACGAGCACGACTGGGGCCGGCTGGAGGCGCTGCGCCGAATGGACATCATCCTCGCGACCGGCAAGGACGACTCGCTGCGCCAGGAGTCCGAGCGGATGAGCGCGGTACTGTGGAGCAAGGGCATCGGCAACGCGCTGCGGCTATGGGATGGCTGGTCGCATGATTGGCCCTACTGGAAGCGCATGTTGCATATCTACATCGGAGGACACGATTAGGGTCAGGGATCAGGGGTCGGGGGTCAGGGGTCAGTGTCAGAAGTCAGAAGTCGGGAGTTGGGAGTCGGGAGTTGGACGCTGTATCTGACCTCTGGCCTCTGACTTCTGACCATCTGACTTCTGCAATCTGGAGGAAGCATGAAGAAAATCGGAGTGATCGTAGGCCGCGAGTGGTCGTGGCCGCCGGCGTTCATCGAAGAAGTGAACGAGCGCAACGAAGGCGTGATCGCCGAATATGCCAAGCTGGGCGGCACGCGCATGAATGAGCCGTGTCCGTACGCCGTCATCGTGGACCGCATCTCGCACGAAGTGCCGTATTACCGGTCCTACCTCAAGAACGCCGTGCTGCAAGGGACGTATGTAGTCAACAACCCGTTCATGTGGACGGCCGACGACAAGTTCTTCGAGGCGTCGCTGGCCACGAAGCTGGGCATTCACAGCCCCAAGACGGTGGTGTTGCCAAATAAGGACTACGTGCCGGGCATCGTGCACAACGAGAGCCTGCGCAACCTAGTGTATCCCGTCCCTTGGGCAGAGCACGTAGACTACCTGGGCGGCTTCCCGCTGGTGCTGAAGGACGCGCATGGCGGCGGGTGGAAGGGCGTGTTCGTCGTGCACTCGATGGATGAACTGTTCGCGCGTTACAACGAGAGCGGCTTGCTCACCATGGTGCTGCAGGAGTTCATCCGCTGGGAGAACTACCTGCGCTGCATGTGCATCGGGCAGGAGCACGTCTACGTCGCCAAATACGATCCGGTCAATCGCCGCTACCTCAAACACGACCTGACGCCGGAGATGCATGAGCGCGTCGTGCGCGAGTCGTTGGCGCTGGTGCGCGCGTTGGGCTACGACATGAATACGATCGAGTGGGCGATCCGAGACGGTGTGCCCTACGCGATTGATTTCATGAATCCCGCGCCGGATATGGACATCAACTCCTGCGGCTACGAATACCACCGCTGGTGCGTGGAGAAGATGGCCGACATGTGCATCGCACTGGCCCAATCGCCCCGCCCACAGCAGATGCCGTATCGGGTGTGAACACGGAGAATGCAAGTTCAGGCTTGAACCGCGGAGACGCGGAGGAGCGGAGAAATGAGCGTTGCGATTCGCCATCAGGATTTGGATCCAGAAACGTCGCTGTGCTGAAAGAAGGGATAAAGCGCATCGTCGTCAGCAATCCAAAACATTCCGCTCCTCCGCATCTTCGCGGTTAAGACAGCATGACAGATCTAAAGAAAGCGATCTCCCTCTACCACGACCTGCTCGACGACGAGATGGCGCGGGCGAGCAACGAGCTGCTCGAGGAGCAACAGCAGCGCCGCGGTTTGTTCTTCGGCACGCGCCCGCTGTGCACGGTGCTGCGCCCGCGCTTCCTGACGCACGAGCAGTATCGCTTCTTGCAGCGCGCCATCGGCGCGGTGATGCCGGCCTTCGCCAAGCTGCATACCACCGCGCTGCGCGACGCCGAATTCCGCGCGCAGTTCATGCTGGCCGACTGGGAAGAGAAGCTTGTCACCACGCCGATGCCCTATCGCGCCAGCAGCCCGACCGCGCGGATGGACACGTTCTTCGTGCCGGAGACGAACGAGCTGAAGTTCACCGAATACAACGCCGAGACGCCGGCCGGCATCAGCTACAACGACGCGCTCAGCGACATCATGTTCGGCTTGCCGATCATGCGCAAGTTCGAGCGGCGCTACGAAGTGCGGCCGCTGCCCGGCAAGCATCACGTGTTGCATGCGCTCAACGAGAGCTACCGCCAGTGGGGCGGGCGCGATCGCATGCGCATTTGCATCCTCGACTGGAAGGACGTGCCGACATACAGCGAGTTCGTCCAGTTCGACCGGTACTTCAAGGAACAGGGCTATGAGTGTGTGATCGCCGATCCACGCGAGTGCGAGTATCGCGACAGCAAGTTCTATGCCCATCCGGCGCACGGCTCCGGGCCGCCGCTGCAGGCCAACGTGATCTACAAGCGCGTGCTCATCACCGAGCTGATTGAGCGCGGCGGGCTGGATCATCCGGTCGTCCGCGCCGTGAATGATCGTGCGGTGTGCATGGTCAACCCCTTCCATTGCAAGATTCTGCATCGCAAGACCAGCTTCGCGGTCATCAGCGACGAGGTCAACCGCGAGTTGTTCACCGAGGAAGAGTTGCAGGCGATCGAGCGATTCATCCCGTGGACGCGCGTCGTGGCCGAGCGCTTCACGATCTACCGCGGCCGGCGCGTGGATTTGCTACCCTTCATCGCGCAGCATCGCGAACAGTTCGTGCTCAAGCCGGCGGACGAATACGGCGGCAAAGGCATCGTGCTCGGCTGGACAGTGACGCAGGACGAATGGAATCGCGCGCTAAACGACGCGTTGAACACTCCCACCATCGTACAGCAGCGCGTGACCGTGCCGAGCGAACCCTATCCCGGCTACGCCGACGGTCGCACTCAGGTCATTGATCGCATGCTCGACACGAACCCCTACATCTGGTACGGCGAGTATGCTTCGAGCTGCCTGACGCGGCTTTCCACGTCGGCGTTGTTGAACGTGACCGCCGGCGGCGGCAGCACCGTGCCGACGTTCGTGATCGAAGAACGATGATCGCGCACTTGACACCTGACACCCAACTGGAGGGCGCCGATGAAGCAACCCAGTTTCAACATCGGGATCGAAGAGGAATACCAGATCATTGATCCGCAGACGCGCGAGCTGCGCAGCTACATTACGCAGATGATCGAAGACCAAACGCGCACGCTGATGGAGATTGATATCAAGCCGGAGCTGCACCAGTCCATCGTCGAGGTCGGCACCAAGGTATGCCAGACGCCGGCCGAGGCGCGGGCCGATCTCATTCGGCTGCGCCGCGGCGTGATGGAGCTGGCCAGCCGCCACGGCCTCAAAATCGTCGCTGCCGGCACGCATCCCTTCTCGAACTGGCTGCAGCAGGAGATCACGCCCTTTGAACGCTACGCCGGCGTCCGGCAGGACATGCAAATCCTCGCCCAGCAGTTGCTCATCTTCGGCACGCACGTTCACATCGGCATCGAGGACCCCGAGGTCATGATTGACGTGATGAACGTCGCGCGCTACCTCATGCCGCATGTCCTGTGCCTCTCCACGAGTTCGCCGTTCTGGGTCGGCCAAAACACGGGGCTGATGAGCTATCGCAGCGTGATCTTCCGCAACTTCCCGCGCACCGGCACGGCGCCGCGCTTCAGCTCCTACGCCGAATTCCAACGCTACGTGGAGACGCTGGTGAAGACGAACAGCATCCCCGACGGCACTAAGATTTGGTGGGACCTGCGCCCGAACTACAAATACCCGACGCTGGAGATGCGCGTGTGCGACGTATGCACGCGCGTGGACGAGGCGATTTGCATCGCTGCCATCTACCAGGCGATCTGCTACAAGTGCTGGAAGTTGCGCCGCAGCAACATGACCTTCCGCGTGTATCCGTCGTCGTTGATCGAGGAGAATAAGTGGCGCGCCGTGCGCTATGGGCTGGATGGCAAGTTGATTGACTTCGGCAAACAGGAGGAGTTGCCGGCCCGCGACCTGGTCACCGAGATGATCGAATGGTTCATCGGCGACGTAGTGGACGAACTGGGCAGCCGCCGAGAAGTGGAATACGCCTACAAGATCATGAAGGAAGGCACGAGCGCCCATCGCCAGCTCGAAACCTATCGCCAGACCGGCGACTTGAAGGCAGTTGTAGATCGCTTAATCCGCGAGACGGAAGAAGGCGTTTTGTAATTCCCGATGGCGACGCACATCCCGCGCAGCTTCAAAGAGATCGCCGGCTTCATGCACGCCGCGCACGACGACATCCTCGATGCGTTGAACCGGCATGGCATCACCTTCCCTAACTATCCGGCCTTCGACCGGCCGGGCAATCCGCGTGGCGTCGCCGCAGCCAAAGCGCATCCGATGCAGGGCATCCTCAAGTATCACGGCTTGGCCGACTGGGAATGGCGCATTGCCTTTCTGCCCAGCATCAGCATCACCAACGACGCGGCTTACTCGATCACATTGGTCGAGTTCGATCCCGACTTGACCGAGGATGAGGCGATCATTGACGGACAACGGGCGGTTGGTCGTGATCTGGAGCGGGTGAAGCACAGCCTGAACGCCGTGCGCAACATCGCTGCGATCAAAAGCCACGCCCGCGTGAAATCGCGCAACGTGGTGGCCGGCGGCGCGTTGCGCGCAGGCAAAGGGCTGGGCACCAGCGCCAGCGGCTCGGCCGCCCTGGCCATGGCAGCGATCGCCGCGGCGTTTGGCGAAGAAGCAGTGCAGAACTGGCGCTTCGTCAGCGCAATGTCGCGCCTGCTGGCCGGCAGCGGATGCCGCGCTGCGACCGGCGGCGTCTCCCTATGGATGTCCTATCCGGGCATTGCGCATGAAGACAGCTTCGCCGTCCGGCTCGATACGCGCGGCCAACTGGCCGGCATGCGCCTGGTCACCGTGCCGCTCGACTCGCGCATCGGCTTGAAGACCGAGAGCGCGCACGCCGACGCGCCGAACAGCCCGCTCTTCAAGTGCTGGATGCGCAACCGGCGCGACGAAGTGCTGCGCTGCATCGAGGCGGTGATGGCCGGCGATTGGCTGGCCGTGGCGCAGATGGCCGAGGCCGACAGCATCACACTGCATGCGGTGACGATGACCGGCGGCGTCGAGCACAAGCTGTTCGCCTGGGAGCCGGAGAACATCACATTGTTCCGCGCCTGCGACGCACTGCGGGCCGAGGGCGTGCCGGTCTATTTCTCCACCGACACCGGCCCGACGACGGTGCTGCTGACGGATAGGCAGCACGTGGCGAAGGTCGCCGCCCGAGTGCGCGAGCTGGGCTTCGACGCCGTCGAGGGCAACATCGCGCCCGGCGCGCAGTTGGTGGACGTGGAGACGGCGCGGGAAGCGTTGCGTTAGTCAAGTGCCGCACTTGACTCGCATGATGGTGGGCGAAGGGCTTACCCCTTCCACTTCCGATACTTCCACAGCGCCTTGAGCGTGGGCCAGCCATCCGCCGGTGAGAGCTTCTTCTGCTCGTAGCGCGCATGATAGTTAATCGGCACCTCGGTGATGGTGTAACCGCGGCGCAGGACCTTGGCCGTGATCTCGGCTTCCACATCGAAGCGCCGGCACTCCAACTGCAGCCCCTGCACTACCTCGCGCGCCATGGTCTTGTAGCACGTCTCCATGTCCTTCAGCGATGCGCCGTAGAGCAGGTTGGTGACGCGCGTGACGAAGCGGTTGCCCAGCGCCATATACCATTTTTGCGTGCCCAGGTCGCGCACGCCATAGACCACTTTTGTCTCGCCGCGCACGATGGGCGCGATGAGCTTGGCATAGTCGTTCGGGTCATACTCCAGGTCGGCGTCCTGAATGATGACGATATCGCCGCTGATGTGCTGAAGCGCGGTTTGGATCGCCGCCCCCTTGCCGCCGTTCACCTCGTGGGTGATGATCTTCAAGTTGGGAATGTGCGTCTGCGATTTCAGGATGTGTGGCGTGTCGTCCCTCGAGCAATCATCCACCAGCACGATTTCCTTCTCCACCGGATCAAGCCGGACGTCGGACACGCGCCGCAAGATCTCGGCAATGGTTTCGGCCTCATTGAAGACCGGCATGATGACGGATAACTTCACGGTCTAATAGCCTCGCTCGAAGTCTACCCGATTGATCAGCGGCTGGCCATGGACGAACCGCCGTAAGTTCTCTGCGAATAGCGCTGCCGCGCGCGCCTCGTAGTGCGGTGTCTGCCCGGCGATGTGCGGCGTGAGAATGACGCGACCCTCGGCCGCCAATTGCCACAACGGGCTATCGGCCGGCAACGGCTCTTGCGCGAACACGTCCAGCGCCGCGCCCGCGATGCGCCCTTCTGCGATGGCCACGATCAGCGCAGCCTCGTCCACCACCGCGCCGCGCCCGATGTTGATGAGGAACGCACTCGGCTTCATGTGTCTCAGCGCGTCCGCGTCCAGCATGCGCCGCGTCTCCGGCGTGAGCGGCGTCGCTACCACGACGAAATCGGACTGCATCAGCAGCACCGGCAGTTGCTCGCGCGGGACGAACGTGACGCCATCACTGCGCTGATCGCCCTCCGAGGGAGCACGCCTGCGCAGGGCGATCACGCGCATGCCGAACGCGCGCGCCAGCCGGGCGATCTCCCGTCCGATTTGGCCGTAGCCGATCAGCCCGAGCGTCGCGTCACGCAGCTCCAGCGGCATGAACGCCGCGCGGTCGTCGCTCCACGCGCCGGCCTGCATCATCTTGAAAGCCATGGGCAGCCTGTGCGCCAGCGCCAACATCATCATCAGCGTGTATTCGCCCATGTTGACGGCGTGAATGCCGGCCCCGGTGGTGAGGATGACCTCGCCGGATGCGAAGAGGGGCGCGTTGATCGTCGTGTCCACGCCGGCCCAGTGCGTCTGCACCCACCGCAGCTTCGGAGCCGCCTCGCGCGAGGGCGGGTCGCCGAAGGCGTAGTACACGTCGGCCTCGGCCAGGATGTCGGCGGGAATCTCATCCGGTTTTGCCTTGGGGAATTGATGAAAGCGCGCGCCCGGCGCTGCTCGCTCGAACAACGCGATCGAGTCCGCGCCGAACGTGCCCGTCGAGACGATGGTAAGCGATTGGGTCATGGTGTGTGTAAGCGCGATGGAAGGAGACGTTCACCGGCGGCGCAACAACGCATACAACCCCAGCCCAATGACACCGGCCTGTGCGATCAGGTAAGCCGGGACGATCCATTCCATCGGCAGCGCGTTCACCTCAAAAGCGCCGAATTGCCGCACGGCGCCGTCCGGCGTCGGCGTGAGGACGATGGTGATCGGCGTGCCGGCGATGGCGTCGGGCGGCGGGGTGGACGTGGACGTCGGCTGTATCACGACGACCACCGCTGCCGGCGTCGGCTGCGGTGGTGGAACGGTCGCGGCCGGTGGCGCCGTGCCGGTCGCTTCCGGCGCCAGGGTGACGACCACGGCCACCGCGCTGTTAGGATCTGCCGTCGCGGGTGTTGCAGTCACGATCGCCGGCGTTGGCGCAGGCGGCGTCGCCTCAGCCGGCTCCGGCGATGCGATCGCCTCCCCCGGCGCGACCGGACGGATGGCGTCGCGGGCGTTCGGGTCGTACTCGATGCTGTCGCTGGCGATCGTGGTGCGGCCGGCGTCGTCGCGCATCTCGACGTAGATAGTTTGCCGCCCGCGCCGGGGCGAGAGCGTGAAGGGAATCAGCCGCTCCCAGGGCTGCCATTGCGCGCCGGCGAAGTCCGGCTGGTCGCTGAGCCGCACTTCGATCACCCGGCCGATCGCGTTGGCGTCGCCGTCGGGCACGGCTTCCTCCTGCGTCAGGATCACCGCCACTTGTCGCTCGTTCGTCACCGGCGCGTCGTCGTTGATGAAGATCGGCAGCAGATTGGGCTGCGCGCCGAACGTGAGCGTCCAGTAGGTGCGCAGGGCATCTTTCGCGATGCCGATGCCCACCTCGCGCAGCTTGGGGCTAAGCACGACGCGTCGCTGGCCATCGTCGCTTAAGAAGAAGGCCAGCGCTTCGTCGAACGTCCCCTGGCCGGCGTAGAGGCTTTCTGCCCATACACGTTGCCGTGACCAGGCTGCATAGCCCGTCGCCTCGATGCGCTGGCGCGGCGAAGAACCATCCGATCCTGTCTCGTCCACGAAGCCTTTGTCGGCCATGTCTTCGCTGTGGCGCTGGGCGGCTTTGTCCAGCAACGGGCTCCACGCCAGCGGTGGCAAGCCGTTGTTGCGGCGTGCCTCGTTCAGCTTGGCCAGCACGTCCAGCTTCTCCGGCGATTGGGCTACGACGAACTGCATACGGCCGGCAAGCGCGCACGTCAAAAGCAATGCCCAGAGCAGTTGCAGCGCGGGTCGCTTTTTAAATGTGCAGCGTGAGATCACGGCGTCGTCACCTCCACCTCGCCCAGCAACGCGGTATCGCCCAGCGCGCGGTTGCCGTGATAGGCAGGCAGGCGCTGGCCCGTCGTTGGATCATACACGCCGGCCACGACGCGATAGACGCCCGGCGGCAAACTTGCCGGGGCAACCATCGCGTGCGCATCGCGCATCGCCTCGCCGGGACGCCAGCGCGTCATCGGCAGCAGCGTATTCAGCGGCAGCCTGTCGCTCTGGAAGACCGGCCGGCCGTCCTCGCCAACTACGTGCACAAACACCTTGTAATCGGTGCGCATCGGTTGCCGCGCTTGCCACTCTAGGATGACGTAGAACCAATCGCCGGCCCTTGCGCGCGCGCGTTGCCAGTAGCGTTCGAGCGCGATGCGCTCGCCCTCAGGCTCGCCGAAGACGATGCCTGCATCGCGAAAGTCCGGGCGCGCCACCGGCCGGCGCTCGATGCGGTAGAGCGGCAGGCGAATCTGGGCGAAGTTGAACTCGCCGATCTCGTAGCCGTTCGGCCACAGCGTGGATTCGACGAAGCGCTGCGGATCCACCACGTCGTCCTGCCAGAGCATCAACCGCACGCGCTGCGGTTGGCGGCTGTTCAACGCTTCGAGCACCGCTGCGTCGCTTGCCAGCACGCCGTGCAATCCCGCCGGCAGCGCGATGAGGGCATCGGCCTGTTCCGCCGGCCAGTAGTATGTCACGGCAAAGTTGTCGCGCGACATCACCACTAAGTCGCCTGGCTCGATTGCCTCGGTCACATGTTGCACGGCGCCGCGCGTGTCGTCGCGCTGCAGCGCCGGATCGGTCAGATACATGTGAAGCGCCGGCAGCCACAGAACGCCGATCAAAACGACAGACGCAAGACGCAAGACGCAAGACGAAAGACGAAAGACGAAAGACGACACATGACGGATGATTGATGATTGGCGATTGATGGCGAGCGCGCCGGCTGCGCCGAACAACACGCATGCCATCGGCGCAACGTAGATCAGATAGCGCGGGTGAAAGACCGAGCGGTAGGGATAGACGATGCGCACGGCGATCGTCGCGGCCAGCAACGGCCCGATGATCAACGCAAGCAACACCGCCAGCTCGCGCCAGCGACGACGCGATGCCATGCCGGCGACGCCTAGCGCGCTCGCGCCGGCCAGCAGCCACGCCCAGCCATCCTGCAGCGGCCAACCCAGCCCGCCGCTGGCGAAACTGTGCACCCATTCCAGCAGCCGGCCGCCGATTGTATTGAGTGGGAAGAAGAACCCGTCGTCGTAGGCGAAGCCGACCGAAGCGACCAGCAGCCATGGCACGAGCGAGGCGATGACGCCGGCCGCAGCGAGGAGGAATTGAGAATTGAGAATTAAGAATTGAGAAAGCCTGCCCTTCCAGGAAGCGAGAAGCACAGCAAAGAAATGCGCCGGCAACAGGAAGACGGCGTAGTAGTGGCTGTAGATCGCCAGCGCCAGCAGCACCGCTGACGCGATCAAGTAGTGCACATCCGGAGGACGCCAGACGCCAGACGCGAGACGTGATGCGTCGTTGCGTCTTGCGTCCGGCGTCTTGCGTCCGGCGTCTCGCGTCCTGCGTCCGGTGTCCTGCGGCTCGCGCGTCGCGCGCTGCAGCCAGCGCCACAGCCAGTAGCTCGACGCAGTGCACAATGCGGCGACGAGGGCATACATGCGCGTTTCTTGCGCATACCACACAGCGAACGGGCATATGGCATAGATCGCCCCGGCGATCAGCGGCGCCGGCATAGCCCTGCTTGCGAAGCCGCGCAGGAGGGCGCTCGTGAAGGCCATCACCAGCGCGACGGTTGCCGTATCGGCCGCGGCGGAGATGAAACGCATGGCGAACTCCGACTGGCCGGCCAGCTTGATCCAGACGTGCAACAGCGCGTAATACAGCGGTGGGCTGCGGTCGCCGGCAGTCGTCAGCGCCATGTCGGCCAGCGGCATGCGCGCCAGGTGCCACGACCAGCCTTCGTCGAACCACAGGCTCTGCCCGCCGAGCTCGTGGAGTCGCAAGAGCCAAGAACCAAGAAGCAAGATTACCGCGAGCGCATACCAAGCCTTGGCTCTTGAACCTTGGTTCTGCGATCTATTCAAAACCGAGGCCTCGCTCCTTCAAACTCACGTAGCGGTTGTGCGCGATGATGATGTGATCCAGCACCTCGATGTCCAGCAGCTTGCCGGCCTGCACGAGCGCCCGGGTGACGGCGATGTCCTCGGCGGAGGGCGATGGGTCGCCGGAGGGATGGTTGTGGGCGACGATGATGGAGGCGCAGTTGCTGCGGATGGCCTCGCGAAACACCTCGCCCACGCGCATGCTGGCAGCGTTCACGCTGCCGCGATAGATCATCGGCGCGCCCAGCACGCGGTTGCGTGTATCGAGCAGCATGGTGCGCACTTCCTCCTGCTCCAGCAGGCCCATGCTGAGCATGAGCAACTGCGCTGCGTCGGCCGGCGTCTTCACCTGCGGGCGGGTATCTTGGGTGCTGAGCGCTAGGCGCCGGCCCAGCTCTAGTGCCGCTTTGATCTCGATCGCTTTGACCGGGCCGATGCCGTGCACCTGCTGCAGCTCGTCCAGGCTGGCGCGCGCCACGCCACTCAGTCCGCCGAATTTCATCAGCACGTCTTCGGCCAGCCGGAGCGCGCTCACGCCTTCTGCGCCGCTGCGCAGGATGATGGCGAGTAGCTCGCGCTGCGACATGCCCGTCGCGCCGATCTCCCGGAAGCGCTCGCGCGGGCGCTCGCCTTCGGGGATGTCGCAGATGCGCGTGCGATACTCCGGCCGGCTGCCGGCTTCGGCGGCTTTGGCATTGCTTGGGGATGGTCGCATCGAGGCGTCGCTCACGGTGTGGGCAGTATAATCGTTGCTCGTCCGGGGCTTCCAAGGTCTTCCAGACCCCCAGAGGCTAAGCGGAACCGTCTCGCATATGGCCGAAAATATCAGCAGCCTGATCGTCGCTGCCGTCAGCTTGTGCGGCGCCATTGTTGTCGCGTTGCTCGCCGGCATGACGATCTGGACCTTCCGCGACATCCGCTCGCGCACCCGCGATCCGTTCGTGCAGATCCTCGCCACCGTCATGGTCGGCGTCATCCCCATCGCCGGCATCCTCGTGTATCTCATGCTCCGCCCGCGGGAGACGCTGAGCGAGCAGTACGTGCGCGCGTTGGAAGAAGAGTCGCTGCTGGCCAGCATCGAGAATCAAGAGTTCTGCCCCACCTGCGGCCGGCGCGTAGATGCCGACATGCAGTTCTGCCCGTCGTGCCACACCAAGCTGCGCAACGCGTGCTCGAACTGCGGGCGCGCCGTGCATCTTTCGTGGGACTTGTGCCCGTACTGCGGCAGTGGCCTGACGCCGGAGATGCCGGCCACGACGGTGACCCGGCCGCAGCCGAAGCGCGTGAGCGCTGCGACGACGCCCCAGGTCTCTGCGCCGACAGCAGCAGCAGTCGCTCAAGCTCAGGTTGCCAGGCCAAGCGTGCTGGACCGGATGAGCGAAGCAATCGGCAGTGTGGTGGATAAGGTTACTTCGTTCGCAGCGCAACCCGCGTCAAATGGGCAATCTGCCGATGCAATTGAGGAAGAACCGCTGGCCGCGCCTCCTGCTACGAATGCGAACGCTGACGCCATCAACGGCGCACCGCCGCAGCCCAAGCCGAAGCCGGCGAAGAAGCCCGCCGTGAGCCGGGAGGAATTGGAGTAGCCGGCGCCACCGTTTGCCCCATGCCGCTCTCCAACCAGCAACTCGCCACGATCTTCAACGACATCGCCGACCGACTCGACATCCAAGGCGAGATCGTCTTCAAAGTGCGCGCCTATCGCACGGTCGCCGAGAACATCCTCAACGCGCCGCGCCCGGTGTCCGACCTCTGGCAGGAAGGCGCGCTCGATCAGATCCCCGGCGTCGGCAAAGAGATCGCTGCCAAGATTGACGAGCTGATGCGCACCGGCCGGCTGGAGTTCTACGAGCGCCTGCGCAGCCAGGTGCCCGATGGCGTGGCAGCCATGCTGCGCGTGCCCAACGTTGGGCCGAAGCGCGTCAAAGAGTTTTGGGAGAAGCTCGGCATCACCAGCATAGACGAACTGGAGGCTGCGGCCAAGGCCGGCAAGCTGCGCGACCTGCCGCGCATGGGCGAGAAGGCCGAGCAGAAGATCCTCGCCGGCATCGAATCCTTAAAGCGTCGCGCCACCGGCCGCATGCGCCTGGGCGACGCGCTGCCTATTGCCCAGCGCATCGTCGCGGCGTTGCGCGAAGCGCCGGGCGTGCAGAAAGCCGAATACGCCGGCTCGCTGCGTCGCGGCAAGGAAACAATCGGCGACGTGGACATCATCGTCGCCGCAACCGACCCTGCGCCGGCCATGCAGGTCTTTCTGGCACAGCCGGGCATCGCCGAGGTGCTCGCGGCGGGTGAGACCAAAAGCAGCGTGCGGCTGGAGAACGGATTGCAGGTGGACGTGCGCGTCGTCGAGCCGCGCGTGTGGGGCACGGCGCTGCAATACTTCACCGGCAGCCAACTACACAACATCAAGCTGCGCGAATTGGCACAGAAGAAAGGGCTGACGCTCAACGAGTACGCCGTGTCGAAGCTGGGCGGCAGAGACAGCGCGGAGAGCGGCGAGACCTTCGCCGATGAGCCGGCGCTCTATGCCCGCTTGGGCCTAGCCTACATCCCGCCGGAGCTGCGCGAGGATCGCGGTGAGGTGGAGAAGGCACTAGAGCTGGGGCCGGGGCGCGCCGTGATGCCCGACCTGATCGCCCTGAACGACCTGAAGGGCGACCTGCAAATGCACACCACGTGGAGCGACGGCGCTGCCGACGTGATGAGCATGGCGCGCGCTGCGATCGCGCTGGGCTACGAATACATCCTGATCACCGATCACACCGCCGGCCTGGGTGTGGTGAATGGGCTGACGCCCGAGCGCATCGTCCAGCAGCGCAAAGAGATTGACAAAGTCAACGCGCAGCTCAAGAAAGAAGGCGTCAAGTTCCGCGTGCTGCAGGGCGCCGAGGTCGAAGTGCGCAGCGATGGCTCGCTCGACCTGCCGGACGACGCGCTGGCTCAGCTCGACCTGGTGCAAGCGTCGGTGCACACCGCGCTGACGCAGCCGCGCGAGAAGATCACTGCGCGCGCGATCAAAGCCCTGCAACATCCGCACGTCAACATCCTCGGCCATCCCTCCGGCCGGCTGATCAACGAGCGCGAAGGCGCGGACTACGACTGGGAAGCGTTGTTTCACGCGGCGCTCGAAAACGACGTCGCGCTGGAGATCAACGCCGACCCCAGCCGGCTCGACTTGAGCGACGTGCTGGCGCGGCGCGCCGTCGAGCTGGGCTGCAAGCTCAGCATCAGCACCGACGCGCATTCGCCCGACTGCCTGCGCCACATGGTCCTCGGCGTCACCGTAGCGCGCCGGGCATGGGTGACGCCCGATTCGGTCATCAACACTTGGCCGCTGAACAAGTTGCTGAAGTGGGCGGATAAGTCGCGCGCCTGAACTCAGGCCGGTCGGCCGTCATGACGGCTGGTGTTAGGTGCATTTCTCTGCAGGGGCAGAGTGGTCATCCGTCGGCGTCGCCCTGGCGTGAACGCCTGGGCTGAACGAGCGGGCGGCATGGCACGCGCCGTGATTCGCCCGCGCTCAGATCGTTCGATCGGCGCGCCGCCCGTATGCCTCAGCGCAGCCGTTCATGGCCGCGCAGCCTCACCATCCCCATCCTTGAAATGTGTTCATCGGTGTTCTAATGGAGCGCGTGATGACTACGCCTGCTTATACCGACCGCTACTTTTCGCCCGACCCCGCTGTGCGTGACGTGGCGCGCATACTCTACGCGTCCATCGCCGCGCTGCCGCTGGTCTGCCCGCACGGGCATGTAGACCCGCGCGTGTTCGCGGATCCCGACTACAGCTTCGGCACACCGGCCGACTTGTTCATCATCCCCGATCACTACGTGGTGCGCATGCTGTATTCGCAAGGCGTGCCGATGGAAACCCTACTCCCCATCCCCGGCGAAGAAGAGCCGGCGGCGGAAGACAAGGATCGCCGCCATCGCGCCATCTGGCAAACCTTCGCCGATCACTTCTACCTCTTCCGCGGCACACCCACCGGCATGTGGATTCGCGACGAGCTGCGCGACATCTTCGGGGTCGAAGAGAAGCTGACCGGCGCGAACGCGCAGCGCATCTACGACCGGATCGCCGAGAAGCTGGCGCGGCCGGAATTCCGCCCGCGTGCGCTCTACGCACGCTTCAACATCGAGGCGCTGTGCACCACCGACGCCGCGACCGACCCGCTCGTGCATCACCGGCGCATCCGGGACTCCGGCTGGCACGGGCGCATCTTGCCCACCTTCCGGCCCGATGGCGTGATCAACCTCGACGCGCCTAACTGGCGCGCCAACATCGAGCAGCTCGCCAAGGTCAGCGGCATCTCGATCATCAATCATCAATCATTCTTAACCGCGCTCGAGCAGCGTCGCGCCTGCTTCAAAGCGATGGGCGCTGTGGCCACCGACCATGCCGCGCTCACGCCGTTCACCGTCGCGCTGAGCGAACGCGAGGCCGACGCCATCTTTCAGCGCGCGCTGCGCGGCGAGACCATGCCCAACGACGCGGCACGCTTCACCGGCCACATGCTCATGCAGATGGCGCGCATGAGCGTCGAGGATGGGCTGGTGATGCAACTGCACGTCGGTGCGCTGCGCAACCACAACCGCGCCGTTTTTGAGCGCTTCGGGCCGGATAAAGGCGCCGATATCCCCATCGCGACCGAATACACGCGCAACCTGCAGCCGCTGTTGAACGCCTTCGGCAATCACCCGCGCTTCCGGCTGATCCTGTTCACGCTGGACGAGACGACGTATGCGCGCGAACTCGCGCCGCTGGCCGGGCATTACCCCGCCGTCCGGCTCGGCCCGCCGTGGTGGTTCCACGACTCGCTCAACGGCATGCGCCGCTTCTTCGACCAGGTGATGGAGACCGCCGGCATCTACAACACGGCCGGCTTCAACGACGACACGCGCGCTTTCTGCTCCATCCCCGCCCGGCATGACCTGTGGCGGCGCGCGGCGTGCGACTGGCTGGCCGGGTTGGTCGTGCGTCACATCGTGGACGAGGAGGACGCCCTCGAGATGGCGCGCGCTTTGGCTTATGACTTGACCAAGCTCACTTATAATTTATAATAGCTGTCAAATTAAAGTTAATGCGCGTCGTAAATCTGTGTTGATGCAGATAAACGCGACGCGCCGTCGAAGGAGGCAAAGGATGATTTCCGAGAAGATGACGTCTGCCCTGAATAAGCAAGCCGCGGAAGAGGCCTACGCTTCGAGCGTGTATCTGTCTATGGCGCTGTGGTGCGACGCCCAAGGGTATGAAGGTGCAGCGCGCTACCTGGCGGCCAGCTCGCAGGAAGAGCGCGAGCACATGGAGAAGTTCTTGCAGTATGTGGTGGATCAGGATAGCCCGGCGCGCGTGCCGGCCGTGGCCGAGCCGCCCCACGAGTTCAACTCGTTGCCCGAGATCATGAAGTCCGTGCTGGAGCTGGAGATGGACGTGGCGCGCAAGATTCACGGCATCGTGGACTTGGCCATTACCGAGAAGGACCACGCCACGTGGAACTGGCTGCAGTGGTTCGTGGCCGAGCAGCGCGAGGCCGAGATCAAGGCGCGCAACATCCTCGACCGCATCGAGGTGATCGGCACCGACGCCACCGGCCTATACGAGATTGACAAGATGCTCGGCAAGATGGCCGAGGCAGAAGAAGAGGAGGAAGAGGAAGATTAATGCGTAAGTGGTCAGACCGCTCGAAGCGGTCTGACCGGAGTTTGGCTTTCGATCAAGCGTAACTGCTCAGGCCAGTTGTAGTGCGACGGGCGAGCTGTCGAACAAAGCGCGCAGGGGGCAAGCGAGTCATAGCCCTGCTTGCGGACGGTCGAGATATAGCCTGAGTAGTTACGCCGGGCCTGCCAAGGCCCACACTAATCCCAATCCTTCTCACTTCGCCAATTCCAGCGCCAGCGCCAGTAGATCCTCCAGCCGGTAAATGAGCACCAGAGCCGTGCCGTCGGCAGAAGCGGTGACGATGTAGCGACCATCCGGCGAGAACGCTACACTCAGCACGCGATCCGAATGCAAGGTAAAGTTCGTCAGCGGGCGACCGGTCACGGCATCCCATAGGCGCACCGAACGGTCCGAGCCGGCGGTCGCGATGACGCGCCCGTCGGGCGAGAAGGCGGCGCTATTGACCCCAGAGGCATGGCCGCTGATGACGAGTCGTTCCTCACCGATAAACACATCCCAAACGCGCGCTGTGCCGTCTTCGCTCGCCGTGACCAGCGCATCACCATCCGGCGAGAAGGCGACGCTCCACACTGCGCTCGTGTGACCACGCAGCACGCCTGCCGAATTGCCGAATGCGTCCCACAGGTGCGCTGTGCCGTCGGCGCCGGCGGAAGCCAAGAAGCTGCCGTCCGGCGAGAACGCTACGCTTTCGACCTTGTCGTCGTGACCCTCCAGCACATACACAGGCAGGCCGGTCGTTGCGTCCCATACGCGGCAGGTGCGATCCTCGCTGGCTGTGGCCACGCGCCTGCCATCCGGCGAGAATGCGATGCTCAGCACCGGCCCGCGATGGCCGATCAGCGGCGTCGCCGGCAAGTCGCGCTGCAAGTTGCTGATGACGGCCGTGGCGTTCAAGCTGGCCAGCGCCACGCGCTTCCCGTCGGCCGAGAACTGCGCCTCGTTGATCACCGCGGGCGGGTGCTCAGCCGGCGGCAGAGCACCTGCACTCGGCGCGTCATCAACCAGCGACGGGGCGATGCGGTTGGTGAGCGTGACGACGACCTGGCCGGCCAGATCCCAAATACGCGCCGTGCGGTCGTCGCTGGCCGTCAGGACGAACATGCCGTCGGGCGAGAACTGCGCGCTGTTCACGCTGCCGGTATGCCCTTGTAACGCGGCGACCACTGCGCCGGGCCGCAAGTTCCACACCAGCGCGATGCCGTCGGCGCCGGCCGTGACCACGCTGCTTCCATCGGGCGAGAAATGCGCGCCGAACACGGCGTTGCGATGTTCGCGCAGCACCAGCGCAGGCCGCGGCGTCTCGATGCGCCATCGTTGTTGCACCGGCTGTTGTTGCACCGGCGCAGCCTGCAACGTTTCGATGTTCCATATGCACGCTATGCCATCGTCACCCGCCGTGACGATCCGCTTGCCATCGGGAGAGAACTCGGCGCTGCGGGTGGTTAGCTCGTGCCCGCGCAGCTCACCGATCGGCTGGCTCACGAACGGCACCGCATCAGCAAAGGTCGCAGCGGGCCACAGCCGGCCGATGCCATCTTCGCCGCCGGTCAGGATCATGGTGCCATCCGGTGAGAAGCGGGCGACTTTCAGCGGCGGGCCGCCCGGCCCGCCCAGGGTGGGTTGGAGCGCCGCGCCGGTGAGCGCATCCCACACGCGCGCCGTGCCGTCGTCGCTGGCAGTGACGATGCGCAGGCCGTCTGGCGAGAACGCGGCTGTGTTGATCGCCGCGGTGTGGCCGCCGCGCAGCGACGTGATCACCTGGCCGCTGCGCACGTCCCAGATGCGCGCTTCTTGATCCACGCCTGCCGTGACCACGAGCGCGCCATCCGGCGAGAAGGCTGCGCTGTTGAGCGCGCCGCCTGTGCCCTGCAGCGTGGTGATCGGTTGGCCGACGTCCAGCTCCGCCGCCCAGATGCGCGCTGCGCCATCGTCGCCGGCAGTCAGGATGAATGCGCCATCCGGCGAGAACTGCAGGCTGTTGATCAATGACGTGTTGCTGCCGAATTGGGCGAGCAGCGCGCCGTTCGACCGATCCCACACGCGCACGACGCCATCCGTGCCGGCGGTGGCGATCAACTTCCCGTCGGGTGAAAACTGGGCGGCGACGACCGGCCCTTCGTGGCCAGACAGCCGGAGCCTCGGCAGAGGCTGTTCCATCACCCGCTGCAGCGCGTTCACCGCATCCTGCGGCGGTTCCTCCGGCAGCGTGGTCGTGATCGCTGCAATCGCGACGCGCAAGCTCTCGAGCACGCTGACGTCGAGCAGCACGTTCGCTTCGGCGGCCAGCCGGCGGGATTCGGCGATGCGCTCGGCGGATCGAGCGAGCGACGCGGCGGCATCGGCAGTTGCCTTTAGATCGAGCGCCTGCTGCGCCGCAGCCTTGGCTTGGCTTTCGTTGGCCTCGGCCAGCGCCTTGGCTGCCTGCGCTGTGCTCTTCGCGGCCTGGGCGGTCGCGTTGGCCTGCAGAGCGTTCGTCGCTTCGGCTTGGGCCGTCGCTTGCTGCGCTACGGCCTCTGTGCTTGCGATGTTGGCCTGGATCGCGCTGGTCGCAGCCTGCTGGGCCGACAGCCAGGCGACGATCGCCAGCACGGTGCTGAGCACCAGCGCGCCCACGAGCAAAATCGCGCGCCGGCGCAGCCGGGCGTTGGCGCGCTGCTGCTCCTCCGCGCGCAAGCGTTCGGCTTCGGCCAGCGCGCGCGCTTGTTCGATCTCGCGCCGGCGGGCTTCCTCCTTGGCGCGTTCTTCGGCCAGCGCAGCGTCGCGGCTGGCCTGCACGAACTCGCGCTCTTCGGCGCTTAGGTCGGGATAAGCCTCGGCTTCCTCGAGCAGCCGGCCGCGCAGCAACAGGCTGGCATCGCGCTCACCGCCCGGCGCGGCGCTGGCGATCCACTCGCGCGCCGTCTGCGTCAGCGCGAAGCGCTTGCGCAGCTCCACCCGCGCTTCGTCCAGCCAGGCAGCCAGCCGCGGCCAGTTGCGCACCAGCGCTTCGTGCGCCACCTCGATCTGCGGCACCTCGCCCCATGGGCCGCGCCGGTTGGCCAGCTCGGCCAGCGACATGTTGGGGTCAGGCGATTCCACGCCGCTTAGCTTGACCAATCGCTCCTCGAAGATCAGCCGGCGCAGCACGTCTTCGACGCGATCCTTCGGCTCACCCATCTCGAAGACGCCGGCCAGCGGGATGCGGTTGCTGGTGAACTCGCGCCCGCCTTCGAGCACCGGGCGCACCATCTTCATCAAAATCAGCTTGGCGGTGACCTGATTCTGGTAGATCAGCCCCTCGTAGAATGCCTCGGCGCTGCGGCCGAGCGCCTGGCGCGGATCGCCGACTTCGCGGTACACGTCGGCGGTGATGCGGTTGCGCTTGCGCCGCTCCCACAGCTTGAGCAGGGTGAATTGCAACAGCGGCAGGCCGGCCTGTTCGCCCAGGATGGTCTCGATCAAATTGC
>JANWYN010000054.1 GCA_025055235.1 Candidatus Roseilinea sp. | reverse complement strand
GTGAGCAGCGCGCGCATCAGTGCAGCGTATACCTGGCTACGCCGCGCCTCGCTCAGGCGATCCATCTCGCCGGAATAGACGAAGCGCCCGAGCGACTCCGCCGCCGCCGCGCGCACCGTCTGCGATGGATCGTCGCGCAGTAGCGCGATCAGCAGCGGAATCAAACTTGGATGGTCATCCTCGAACAGCCCTTCGACCGAAGCCAGGCGCACGCGCTCATCGGGATCGGATAGGCCGAACCGAAAGAGCGGGCGGAAATCTGCCTCGATATCCTCCTCGGCCAGCTCACGCAGTTGTTCGATCAGACTGGCGCGCCGGTCGGCAGTCAGGGCAGCCCAGACGTTCTGCCAAATGGCCAATTGCTCGCCTGACAGATCGGAGAATGCCAGCAGGCTCTCCTGGCTGGGTTCCCCTTCTGTGCGCAACGCCTCGATCGCGCGCTCGAAAGAAACCGGTTTGTTCGACTTTCGGGTCATGTCAACGGATCGTAACCGGCTGCACGATGTCCATCACGACAATCACAGCCGACAAGCCCAGCAAGATCACCATGCCGACGGCGTGCACCCACTGTTCGCGCCGCGGATCCACGCGCTTGCCTCGGATCGCCTCGATCAGAATGAAGAGGATGCGCCCACCGTCCAGCGCCGGGATGGGCAGCAGGTTGGTCAGGCCGAGCACGATGCTGATGAACCCGGCGAAACGCAAGAAGGGCAGCAAGCCCTGCGTCTCGGTCGTGCGCTCGTCAACGAGCGAGACGCCGATGGCGGTGATGCCGACTACGCCGACCGGCCGCGCCTGTTCCAGCGGGATGTTCTGGCTGAGCAGCTCGCCCGGCACGCGCACCAGCGTGACGAAGACGCTGGCTACATCGCTTGCGGCCGTGGCAATTGCCTCAGGGAGGCTATAGGCGATGTGCGCCGATTTCGTGATGTTGAATGTAAGACTCACGCCGAGCGGGGCTTCTGGATTGGCGTCGGCCGGGATTTGGCCGGTCAACGTCACCTCGCGCGGCTGTGCCCCATCCCCATCTGCGCGCTGCACGACCAAGGTGATGTCTTTGCCGATGGACTGCTGTGTCTGGCGGCGCAGCGCAGTTACCTCGGGTTGTTCGCGCCGTGCAGGATCAACGCGCTGGATCATGTCCACGCCGTTCACCGAAAGGATGATGTCGCCCGGCCGCAACCCCAGCCGTTCGGCGGGGCTGCCGGCCATCACCGATTGAATGCGATACTGAAACTCCGTCGGGTGGGTCGCGAAGAACAGGTAGGCCAGGGTGAGGATGACAAAACCGCCCAGGAAGTTCATGAATGGGCCGGCGGCGAGCGTAATCAGCCGCCAGCGCTTGGACTGCGCGGCAAAGCTGCGTGGATCGCTCGGATCTTCCTCGCCCGTCATGCGCACGAATGCGCCAAGAGGCAACCAGTTCAGGGTGTATTCAGTCTCGCCTCGCTTGAACAAGCGCACTGCGCGCGGCGGAAGCCCCATGCCGAATTCTTCGACGCGAATGCCGGCCTTCTTCGCCGCCAAGAAGTGACCCATCTCGTGGATGAACATGAGCGGGCCGAGCAGGATGACGAAAATGGGCAGGCCGATCAGGATCGAGCTGAATAAATCCATAGCGAGGGTAAAGTCTAGCTACGAAAGGTTGGAAGCGTATGAGAACGCCCTCACCTCACTACGAGGCGCGTCAGCGTGTAAACGGCGCGCTCATCGTCCAGCGTGAAACCGGTGACGGCGTAGCCCTGCGCGAACGCTTGCTCGAACCGCTCGCGCATCTCCAGCCTACAGCGCAGCGCTGCCTCTTTGTCGGCTCGCTTCAGCGCTTGAAAGTTGCGCGGGATCTCGATCGAGCACTGATCATCGTGTGCCGAGAAACGCACGTGGTCGTTCGCCATGCGCCATTCGCCATCCACCAGCCGCTTGTCGAGCCACCACTCCACCTCGAAGCGATCGGAGGGCAAGCCGGCGTTCAGCGCGTCGCGCATATCGCCGTAGGCGTTGCGGATATACGTTCGGCAGATGCAGCCGAGCTTGCCGACGTTCAGCCGGGCGTTCTTCGCCTCCAGTGGGTCGTACGTCCAGGTGATGAGGTTAAGTCCCTGCGCGCGCACCGCCTCGGCCTGTGCCCGCTTGAGCGCCTCGCCGATGCCTAGGCCTTGCTTCTCCGGCAACACAGCCGCGATGTGCGAATGGTGGCTGAGCCCACGGTTCGCGCCTGCGTGATGCGTCGGCGACATGAAGCCGACGACAAAGCCGATCATCTGCTCGCCCTCGGGGCCGGGCTCGAAGGCGCCGATCGCCACGCCACCGTGTCGCTGCAGGGTGATGGTCATGTTGGCCGGCACGACGAACGGCTCGCCCCACACCTTCGCCTGGATGACTTCGCATCGCTCGTGATCTACGACGTCCTGGAAGTGCCGGATGTAGTAGTTCATGGCGCAGCCGATTCCGATCAACGTTCTTCGAGGATCAGACGGTTCAAGGCCTCGCGGGCTGCAGGCAATGCCTGCATGTGCGCCCAACTGCCGCAGAACGCCTCGGCGCGTTCCGGCGCGAATAGAAAGACGAACGGGTCGTCTGGTGAGGGCTGGCCGCCGCGCATGGCGGCTCGCCAGTGCGGCTCCAGGCGGGGCTGCCAATCTGGGTAATGCTTGTGTAGCCAGCGCTTCAATTCGGCGAACTCCGCGTCATCTGCCGGCGTCGCCACAGCGTTGCGATACACGCGAATCACCAGTGCCTCCAGCGCATCCCAGCGCTCGATGAACTGTCCGAGCCGGCGCGACCGCAGGCGAGAAGCGATGGACTTGGTGAACGGGTTCATCCGGTCGGATATTCAAATTATCGCGGAATTCGTAACTCGTGTTATACCGATTGCTCGGTCAAAGCGTGTTGAGTCCTGGA
>JANWYN010000079.1 GCA_025055235.1 Candidatus Roseilinea sp. | reverse complement strand
GGCGCTGCTGCCCAAGCTCACCAACTGCCCGTACGACCTCAACGCGATTGATCTGGTCGCCGGCGCAGCGAACGACGTGGCCATCTTCGTCCGCGTCGGTGGGCTGGCCGCCGGCCTGCCGCAGCGCATGGATCGCGTGCGGGCACTATGCGGCGGCGGCGAGGTCATCACCGGCGACGATGAGGCGCAGCTCTGGCGCGCCGCGCGCGAGTTCGCGTGGGTCGCCGAAGGCGCGCCGGTCGTCAAAGTGCCGCTCACGCCCGGCCGCATCCCTGCGCTGGACGCGCGCATACGGTCGGCGCGCCGGCGCTACAGCGTGGGCGGCAACGTGGCCTGGATCGCGACACACGCGCTCGACGGCCTCGACGCAACGCTCAAGGCGCTCGACCTGGCCGGCCTGGTGCTGCTGCACGCACCAAGCGATCCGCGCATCGGCCGGCGCGCAAGCAACGCCTTCGCCAAGCGCGTCATCCGCGCGCTCGATCCGCAGGGCAAGTTCGGCTAAATGATCGCTTTCGCGACGCCGCGGGCCGCATGTAAACTCCCGCTCAATGCAACATACGATCCCCGTTGACAAGCTCGGCCCGAATGGCCAGACTATGGCCGACGCCGTCGCCGCTTGCGTGCATTGCGGCTTTTGCCTAGCAGCTTGCCCGACCTACAAGGTGCTGGGCGAAGAGATGGATTCGCCGCGCGGGCGCATCATCCTGATGCGCGACGTGCTGCAGGGCACGCTGACGCCGGAGGAAGCCGCGCCCTACCTCGATCGCTGCCTGGGGTGCGTCGGCTGCGTGACGGCCTGCCCGTCCGGCGTGAAGTACGGCGAGCTGATCACCGCCTACCGCGCTCACACCGAGCCGCTGCGCGCGCGGCCCGCGATGGATCGCCTGTCGCGTCGGCTGGTGCGCGAGACGCTGCCCTACCCCGACCGCTTCCGCGCAGCGGCGATGACCGGCAAGCTCGCGCTGCCGTTCAAGGGCGCGTTGCCCGGCCAGCTCGCGGCCATGCTGGCGCTGCTGCCGGACGACCTCCCGCCCAAGGGCGAGCCGCTGCCGGAGGTGCACCCGGCCATCGGCCAGCGCCGAGCGCGCGTAGCGTTGCTGGCCGGCTGTGTGCAGCAAGTGCTCGCCCCGCAGATCAACCAGGCGACGATCCAGGTGCTGGCCGCGCACGGCGTGGAGGTCGTCATCCCGAAGGGCCAGGGCTGCTGCGGCGCGCTGGGCATGCACACCGGCGACGCCGAGAGCGCCCGACAGCTCGCGGCGAAGAACTTGAAGGCCTTCCCGCGCGACGTGGATGCGATCGTGTCGAACGCCGCCGGCTGCGGGTCGGCGATGAAGGAGTACGAGCTACTCTTCCGCGGCGCGGCGCTGGAGGATGAAGCGCGCGCGTTCGCGCACAAGGTGAAGGACGTGAGCGAGTTCCTCGACGAGCTAGGGCTGCGCGAAGTGCGCTCGCTGCCGCAGCCGCTGACCGTCGCGTATCACGACGCTTGCCATTTGGCGCATGCGCAGGGCATCTGGGGCGCGCCGCGCCGGCTGCTAAAAGCCATCCCCAACCTCACGCTGGCCGAAATCCCGGAGGGCGAGATCTGCTGCGGCTCGGCCGGCACGTATAACATCGAGCACCCGGACATCGCCAACCAGTTAGGTGAGCGCAAGGCGCGCAACATCTTGGCGACCGGCGCCGGGGTCGTCGCCACCGGCAACATCGGTTGCCTGGTGCAGATTCGGGCGCACCTGAAGCGCGCGGGCAAGCCGCTGCCGGTGGTGCACACGATGGAGCTCCTGGCGCAGGCGGTAGGCCTACAAGCGCCTAACGCGCTCGGAGCGCGTTAGGCGCTGATCCACCGGCGATGGCAACGACTTGCGTTATCATTCCGTGGCGCGATGGCATTCACGGTCAACGATTACCGCGATTTGTATCGCCTGCTGGAGGAACATCCGGAATGGCGGGCCGACCTGCGACGCTTGTTGCTGGCCGACGACATTCTGGAATTGCCACGCATCACGCGCGAACTCGCTGAGTTACAACGCGCTACTGCAGCGAACATCGAACAGCTCACGGTGCGCTTGAATCAACTCACCGAGCGGGTGGATCAGCTCGCGGTGCGTTTGGACCAGCTCACTCAGCGCGTGGATGATCTCGCGGTGCGCCTGGATCAGCTCACTCAGCGGGTAGATCAACTTACTCAGCGCGTGGATGATCTCACAGTGCGCTTGGATCAACTCACTGAGCGAGTGGACCAGCTCGCGGTGCGCCTGGATCAGCTTACTCAGCGGGTGGATGATCTCACGGTGCAAATCACTCAATTAGCACTAGCCATAGACAGCTTGACCGAGGGACAGAAGGTGTTGACTGCACGCGTCGGCGATCTGATCGGCTGGCGAGTCGAAGCCAACTATCGCGAACGTCCCTACGCCTACTTCGGATTGGCGATGCGCAAAGCACGCACAATCCGCCTCGACGACATTCCCGAAGTGGAACGCGCACGCGAGGATGGACGCATCTCTGATCGCGACTGGCGCGATCTGCTGGCGCTCGACGTGTTGATCCAGGGGCGCATCGGCGCTGCCGAACGCGCGCGCGATGTCTATCTGGCGTTGGAAGCGTCGTCCATCATCAACCGCACTGATGTAGATCGCGCGTTCGAGCGCGCCGAAATCCTCAGAGGGCTGGGGCTGCCGGTGATTCCTGCGGTCGGAGGGAACGAGATCACGCCGGATGCTGAGGCGCTTGCCCGGCAACGAGGGGTCGCCATTTCTACCGCCGGCGCACTGACCTATTGGCCGGACGGGCTCGATTAGCAAACGACGCCGCCGGCACCGGCGCATCGGCACGCACGCGCCTCAACCGGCGTGCGCGCCGGAGTCATCGCCGGACTTCCCCTGTGCCGCCTGCGCCACCACGCAGCGAATCTCGCCGTAGTCAATCGTATCGGGCAACAGCGCCTTGATCGGCGCCAACCGCTCCGTCGAGCCGACCTGGGCGATGGCGCGGCGAATCTCGGCTTCGACGGATTCGCTGACCACGCGCCGCAGCTCCAACCGGCCGGCCATGATGAGCTGCGCCGCGTGCATGTAGACCGTGCTCAGGCTCAAGCCGCGCTGTGCGGCCACCTCCCGGATGCTCATGCCGGCGTCGAACAGTTGCGCCGTCACGTCCACTGAGTTTTGCTTCTCCGGCTGCGCCTCGGCCTGCGGGCGCGAGGCCGCAGTCGCCTTGAATTGGGGATGCGGTTCGCCGCGCGCCTCGCGCACGTGAAAGTCGCAGCACGGACGGGCGCGCACTTCACTCGTGTCGCCGAAGTGCTCGATGAGCATCTGCTGCCGGCAGCGCGTGGTCGTCTCGGCGTAGGCGATCATCTTGTCGAGCTGGGCGCGTTTGTGCGCCCGCCAGCGCTGGATGTCGGCCTCGATCTGGCGCAGCGCGTCGTCGGTCAATTCGCCCACGGCGAAGTGCATGATCTGGGCGTCCTCGCGCGACGTCTCCAGTGCGCCGACACGCTCCAGGTGCGACAAGCCGACGCGTAGCTTCACCTCGAACAGGCGCGTCGTGCGGTATAGCTCATCGAGCGACAACCGCGCTTGACCATCCTTCGCGCGCGAGGCGATCGCCTCGTATAGCCGCATCAGCTCGTTGCGCGAAGGCGCGTCGTTCTCGATGAACCACTCCTGGAGGTTGCGATCCTGCGGCGCGTAGAGCAGCACGCACTGCGCCGGCTTGCCGTCGCGCCCAGCCCGGCCCGCCTCCTGGTAATACGCTTCGAGCGTGCCGGGGATGTTGTAGTGCACTACGAACCGCACGTCGGGGCGATCTACGCCCATGCCGAACGCGTTCGTGGCGATCATGATGGCGTCTTCCTGAGCGAGAAAGGCATCCTGCGCGAGCGTGCGCTGGCTGCGCTCCATACCGCCGTGATAGATGCAGATCGGCAAACCATGCTCCGCTTCGAGCGTCGCGGCCAGCTCCTCGGCTTCGCGGCGCGTGCCGACGTAGATGATGCCCGCGCCGCGCACCGCGCTGAGCACCTTGCGGATGGCGCGATATTTCGATTGCAGATCCGGCGTGAAGCGAACGTGGAAGACGAGATTGGGCCGCGCGAAGCCGGTGATCACGCGCTCGACCGCGGGCAGGCCGAGCTGGCCGATGATGTCATCCTGCACTTCAGGCGTGGCAGTGGCGGTGAGCGCAACGGTGACCGGCTCGTGCAGCGCCTTGCGCATGGCGCCGATGCGCAGGTAATCCGGGCGGAAGTCGTGCCCCCACTGCGAGATGCAGTGCGCCTCGTCCACGGCCAGCAACGACACCCGCACGTGCCGCAGCGCGTTGACGAACGCGGCGCTGCGCAGGCGCTCCGGCGCGATATACACCAATCGCCATTCGCCGCGTTCGAGCCCTTCTATGCGCCGCTGTTGCTCCTGCGCGCTGAGTGAGCTGTTAATGAACGTGGCCGGAATGCCGATCGTGCGCAGGCGATCCACCTGATCCTTCATCAGCGCGATGAGCGGCGAGATTACCAGCGCCGTGCCCGGCAGCACCATCGCGCAAAACTGGTAGATCAGCGACTTGCCGCTGCCGGTAGGCATCACCACCAGGGTGTTCCGTCCGGCCAGCAAGTGTTCGATCGCCGTCCGCTGTCCGTCTCGGAAGTCGGTCAGATCGAAGTGCTCGCGCAACAAGCGCAGCAACGCGGGCGCGTCGAACGGCGAAGCAGGCGAATCGGGCATCGAGCCGGAAGTGTAACACCCGCTGCCGGGCGCATTTTTGCGCAGCGAATGAATCCGCGCGCAACGCATAGCGAAGCCGGCGCACGGCCGGCTTCGCGACGAGTCGCTCGTGACTTCAGTCGCCGGGCAGTTTGCCCCACGAAGCATCGTAGGTTTTGGCTCAGCCGGCTGTAATATTCGAGCGATACGATGCGCAGCGACGTCACGGAGGCGGGATATGCAAAAGATTCGTTCGTCCGAAATCACGCCGGAGCACGTGTATCTCTCGCGGCGGCGGTTCATGCGCCTGGGCACGCTCGCGCTCGGTTCGACGGCGCTGACGGCGTGCGGCGGCCAACTCGGCGAGACGCTCGCCGGCCGGTCGGCGCCTGCTGCATCGGCTGAGCCGGTAGCTGCGTCCACCAGCGCTCCAGAGATCAAGCGCGATGAATTCGGCGATCCGGCCAACTCGTTCGAGACGATCTCGACCTACAACAACTACTACGAGTTCACCGAGGACAAGGAGGGCGTTGCCCGGCTGGCGGCGAACTTCAAGTCCGAGCCGTGGATGGTGACGGTGGGCGGCCTGGTGAGCAACCCGCGCACCTACGACATTGACGACCTGCGTCGCAAGTTCGACCAGGAAGAGCGCATCTACCGGCTGCGCTGCGTCGAGGGCTGGTCCATGGTCATCCCGTGGATCGGCTTCCCCCTGCACAAGCTGTTGAAGGAGGTGCAGCCGAAGGCCGAGGCGAAGTATGTGCGCTTCGAATCGCTGCTCGACCCGAAGCAATACCCCAACCAGGGGCCGTTCAGCCTCTACCCCTGGCCCTACACTGAGGGGCTGCGCCTGGACGAGGCGATGCACGATCTGACGCTGATGGTGACCGGCCTATATGGCAAGCCGCTGCCGAACTCCAACGGCGCGCCGCTGCGCCTGGCCGTGCCGTGGAAGTACGGCTTCAAAAGCATCAAGGCCATCGTGAAGATCGAGCTGACGGCCGAGCAGCCGAAGACGCTATGGAACACGCTTGCGCCGAACGAATACGGCTTCTATTCGAACGTCAACCCACAGCGCCCGCATCCGCGCTGGTCGCAAGCCACCGAGCGGCGCATCGGCGAACCCGGCCGGCGCCCCACCCTCATGTTCAACGGCTACGCCGAACAGGTCGCCGGGCTATATGCCGGCATGGACTTGCAGGTGAACTATTGAAATGAAGAATTGAGAATGAAGAATTGAGAAATAGCACATTCTCAATTCTCAATTTTCAATTTTCAATTCTCAATTCGCATGAACTGGCTGAGGGCGAACTGGTTGCGCGTGCTAGTCCACGCCGGCGCACTCGCGCCTTTGGGCGTCATCATCCTGGACAACTATCGCTACAACCTCACGGCCAACCCCATCCAGGAGATCACCGTGCGCACCGGCAAGGCCGCGCTGGTGTTGCTCGTGCTCTCGCTGGCCTGCACGCCGCTGAACACGGTGTTCGGCTTCCGGCAGGCGCTTCAAGTGCGGCGCGCGCTGGGGCTCTACGGCTTCATGTATGCCGCGCTGCACCTGGCCATCTTCGCCGTGCTCGACTACGGGCTCGACCTGCAGCTCATCGGCCAGGCGATCGTCGAGAAGTACTACGTGATCGCCGGCTTCGTCGCCTTCCTCATCCTCGTCCCGCTGGCGATCACATCTACGCGCGGTTGGATGGCACGCCTGGGCAAACGCTGGAAGTCGCTGCATAAGCTGGTCTATCTGGCCGTGCCGGTCGCCGTGTTGCACTTCGCGCTGCTGGTCAAATCGCTGAGCAGCCGGCCCGAGCCGCTGATCTTCGGTGCAGTCGTGATCATGTTACTGGCCCTGCGCATCCCGGTGATACGCAGGGCCAGCAGCAAGCTGCGCTTCAAGAACGCGCCATTCCGTCCGAAGCGCGTTCCGGGCAGCGCCGATTAGGCGCGCCGGCGCTATTGCACCGAGAACACCAGAAAGTCGTCGAGTTGCACTTGCACATCCGGCGTCGCGTTGGAGGATCCGCCGAAGATCACTTTGCCGCGCGGGATCTTGTTGCTCTCGACCGCGTCAATCAACGTGCCGTTCACGTAGAGCAAGAGGTTCTTGCCGACGCGACCCAGCGTGTAGCGGTTCCAGCCCCCCGGCGCAATGTAAACCGACGTGTTAGGCGCGATCAAGTCTTCCGACCACGCGCCCTTCTCCGCCAGGCGCAGAGAGTATTCCTGCTTGGCAGGGTTCACGCGGAACCAGATCAAGTTCTTGTTGTCCAAGGCAAACCCGAGGCCGCACTCGGCATCTTCGCCGTCGGCGCGGCACACCACCTCTCCGATGAACTGGCCCGAGAACTGGCGCGAATAAGTCTGCCAGGCGATCCAGTTGTCCTGCTTGATCAGGATGTTCATCACCCCGTCAGTCAAGGTGTAGTCGGCGGCGTCGGTGGAGCCGAGCGGCCACTTGTTCTTGTTGTCGGTGAAGTCATCCTTGAACAGCTCCTTGGCGTTCTTTGGCCAGCTCGCCCAGCGCGGGTAGATCGTCCAGGTCTGTTCGCCCTCCAGTTGCACGCTGAACACAGCGGACAGGAAGTTACCCTCTTCGTCGAGCGCGCGGACGTCGTAGACGCCGGCGGGGATGCCCTCGATTGTCGTGCTCCGGCCCGGCGCTACGGGCTTGCTCAGCACGTTCTTGCCCCATTCCGTCGCATCCGGCGTGACGATGTTGATGCCACTGATGGTCTTGCCCGATTCGTTCACGATCTCCAGCGTCGCGCTGGGGACGTCTTGCTGTTGCGAGCCCGTCGTCGTAGTCGCCTGCGTGGACACCTTGCTGACCACCTTGAGCGGGCGGCCGTTGATCTGACCTTCGAGCAGCTCGCCGGTGGAGGGGCGCAGCACTTTGATGGTCATCTTGTCGGTGGGGCGGCGGCTGCGGATGATCGAGCAGAACTCGCGCATGGTGCCGTTCTCGGCCAGCGGCTTGCCCTCCATCTCGATCAGCAGATCACCCGGCTTGATCTCGGCGTCGTCGGCCGGCGAGCCGGACTGCACGGCTTGCACCCAAATGCCGCCGAAGCGCTGCCCGCCCAGCTCCAGGATGTCGGCCAACGGGTTGATGCCGATGCTATCTACGTCCTTCTCTTTCATCAACTGCTTGATGATGGGCAACGCCTCGTCGCGGGCGATGGCGAAGTACTGCCGGGCCTTATCGAAGCCGGCGAAGTGCACGGCGACGACTTTGCCATCCGCCGTCACGATCGGCCCGCCGGAGTTGCCGGGGTTGGTCGCTGCGCTGTGCTCGATCACCTGCTTGACGAACGACCAGCGCGTGTCGCCGTTGGCTTTGGCCTTGGAAATGATGCCGTCCTCGATGTCCAGCTCCGGGTTGCCAAGCGGAAAGCCGACGGCGTAGATCGGCATGCCGGCCTTCAGCGTACCGGTGAACCACTCGAGATACTCAAAGTCTTCGCCGTCTATATCAATCACGGCCAGGTCGGAGCATTCCGAGCGGCCCAACACCTTGGCATTACGCGGCTCTTTCTCGCCATCCAGGTAGATCTCGAGGATTGCCGCGCCGGCGACTACGTGGTTGTTCGTCACCGCTAGCCCGGATGGATCAATGATGAACGCCGTGCCCGTCCAGTTGTCCGCGACCTGCGCTGCGGTTTGCGGATCCCAGAATGAGCCCTGCGCCAAGACGAAGGCGACTGCCTTTCTGACGTCGTCGAGCGACGACACCTGAGCCGGCGGGGCAGCGCTCACCCTCGCCGGCTGCTGAACACCGAGGCACAACGTCGCCGCCAAGGCCCCATTGGCCAAAATCGAAGCGATTCGTTTAGAGATCATGGAACATCCCCTCCTCTAGATCTTTCGAACTCGGAATGCTCGGCTACGCGGCCAGCGTCGGGTCGGAGGAGGCCCAATTCCGGCTACGCGCTCGCCAATCAGGTATACGTTTGTCGTTTAACAGAGTGTAAAACCGCAGGTCGAATTCGGCAAATTCAAACACCCAGCACCCGATCCAGCGCCTCGCTCGTGACGCGCACTGCCTCCTCGACCGGCATCGCGCGAATTGCTTCGTTGAACGGCTCGACGGTGATCGGGCCGTCGTAGCCGATCTTGCGCAGCGCGGCGAGGAAGCCTTGAATGTCAATCACGCCGCTGGCGCCCACCATCTGGCGCTCGCCATCTATCTGCTCGTCGGGCCCGCGCCCGGCCGTCGCGTCGTTGACGTGCACATACACGACCTCGTGCGGGTCGAGGCATTCGAGGTCGCGCACCGACGCATGCGCGGTGTACCAATGAAAGCAGTCCAACAACAAGCCGACGTTGTGCGTATGCGCACCCACGACGGCGGCGAGTGCGCGCATCCCGTCCATGGTATGAACGAAGTCGTATTTGAACCTGGCCCGCAGGGTGGCCGGGCCGATGAACTCCATGCCGAGGCGCAAGCCATGCTCGGCCAGCACGGCAGCCACGCGCTGCAGCCGGGCAACCGCAAAGTCCCAGTGCCGGTAGAAGTCGAACGTGTTCGAGCCGGGCAGGATCCACGTCACGCAGCGCGTGCACCCCAGCGCGGCAGCCAGGCGCGCTTCCTCGGCCAGCCGGGCCAAGCTGCCCTCGAACGCCGCATCGCTGTCGCTTTCGCGCCACTTTGCGCTCAGGCCGATCGCGCCCGGGCGCAGCCCGGTCTGCGCGAACCACTCACTAGCTGCTTGGAGCGACTTCTCCTCGGCCAGCTTCATCAAGTAGCCCACATCCAGATCCACGCCGGCGAAGCCATATTGCTTGGCCAGCGCGCACGTCTGATCGAACGAAACTACGTGCCCCAGCGCTCCTGTGTTGAGGTTCTTGAACATGCGTGGAGTTTAGCGCGAGGCCGGATTCCCTCAAGTCCAAATCGGGGTATACAATCGTTTTGTTAATGTAACTTTGCAAGAATCTGAGAGCGCACTTGCCATTGCGGCGCAGTTGGCCTGTAAACACGCGCAACTAGATCGCCATGGAATACAAGGATTATTACAAGACGCTCGGTGTGGACCGAAACGCCGACCAGGAGACGATCAAGAAGGCGTTTCGTAAACTCGCGCGCCAGTATCACCCGGACGCCAACAAGGGTGACAAAAAGGCCGAGGAGAAGTTTAAGGAAATCAACGAGGCCTACGAGGTGCTGAGCGATCCGGAGAAGCGCAAGCTGTACGACCGGATGGGCGCCAGCTACCGCGAGTATCAGCGCGCCGGCGGAAACCCGCGCGACTACGACTGGAGCCAGTGGATGAACGGCGGCGACTTCCCCTTTGGGTTCGGCCAAGGCGCGCGCCGCGTGTATGAGCAGGACATTGACTTAGGTGAGTTCATCCGCCAGATGTTCAGCGGCGGGCAGACGGTGAGCCAGCCACGTGACTTCCAGCAAGGCGTGGACATCACGCTGGAGGAGGCGTATCACGGCACGACACGGCTGGTGCAGAAGTCCGGCCAGCCCGATCTCGAGGTGAAGATCCCGCCTGGCGTGAAGACCGGCTCGCGCGTGCGCGTGCGCGGCCAGGGTGGCAAGAACGCGCGCGGCCAGGCCGGCGACCTGTATCTCGTCATCGAGGTCAAGCCGCACCCGGTCTACGAGCGCAAGGACGACGACCTGTATCGCGATATGCCAGTGGATGCGTTCACCGCCATGCTGGGCGGCGAAGCGCAGGTGGATACCCTCGCCGGCCCGATCGTGGTGAAGGTGCCGCCCGGCACATCGTCCGGCAAGCTCATCCGTGTGCGCGGGCGCGGCATGCCCAAGCTGAACAAGCCGGGCGAGTACGGCGACCTCTACCTGCGCGTCTCGATCACCGTGCCCACCGACCTAACCGACGCCGAACGGGAGCAACTGACGAAGATCGCCCGGCGCCGCGCCGGCCGCTGACCGGTTCACGAACGCGCGCGAGCGATCAACCTACCCGCTTGGCCATCACCACGCGGTCGCGCAGCACCGGCCTGAACCCTAATGCCTTGTAGGCCGGCGCTGCCGCGCGCAAGTGTCCGCCGCTGCCGAACTCGACGTCGAGCGTGGGGGGCGCATCCGCCTCGGAATCCATCACTGCCTTCAACACCTGCATCTCGCGCGGCGTGTTCCACACTGCCTGATCCAACCAAAGCGTGACGATGCGGTGCGCCGGCTCGCCGCGCAGATGCGCGACACCTACTTCATCCGGCGGGCTAATCAGCAGATACAGTTGGCCGTCGTCCAGCGCCGCGGTGTTCCAGGCGAGCAAGTCGGACCGGGCAAGGTCGCTGCACCAAGCGTCGCCCTGGTTCGCCGCCACGCCGAGCCAACGATAGAGCTGTTCATCGGCTTCTTGGCCGGCCAACGGTTCGACGCGCGCGCGTTCGACACGCACGGGCAGGGCATGGCCGAGTTGGCGGCGCATGAACTGTGGGCGATAGCGCCGGTAGCCGCACGCCAACGCGCAGCGCGTCGCCGGCAAGTTATCCGAGGGCACCGTCATCCATATCCAACGCAGGCCAGCCTGGCGCACCAGGTCCTCTGCTGCTTCGAGCATCGTGCGCGCCAGGCCGCGCCGGCGCAGGTCCGGCGCGACGGCCAACAGTCGAATGCGCGCCCCGACATTGCCGCGTTCGATTAACATCAGGCCGGCCGGCTCGAAGTTGAGCATGCACAAGTAGGTCGAGCCAGCGACCGGGAACACCACGCTGGCCAGTGCCTCACGCCCCAGCGGGCGGTGCATCCACTCACCCAACGACTCGTCGAGCGCACCGACGTCGCCGGCGTCGAGCTGCGCCAGCAGGCGCCGCAACTCCAGCATTTTGGCCGGCACGATTTGTGAACCGAGCGTGGGCATGCCGTCCCGAATCTATCACAGCCACGCACACCGGCCGGATTCCCGCTTGCGCGGGACGACGCGGCGAATGCACACGTCATCCACGGCCGAGTCTTGAAAGTGACAAAGCGATATTTGGAAAGCAGTTCTGCGAAATTTATCCACAGCAAATCCACAATTCCGTGATTTAATGGGCTACCTATGGAAAGAAACGTCGCGCGCATCTTCGAATCGTTGCTCGTCGTGGTCGTACTCGTCTCCATAGTTCTGGGGGTCACGTGGACGGGTGAGCTTCAGACTGCCACAGCGCCGGGCCAAGTGCCTGCGCCGCGACCCGGAGACGCCTTCTTCGCCCAAACGCCCGCACCTGGCATGGCGCTGCCGGGCACCGACTTTGCGCCGGCGCAAAGCGCGACGCCCTTCCCGCTCGAACCGGACATCACCTCGACGCCCGGCAGCATCAACGCGCCCGAGGTCGCCACACCGGTGGCGGTGAACTTGCAAGTGGACGAAAGCGCGCTCACTGCCGAGGACGCTCCGTTGTTGCAGCAAGCGCCGGGCACGATCAACATGCTGCTGCTGGGCAGCGACGCCTCGGCCGACAGCCACTATGCGCGCACCGACACGATCATCGTCGCCAGCATTGATCCACGTTATCCCTCCGTCAGCCTGCTGTCCTTCCCGCGCGACCTGCAGGTGCGCCTACCGGACGGCACGCAGGATCGCATCAACACGGTCATGCAGCGCGGCTATCTCAGCAACCACCCCGGCGGCGGGCCGGCGTATCTGGCCCTTGTCCTGCGCAAGAACTTCGGCATCAAGATTGACCATTTCGTAAAGGTGGACTTCGCCGGGCTGATCAAGGCCGTGGACACGCTGGGCGGCATAGACGTCTTGGTCGAGTGCGAGCTACACGACACCTTCCCCGACAAAGACTCGCCGACCGGCAAAGCTGACTTAGACCTCTATCCCGGCAAGGTGACGCTGAACGGCAAGCAAGCGCTGTGGTATGCGCGTTCGCGCTGGAGCACGACCGACTTCGACCGCGCGCGACGTCAGCAGAAGGTGCTGCGCGCGCTGTTCCGCAAAGCGCGCGACGGCAACATGTTGCAGAACGCGCTGGGGCTCTACGGCGAGTTCCGCAACAGCGTCGAAACCGACCTCGGCCCGACCGACCTCATCCCCTTCATAGACATCGCCCGCCGGCTGAGCAACGACGACATCAAGAGCCGCGTGATCACCTGGCCGATCGTCCGCTCGTATCAACGCGCGGACGGCGCGTCGGTGCTGATTCCGACCGATAAGACCATTCCGTTCATCGCCGAGGCGCTGGCCCCGCCGGCCGGCAACCAGGCGCAAATTCGACCCGCCGTGGAGGTATACAACGGCTCCTCGAAGCCGGATATGGAACTCGTCGCTGCCGAGCGGCTGGCATGGGAAGGTTTCCAGGTGATCGCGCTGGGCAAAGTCGAAGGCGACCGATTCCCGCAGACGCAGATCATTGACTACAGCACGACGCGCAAGGGATCGCCGATCGCCCGGCTACAGGACATCTTCCGCGTGCCACAGCGCAACGTGATCGGCCAGCCGGATCCGAGTAGCCCATCAGCGGCACGCATCATCCTGGGCGAGGACTACGACTCCTGCCCGAACACGGCCAACATCGCCGGCGATGTCAAGTTGGAGCCGGCGGGCGAACAAATTAGCGTGACCCCTGCGCCGTAGTTCGCGGCGCACGCCGGCCGATCAGGGCAGCGGCGTGACCGTCGGCTCGGGCGTGGGCGTGGCTGTCTCGGTCGGCGTAGGTGTGGCTGTCGGCGTCGGCGTGTCGAGCGTCGGCAGGGGCACGGGCGTCGGCGTGTCGGTGGGCAGCGCGAATGTCGGCGTTGCGGTAGGTGTGTCGGTCGGCGTAGCAGTGAGCGTCGGCGTGTGGGTTGCGGTTGGAACGGCGAACGTCGGCGTTGGCGCCGGCGCAGTCGGCATGGCCGTCGGCGGTTGCGTTGGCGGCACGAACTGGGTGGGCAACTCGGCGAGGGTGGGCGTGGCCGGGCGGGGCTCGGTGGCCTGTTGAGCCGGCGCAGTAGCCGGCGCGACGATCGGATTTTGCCCAGGTTGCTGCAGGATGAACAGCGCGGCGAAGCCGAGCAGATAGCATGGAATGGTCAGGAGAATGATGCTGATGAGCACGCTGTAAGCGACGCGATTCCGGCGCGGCGCGCTGTTGGGGACATCCCGCATGTATCAGCATTGTAGTATCATCGCGCGACGATATTGATGTGATTGACGATGTTTCAGCCAGTTGCGACTCAGATTGACTTCCCGGCTCAAGAACGCGACGTGCTCGTCTTCTGGGCGCGCACCAAGGCCTTCGACCGCTTACGCGAGCTGCGCGCCGCATCCGACAAACGCTTCTCCTTCATAGACGGCCCGATCACCGCCAACAACCCGATGGGCGTGCACCACGCCTGGGGCCGCACCTACAAGGATCTGTGGCAGCGCTACTTCGCCATGAAGGGCTACAACCAGCGCTGGCAGAACGGCTTCGACTGCCAGGGGCTGTGGGTCGAGGTCAACGTCGAGAAGGACATGGGCTTCAAGTCGAAGCGCGATATCGAAGCGTTCGGCATGGAGCGCTTCATCCGCCTGTGCAAGCAGCGCGTGTTGAACAGCGCGGCCATGCAGACCGAGCAGTCCATCCGGCTGGGCTACTGGATGGACTGGAACGACCCGGACGAATTGCGCTGGCTCGCCCAAAAGATCGTCGAGGATCCGCAGCAAGTCATCACCCTGGAGCGCAACGGCCAGAAGATCACCGGCACGGTCGAGCAGATCGTCGGCCGGCTCGGCCTGCCGGAACTGGGCGGCTCGTACTTCACCTTCAGCGACGAGAACAACTACCAGATCTGGAGCTTTTTGAAGAAGTGCCACGAGCACGGCTGGATCTACCGCGGCGAGGACGTGATCCCGTGGTGCCCGCGCTGCGCCACCGGCATCAGCCAGCACGAGATTGACACAGAAGGCTACAAGGATCGCGAAGACCCGGCCATCACCGTGCGCATGAAGCTCAAGTCGTTCGACGTGAGCAAGGCAACCTGGGCCAGCGAACAAGCGCGCGCCAAGTTCGACCACGCGCCGGGCAAGTTCCTGCTGGCCTGGACGACGACGCCCTGGACGCTGCCGGCGAACATCATGGCCTCGGTCGGGCCCAAGCTGACATACGCCATCGTCCGGCAACTGCACAAAGATGGCGAACTGGCCGTGTACTTCCTGAGCAACAAAACGCTGAACATCCTGCGCGGCGAGTACGAAGTGCTGGGCGAGATTCAGGGCGAGCACATGGCCGGCTGGACGTACGAAGGGCTGTTCGACGACCTGCCGGCGTTCATTGACGCATGCAAGCGCTGGCAAGACAAGCACGACGGGCGCGCCTTCGAGCACGTCGTCATCACCTGGGACGGCGTGGGCGAGGACGAGGGCACCGGCATCGTGCACAACGCGCCCGGCGCCGGCCCCGAGGACTATCAGCTCGGCAAGCAGCACAGCATGCCGAAGATCGCCCCGCTGAACGAAGACGGCTACTTCGTCGAAGGCTTCGGCGAACTGACCGGCAAGCACGCCCACGACGTGCCCGACCTAGTCGAAGCGCTGCTCAAAGCCAAAGGCTACTTCTATCGCCACGACAAGTACGTGCACCGCTACGCACATTGCTGGCGCTGCAGCACGCCGCTGGTCTATCGCATGGTGGACGAGTGGTACATCAGCATGGACGAGCTGCGGTATGCGATGATGGCCGTGTCGGAGCAGATCAACTGGATTCCTGCGTTCGGCAAGGAGCGCGAGCTGGACTGGTTGCGCAACATGCACGACTGGATGATCAGCAAGAAGCGCTACTGGGGGCTGGCGCTGCCGATCTGGGAATATCCCGACGGCACGTTCGAAGTGATCGGCAGCTACGAAGAGTTGAAAGCGCGCGCCGTCGAGGGCTGGGAGGAGTTCGACGGGCACACGCCGCACCGGCCGCACATTGACAAGGTCAAGATCAAGCACCCGGTCACCGGCCTGATCGGCACGCGCGTGCCCGACGTCGGCAACCCCTGGCTCGACGCCGGCATCGTCGCCTATTCCACCTTGCGCTACCGCACCGACCGCGCATACTGGCAGCAGTGGTTCCCGGCAGACTTCATCACCGAGAGCTTCCCCGGCCAGTTCCGCAACTGGTTCTACTCGTTGATCGCGATGAGCACGGTGCTGGAAGCGCACATGCCCACGCGCACCATCCTCGGCTACGCCACGCTGCTCGATGAAAAGGGCGAGCCGATGCACAAGAGCAAGGGCAACGCTATCGAGTTCAACGAGGCTGCGGACAAGGCCGGCGCCGACGTGATGCGCTGGCTCTACGCGCGCCAGCGCTACGACGACAATTTGCTCTTCGGCTACAACGCGCTCAACGAAGTCCGCCGCCAGGTCATCATCCCGCTGTGGAACGTGTATGCGTTCTTCGTCACCTACGCCAACGCCGACGGCTGGACGCCGAAATTGAAAATTGAAAATGAACAATTGAAAAGGTCAGAGGCGCAGCCGGCCATTTTCAATTTTCAATTTTCAATTCCCAATTCTTTGGACAAGTGGATCTTGGCCCGGCTGGCCGAAACGACGAATACGGTCAACGCTGCGCTCGACGCCTACGACGCGCGGCCGGCGGTGCTGGCCATCGAGAAGTTCATTGACGACCTGTCCAACTGGTACGTCCGGCGCTCGCGCGAGCGCTTCTGGGGCAGCCAGATGACGGCGGACAAGGAAGCGGCCTACGCCACGCTGTACGAAGTGCTCACCACGCTCGCCCGCCTCATCGCGCCCATCGTCCCCTTCATGAGCGAGGTGATGTGGCAGAACCTGGTCGAACGCTCAAACGTTCAAACGTTCGAACGTTCGAACGAAGCCTTCTCGGTGCATCACCAGCCCTATCCGCAGCCGCGCGAACTCACGGATGAGGAACGCGCGCTGTTGCGCGAAGTGGCGCTGGCCCGCACGGTGGTAGCCCTCGGCCACAGCATCCGCGCCCAGGCGAAGGTGAAGGTGCGCCAGCCGCTGCGCAAGGCGATGATCGTCGCCAACGACGAGGTGCGCCGGGCAATCCTCGCCCACTGCGACGTCATCACCGACGAGCTGAACGTCAAGGCGTTGGAATTCGTCGAGCGCGAAGTCGAGCTGGTCAACTATCGCGTGTTGCCGGACCTGAAGAAGCTGGGCAAGAAGCTCGGCGCCGACCTGCCGAAGGTGCGCGCCGGCCTCGGACAGCTTGATCCAACGGCCGTCGTCGCCGCGGTGAAAGCCGGCCAGCCCGTCGCGGTGAACGGCATCTCGCTTCAGCCGGATGAGGTCATCGTGCAGGCCGTCCCGCGCGAAGGATTGATCGTCGCCGGCGAGAACGGCATCGTCGTTGGCCTAGACACCGCGCTCGACGATGCGCTGATCGCCGAAGGGCTGGCGCGCGAGGTGGTGCGGCGCGTGAACGATCTGCGCAAGGCGGCCGGGCTGAACGTCTCCGACCGCATCGTCCTGGCCTACACGGCTAGCGACCGGCTGCGGCGCGCGATTGCCGACTTCGCCGAGTATGTCAAAAATGAGACGCTGAGCATCGAGCTGAGCGAAGGCCAACTGCCGGATGGCGTAAGCGCCAGCGATACGTTCGACGGCGAGCAGCTCACCATCTCGATTAAGAAAGCGTCCGGCTAGAGATACCAGGCAGCTTGAAGCTGCCTGGTATCCCCACCGAGGGGAAGATGTTCCAAGACACGTTGCAGCAACTTCGAGGACAAACACCGCTGGTCGCCGACGCGCCGGCGGGCATCGAGCTGAGCGCCGAACAAGGCCGTGCACTCGATGCGATTCTGACTGTGCTAGACCAGCCCGGCCTGCGCCGAGCGATCGGCCTCTTCGGCCCGCGCGGCAGTGGCAAGACCATGCTGCTGAACGAGCTGTGCAAAGCAGGCTTTCGCGCTCGGCACACACCGCAGCACCGCAAGGTGGTCTGCGCCGTAATCAACGCCGCCAACCTGCCGACCGACTTGGCGCCCTGGCAACGCTTGATCTTCGGCGTGCTCGACAAGCTCGCGCAGCAGCCCGGTGCGCCGGCCACCGTGCACGAACTCCGCGTCGAATTGGAGGAAGTGGTGCGGCACGAGGCGAACGACGACGCGAGCGCCACGCTCGCCGCAGCCGCCTTCGCACATCACTTGCGCGCCGCATTCGCCGGGTTGATTCACAGCACCATCACGCTCTCCAACGCCACGTTCGTGGTGGCGATAGATCATCTGGACAAGGCGACGCCGGAGAGCATCGCCCAGCTCCTAGAGGCCTCGAAGTACTTCCTCAACGCGCAACATTGCACCACGTTGATCTGCGCCGACGAAGACGCGCTCATCCAGAAGCTCGGCAATGCAAACGCACTGCAAGCCTGGCTCACCGGCCGAATCGAACTGCGCATGAGCGAGCGACCGGTGCGCAGTGAGGCCGCCGTCATTGCGCCGCCTCGGCCACTGCAGGCGCCGCACCGCCCTGTCGCTTCCGACATCCCCCACCCTTGCGTACAACTCTTCATCGAAACGCTGGGGAACGACCGCTACGCGATCGAACGCGCCGGCGATTACTGGCGCTCGGCCATGCGCGCGCTGGCCAAGCGCAACGCCGAGGGCTATCGCACCGACGTGTCGAGCGTGATGATCGCCAAGCTGTGCGCGCTGCGCGTGCTGTCGCCCGGCTTGTTCGACGCCGTCCGCCTAGATGCGCCGGCGCTGACCACGCTCGAACGGCGCGCGCGCATGCAGAATCCGGCCTACGAAAGCCACGACGAATGGGCCGCAGCGCTGGCGCACGACCCGCGCTTGACCCAACTCTTCGCAAGCGCGCCGAGCTTCATCGGCCTGGAGACGCGCCACTTGGCAACCGCGCTGCGCCTGGTGCATACCGGCGACGAAGAAGCGATGCACCAAACACAATCGCTCGCGGCCAAGCCGGCCGTGAGCGAAGTTCAGGTCACCAAGATGGCAGCGCCAGCAGTCGTCGCACCAACGACGCAGCCCGAAGCGCAGCCGGTCGAGCGAGACCGGCCTCGTCCGCGCAGGCAGCCTGCGGCGGCGACATCCTCTCCTCCGATTTGGACGCTGATCGCGGTTGCTGCCGGCGTGTTCATCGTGGATCGCCTTGTCAAGCTGGCCGTCCAGTCCATCGAGGGCTTCCGCACCGGCGCGACCATCTTCGGTGAGCTGATCCAGTTGCAACCACCCCCTGAGGCCGGCCTGATAGACACCAGCCTGGCCGTCGGTGTCGGGCTGGCCGGCTTGGCGTTGTGCATCCTCATCGCCGCCTTCGCAGGTCAGCACGCCAACGGCGTGCGGGCGAAGGCGTATGGGCTGATCGCCGGCGGGCTGGCCGCCAACTTGTTCGACCGCGTCACGTCCGGCGCGACGATGAATTACCTGCACATCGCCAACCTGCCGGTGTTCAACCTGGCGCATCTCGCGCTGCTGGCCGGCGCGATACTGTTGGCCCTCGCCGTCCTGACCGGCTCGCTTCGCGATGCGCGCAGCCGCGGCACGGGTGACTTGGCTCATGAGTGAAGACGCGCACATCGCCGAATCGAACCCACCGGCGGAAGGATCGGGCCAGCCGGCCGTCACCACATTCTTTCAGCGCTATGGGTTGTTGCTGCTGGTCGCAGGCATCACGCTGCTTGCGGACATCATCACCAAGCGCATCGTCGAAGCGCAGATCCCGCTCTACACATCCATCCCGTTCATCGGCCCATACCTGAGCTGGACGCACACGCAGAACACGGGCGCCGCGTTCAGCCTTTTCCAGAACGGCGGCGTGTTCTTCATCGTCGTCGCGATCGTCGTGTCCGCGGTGATCCTGTATTACGCGCCGCGGTTGCCGGCCGGCGATTGGCTGTCGCGGGTCGCGCTCGGCTTGCAGCTCGGCGGCGCCGTGGGCAACTTGCTCGATCGTCTGCGCCAGGGCTACGTCACCGACTTCATCCACTTTCAAATCCCCGAGATCGGCTTCGACTGGCCGGTCTTCAACATCGCCGACAGCGCCATCGTGGTGGGTGTGATCCTGTTGATCGCGGCCAGCCTACTGCGAGACCACAAAGCGTAATCCACGATGACATACGTGCAATCCGCGAGCGACGCTGCACGCCCTGCGCTGGCGCATACCCCGCGAGCAGTGCTGTGGGATATGGACGGCGTGCTGGTGGACTCGGCTGAATATCACTACGCCGCTTGGCGCGAAGCGCTGGCGCGCGAGCGCTATGACATTGGCTACGACGAATTCCGCGCCACCTTCGGCCAGCGCAACGACACCATCTTGCGCGGCATTTTCGGGCCAGACCTGCCCGATGCCGAGGTGGATCGCATCGCAAACTTGAAGGAAGCGCTGTATCGCCAGTTCGTGCGCGAGCGCGGCATCGCGCCATTGCCCGGCGTCCTGCGCTGGTTGCAGGCGCTGCGCGCCGCCGGCTGGCGGCAGGCGGTCGCTTCGGCCGCGCCGCGCGCCAACATAGACGCCATCCTCGCAGCGGTCGGCATCGGGCATTACTTCGACGCGATCACCTCGGGCGAGGACGTGACCCGCGGCAAGCCCGATCCACAGGTCTACCTCATCTCGGCAGAGCGGGTGGGTGCGCCGCCGGCGCGGTGCGTGGTGGTGGAGGATGCGCCGGCCGGCCTCGAGGGCGCGCGGCGCGCCGGCATGCGTTGCATCGGCATCACATCCACCCACGATCACCTGGACGCCGATGTGGTGGTCGCTTCGCTAGATGAGCTGGACAGCGATGCCTTCGACCGGCTGATCGCGCGCTGAGCGGCGATCACTCGCCGAACTCGATGTCCTCCTCCACGCCCGCCGGGCGTTCATCGGCTGGTGGCCGTTCTTCCTCGGGGAAATGCTCGATGATGATCTCGCCGAACAGCGTCTCTTGATAGCAGCGCACAACATACCGTTTGAGTAACTCGAGCAGCGCCAGCAGCGTCACCACGACTTCGATCCGCGTGTTCACGCCTTCCAGCACGTCGGTGAAGGTCACCCGCCGACGTGCTTTGACGGCGGACTGGATGCGATCCATGCACTCATTCACCGTGAACGTCAGCCGGGAGACCATCTCATCGGCGACCGGCGGCGGTAGCCAGCGATTCACGACGCGCTGCATGGCGTGGGCGAGCGCTTCCAGCGTGACATTGTCCAGCGGCAGCTTCTTCGACTGCGGCCGGGGGATGGGCGGTGGATGCACGGGATACGCGCGCAACCCTTGCTGCTCGCGCGCCTTCAAGATCTTCGCAGCGTGCTTGTAGAGCTGATAGGCGCGCAGCTGGTTCACCAGGTCGTCGGTCTCCTCCTGCGCTTCCGGAGAGGCAGCGACCTGAGGCAACAACGCGCGGCTCTTGATTAGGATCAGCCGGGCGGCCACCGAGAGGAAGTGCGCGATGGTGCGCGGGTCGCGCCGGGGCATGCTGGCCATGTAGGCGATGAACTGGTCGGCCACGGCCGCCAGCGACACCGCGGTGATCTCCAGCCGCCGCTCTTCGATCAGCCGCAACAGCACGTCGAGCGGGCCTTCATAGACCGGCAGGTGGATTGAGAATTGAGAATTGAAAATTGAGAATTGAGAATCTTCCGGCGTACGCGTCGCGTGCTGAGTTGCGCTCTCGCCGGTGGAACTGACACGTTGCATATCTGTCATATCTGTCATATCTGTCATCTCTCCCACTCCCTACTCCCCACTCCCGACCTCTGACTTCTGACCTCTGACTTTTGACCCTCTGATTTCTGCCCTCTCACCGCTCCACCGGCAACAGCACCCAATAGTCGAATCCGTTCATCTTGAAGTTGCGCGCCCAGTAGTAGTTGCGGAAGATCGCTTCTTTGACATCCTCGGGATAGAACAGCGCCCGAAAGATCACGGCACCGAAGGCGCGCTGCTCGATCATAGCGATCATACGCGAGGTGTCCAGCATGCCGTTCTTGGAGAGGTTGAGCAGTTGCGTCGGGTTGGTCACCACATCCTTGCCGGCCAGCAGCGTGAGCATAGCCTCCTCGCTCCACACCGGCCCTTCCACGTTGCGGATCATCTCTACCATCGCCCAGCCGTTCGCTGCGTCGGCCGGGTCGAGCAGGTGGCCGAGCTGCGTGAAGCCGGCAGAGTCGTAGTAGGGATACGGCGGGTATGACGATGGTGCATCGGCGACGCCGATCAGCCGCGCAATCGTCCCGAAGACGCGCCCGCTCGTCGGCAAATGCACGTTGAGCGCGGCCTGCGAGAAGAAGATCAGGGCGGCGAGCAATGCAGCGATGGGTGGGATGGATTGCGTGTTGCGTGTTGCGTCCTGCGCCCTGCGTCCTGCGTCCTGCGTCATACGTGTTGCGTCTTGCGTCTTGCGCCCCGTGTCTTGTGCGGTTATCGCGCGGGGTGTGCGCCGCAACACGTGATACGTGATACGCGATAGGAATCCGGCCGTGCACACGCACGAGGCGGCGATCGCAGCGATGAGATACGCCGGCCCGGCGCCCCATTTGCCGGTCAGCATGCCCATGGCACTGCCGGCGACGAAATACAACGACCAGATCGTGATCGGCTGGAGCAAGCGCGCGCGCACCGCCCGGACGACATCCCACGCTACGTAGATCACGCTGCAAGTGATCAAGACGCCCTGCAGCCGAAACCACTGCCCGTAGGTCTGCCAGGTGACGGCGATGTCGTATTCGTTTACGTTGGCCAGCACCACGTTCAGCCAGAACTGGCCGTTCGTCGCCGTGTTCAGTGCCAGCACGAGCGCGCCGGTGACCGGCGCACCGGTGACGAACGCAACCGCGAACCACTTCGGCCGGCGAATGAGCAGGTAGGCGAAGCCGGCGACCAGCGCATCCACCGCCTGCAGCTTGGTGAAGCCGGCGATGAGCAGCAGCGCGATGCCGAGCACACAGCGTTTTGCGTCTTGCGTGTTGCGTCTTGCGTCACAGGCGAGATCCAGACAGTAGATACCCGCGAACGCGAACATCACCATCGGCAGGTGCGCGCGCGCCAGCGGCCCAACCTGATACACGTAGTTGGCCGCGAAGAACGCCGATGCGGCGAGAACGGGGACGAAGAGATGGAGCAGATTGAGGAATGGGGATCGGGGATTTGGGATTGGAGATTGGAGATTGGAGATTGGAGATTGCGATGGAGGCTCCAATCTCCAATCTCTAATCTCTAATCTCCCCAATCGCCACAGCCGGCGCGCAGCCAGGAAGATCAACACGCCGATGACCAGCGACGAGGCGAACGCCACCGCGCGCCCCACCCACAGGTGCGGCCCGAACGCCCAGATCAACGGCACGAGCATCAGCCGGTAGACCGGCGGGTAATTCGAGGCATAGAACGGGAACTGCGCGTTGTCCAGATAGATGCCCTCGCCGCGCGCCAGACGAATGGCGTCGTAGAGTTCAAATCCTTCGCCTTGGTCATAGTCGAACGGAAAGGCGAACAGCGCGCGGGCGTAGACCAGATAAACGATGAAGTAGCCGGCGAAGATGGCTACCGTCAACGCCAGCGCAGCGACGGAAAGCGACGAAAGCACAACGGAGACGCGCGACTGCGGCAGCGTGCGCGGCGGCGCAGCCGGCGGAGTGAGTTCTTCGACCACGATGCCGCCCGAATTTACCACGCGCACGTATTCGCCGCTGCTGGCCCGCTTCCTGTCGCCGGACAGCCTCGTGCCCAACCCGGCCAACCCGGTCGATCTCAATCGCTACGCCTATGTCCGGCACAACCCGCTGAAATACACCGACCCGACAGGGCATTGGATCGAGAGTGCAATTGACATTGCGCTGATCGGCTACGACCTCTATGACATCGCGCAGCATGGGTTGAACGGGGAGAACGGCCTATCACCGGTCGCAAAACGTCGCCGGATTGATCTTTCCGGGTGCGACCGGGCTGGGAGTCATCACGCGAGCCGCTGGCAAAGTCGATGATGTTGCCCAGGCTGTCAGCAAAGCAGATAGCGTCGTCAAAGTTGCCACCAAGGCAGATGATGCCGTTGATGCAACAAAATCAGCCCAGACGGCGAAACAAGTTCACAAGAACAGGAACGACGCCGTCGGTCACTTTGGCATCTATGAGATTAGAATCGATAATGATCTGTATAAGATTGGCAAGGCAGACCTGGATAGATAGGGTGACGCAGTTATCTGGGCAACCGACCCGGGTTCACCAGCAGTGGCGAAAGCTCCAGGAGCAAAATCCGGGTAAGAATGTGAAATGGGAGGTCGTTCAAGACCTAGGTCTCAATAGTCACGACATCGTGTGCGCTGGAGTACTCACGACATCGTGTGCAGTCTAATGCTGAAGTAGAGTCACGACATCGTGTGCAGTCGAATGGCCAAGCAGATTCACAACACCGCGGGTGTGATTGCGCTGATGATT
>JANWYN010000112.1 GCA_025055235.1 Candidatus Roseilinea sp. | reverse complement strand
GGCGCAGGGATCAGCACCTCGTCGCCGGCCTCGCACAATGCCTGAAAGGCGAGGTAGAGCGACTCTTTGCCGCCGGTGTGCGTGGCCACCTGGCTGGCCTTGTAGTCGAGGCCGGTGTTTGCGCGTTCGCGCGCAGCGATGGCTTCTTTGAGCGCGGCCATGCCGCCGGTCTCGGTGTAACGGGTGAAATTGTCGTGGATGGCTTTGATGGCAGCTTGCTTGATCAGCTCAGGCGTGGGGAAGTCGGGCTCGCCGGCGCCGAAGCCGATCACCGGCTCGCCGGCGGCGCGCATCTGCTTGACGCGCCCTTCGACGGCCATCGTCGCCGAGGGTTGCACGGCCGCCGTGCGCGCGCTGACCCGCTGCATGGGCTTCGTCTGCGTTTGTATTCCATTCGTCGTCATGATGTCACCTTCCGTTCGAGTAGCCGGATTATCACCGTTTCGGCGATCTACCGCTGAGCATCAGCCTCGTCGGCCAGCCGCATCTTCAGCATCGAGGCTCCCGCGTTGCGCGCTCAGCAGACTGGCCACCAGCGGCCCGACGTCCAGGATGTGGTCCAGGAAGTAGTCGGCGGCGTCGCTCGGCGGGCATTCGATCAGGATCGTGGTCATGCCGATCGCCCGCGCGGCACGGGTGTTGACCGGCGTGTCCTCGACGAAGATCACTTCGCGTGGCGTCACGCGCAGCATCTCCAGCGCGATCTGATAGGACAACGGATCGGGCTTGTTGCGAAAGCTGAGGGCGCGGATGTCTATCACCCGCTCGAAGCAATCGTCAATGCCCATGTGTTGCAGGATGCGCAGCGCATGTTCGATGTTGGAGTTGGTGAGCACAGCGCGCCGGAGCGGGATGCCCAGCAACATCTCGCGCAGACGGGGATCGGCGGCCAGCACGCCATCTAGCTCGACGTCGTGCACATACTCGAAATACTCGTCTATGTTGACCGGATAGCCTTCCTCCATCATGCCGCGCAGGGCTGTGCCATACACGCCGCGGAAGCGACGGCGCAACTCGGCCGCCTGCTCGATCGGCACATTGAACTTGTTGGCGATGTACCGGTTGATGCGCTCGGTGATGGTATCCATCAGCTTTGCCGAGCGCGGATACAACGTTTCGTCGAGATCGAAGAGGATGAGCTTATACATCTGCTACCGCGTGCTGCCCAGCCAATCTGACTTCTGATTTCTGACTTCTGACCTTCTGCCCTCACAACGCCCTGCTCTGGCCGCCGTCCACCACGAGCGCCGCGCCGGTGATGTAGCTGGCCGCCGGCGAGGCCAGGAACACGCAGGGCCGCGCGAACTCCTCGACCGCAGCAACGCGCCCCAGCGCCGTGTTGGCGCCGGACTTGGCCAGCTCCGCTTCGATCGTCGTGCCGTTGCGCTGAGCGTGCATCGCCGCCAGGGCCAGGACGCGGTCGGTGGCGGTGTAGCCGGGGCAGATCAAGTTGACGCGGATGTTGTCCGGCCCGACCTCGCGCGCCAGCGTCTTGACGATGCCGGCCACCGCCAAACGCAGGCTGTTGCTGAACACCAGGTTGTCGAGCGTGTGCTTGACGCTGACCGAGGTAATGAAGGTGATGCTGCCGCCGCCCTGTCGCTGCATCACCGGGATCACTGCGCGCGCTGCGCGGACGGCGCTCATCAGCGTCAACTCGATCGCCTGCTGCCAGGCGTCGTCGTCGAAGTCCATGAAGCGGCCGGCCGGCGGGCCGCCCGCGTTCGCCACCAGCGCGTCAATCCGCCCAAAGGTGCGAACGGCCGTATCTATCAAGCGCTGGACGTCAGCGGCTTTGGACGAGTCGGCGACCACCGGCAACACACGGACTTCGGTGCGGCGGGCGATGTCTTGCGCTGTCGCGTGCAGCGCTTGCGCGTCGCGCGCCGAGATCACAACGTGCGCGCCCTCTTCGGCGAACACGCGCGCCGTCGCCGCGCCTAGCCCCCTGCTGGCCGCCATCACCACAGCGACCTTGTTCTTGAGTTGTAGGTCCATATCACAGCGTCGAAAGCATAGATTTGTGCAGAGAAGTCCGAATGTCGCTTGATACTACGTTGTCAGTGCGTTGCACAGACGACAGGAAGCACGACGTGCCTGCGAAAGCGGGCGTCGAAAAGGCATACAGGCCGGATTCCCGCTCCTCGCCCTCGCGGGGACAAACTTCGCGGGCATGACGGGTGAATTTCGCATGTCGGCCATGACCGCGTCTTGAAAGTGACGAAGTGAATGCGCCCGCAGCGACGTGCACCCGGCCATCTCTGCGAATGATCTCAAGCGCCCGCGCCCTCAGGACAGCTCTGCGCTCTCGCCGAGGCGCTGCAACAGTTCGGCGAAGTCCGCCGGCGGCGAGAAATCCAGCACATTGCCGTCCAACTCATACGGCAGCGTGATGAATTCGCCCTGCCAGAACCAGTAGAGGTTCGGGCTGAGCGAACCCGGCCCATCGGCATACATGCCGACGATGGCCTGCAGCATCGAGCCGATCGCCTCGGTCACCCCGATATTGCGGATGATGTGCAGCAGGATGGCGTCGCGCCTGGGCAAGCCCACCAGCGCGCCATGTGGCAGATCGTCCGGGAGATAGGCGTCGAGGATCAGCGCGTGGCTGGCGGCGTAGTACGGATCGCCGGAATACAAGTGGATCTCCACACCCGGCCGCACGGCCACGGCGGTGTGCTTCAGCAAGCCGGCGCGCCGCAAATTCCGCCGCCCGATCTCGAACAGCTCCGTGGTCTCCAGCGCCCAGCCCTTCGCCTCCGACCGCGAGATCGTCCGAACGGTCGTCGGCAAGTCCAGCACGATCACCTCGATCGTGCCTTCGGGGCCGGGGCGATGAATCGTCTCGACGGATTGGCTCAGCAGGTCCACCGGGTATAGCCGGGCGCGCAATCGCTCACTGACCTTGCCGAAATCGCCGACGTCCACCGTCAAGGCGTTCTGGTCGCTGCTTACGGCGAAGATGCAGTCGAAGTGCTCTGCGATCAAACTCGGCCAGCGCTCGACGGCGACCTGGGCGCACGCCTGGGCGACGTTTTGCAGGCCGAACACGCTCGAGTGGTCGAATACACCGGCTGCGGGCCGTACTACGCCCTCGTCGGCTTTCACCTGGACGGGGATGCGCCGCTCGGCGAAGTAACGTTCGACCAGCGCGATGAAGGTGCGAAATTCCTGTGCATTCAGGTTATGCGCCCAAGCCGGCGGGACGTCGTGTGCTGAACCAGACATGCAAACAAGTGTAGCATCACCTCGCCCGGTAGGGGTGCATTCGCCAGCGCGCAAGGATAGCCAATAGGCGCGGAACGGCGTCCGCGCCCTACGGCGCGACGCTTTTGTCCCTATTTGCCCCTACGCGCGAATGCACCCTGGGCGAACCGACTATGCAGGGACAGATATAATCAACTTGAACCCTGGAGAGAAGAAATGGAGGCGAAGGTCCACGAGCTGCCGTTGTTTCCCTTGAACGCCGTGTTGTTTCCCGGCCAGACGCTCCCGCTGCACATCTTCGAACCGCGCTACCGGATCATGATTCGGCGCTGCATCGAGAACGACGAGCCGTTCGGCGTCGTGCTGGCGCGCGATGAAGAACCGGACGAGCCATACGACATCGGCACATCGGCGCGCGTAACCGACGCGAAGCGCCTGTCCGACGGGCGGATGAACATCCTGACGCTGGGCGAGGAGCGTTTCCGGTTGCACAACTTTCGGGTCAGCGAACACGGCTACTTGATCGGCGATGTCACGCCGTTCCCGTTCATCGAGGACGTGGCGCCCGCCGACCCGATCGTGAACACGGTGTCACAGCGGCTGGCGCGCTACCTGAAGCTGCTGGGCGAAGCCAACGGCCTAAGCTTCCGGTTCGACCAGTTCCCCACGCAGCCGGTGGACGTCGCTGTGTTCACGGCCATCGCCCTACGCCTGACACTGGAGCAGAAACAATTCCTGCTTTCTCAGGCGCGTGTGACCGACCTGCTCGCCATCGAAGCCGAGGTGCTGCGGGAGGAACTGAAGATGATGAGCATCGTCGCCTCCGCCATCCGCCCTCCAGAGGATAACCACATCTTTTCCAGGAACTGAACGCGCAGCAGATATCGGGAGAGCGATCTGCACTGTGTCTCTTTTTGGAAGCTGCGCATACGATTGCTAGGCCATGAAGATCGTGTTAGATGCGATGGGCGGCGACTTCGGCCCAGGGCCGAACGTCGAAGCTGCCGTAAGCGCCGCGCGCGAGTTCGGCTGGGAGATCGTGCTCGTCGGCCGCCAGGAGATGATTCGTCCGCTGCTCGTGCAGCACAACACTGCCAACCTTCACTTGCCCATCGTGCATGCCAGCGAAGTGATCGAGATGGGCGAGCACCCGGCGCAGGCGGTGAAGGCGAAGAAGAACAGTTCGATGGTGGTCGGGATGCAGATGGTGCGCAACGGCGACGCCGACGCCTTCGTGACCATGGGCAACACCGGCGGCGCGCTGGCTGCAGCGCTGTTCCACCTGGGCCGCATCAAGGGCATCCTGCGCCCGGCCCTATCCTCCGTCTTCCCCACGGCCAAAGGATGGGTGTTCTTGCTTGACGTCGGCGCGAACGCCGACTGCAAGCCGGAATATCTGGTGCAATTCGGCCTGATGGGCAGCATCTATGCCGAGCGCGTGATGGGCATCCGCAACCCGCGCGTGGCGCTCATGTCCAACGGTGAAGAGGAGACCAAGGGCAACGAGCTGGTGCAACAGGCCCATCGGCTCCTGAAGAAAGCGCCGATCAACTTCATCGGCAATGCTGAAGGGCGCGACTTGCCGGCCGGCAACGCCGATGTATTCGTGACGGACGGCTTCACCGGCAACGTGATCGTCAAGCTGTCCGAAGGCATGGGCGACTTTATCAAGGGCATGCTGCGCGAAGAGATCATGCGCACGACCAAGAGCAAGCTCGGCGGCCTGCTGATCAAGGACGCCATCGAGCGCATCAGCAAGCGCACCAACTACGAGGAGATCGGCGGCGCGCCACTCCTGGGCGTGGATGGTGTTGTAATCATCGGCCACGGCCGCAGCAAAGCGCGCGCCATCCGATCGGCGCTCATGCGCGCAGCCGAAGCGGTTGAGCACGGCGTCGTGGATGCGATCGAGACCGGCCTGGAAGCGCTGCCAAAGACGGCGAGCGTCGAAGTGCAAGCGCCGGCCCATTAGGGATCGCACGCGCGCCCCGTCCAAGAAGCTATTCGAATTTTGCGACTCGACATGGCACGACCGAAACGATTCTCCAGCCTGCGGCGCGGCCTGAGCCGCTTCACCAACGCCAGCAAACGCATGTTGAGGCGCGGTCGAAGCGACGCGGGCGAATCGCGCCCTGTCATACACATTCACACACCGAGCGTGAGCAAGCGGCGCCGCGTCGTCATCACCGGCATCGGCGCGATCACCGTGCTGGGCCTAAACTTGATGGACACCTGGAACAACCTGGTGGCAGGCCGCAGCGGCATCGGGCCGATCACCCAATTCGACCCCAGCAACCTGCCGGTGCGCATCGCCGGCGAGGTCAAGGGATTCGATCCGCTTAAATACATTGATGCCAAGGAAGCCCGGCGCATGGCGCGTTGTTCGCACTTCGCCGTAGCTGCCGCCCAAGAAGCAATCGAACAGTCCGGTCTGCGCATCGGCAAAGACGTGCGGCCCGACCGGGTGGGTATCGTGATGGGCACGGCGCTGGGTGGCTATGAGATGTCGGAGAACGGATCGCGCGAGTACTACCAATACGGCTACAAGCGCACCAATCCGTTTGCCTTGCCCGCCGCGCTGCCCAACGCACCCGGCCACCACATCAGCACGCAGTTCGGGTTGAAAGGGCCGCTCAGCACGGTGGTGGCAGCGTGCGCGTCGGGCACACAGGCGATCGGCGACGGCGCCGAGATGATCCGCCTGGGCAAAGCCGACGCAGTGTTGGCCGGCGGCGTGGAAGCCGTCGTGATCGAGACGGCCATCGTCGCCTTCTCCAAACTGCGCGTGCTCAGCACGATGAACGAGCACCCCGAACTGGCGCAGCGCCCGTTCGACATCACGCGCGACGGCTTCGCCTACAGCGAAGGCTGCACGGTAATGATGCTCGAGGATTACGAGCGGGCCAAAGCGCGCGGGGCGACGATCTATGCCGAGGTGCTCGGCATGGGCGTGTCGTCCGACGCGTATCACATCGCCATACCCGACCCCTCGGCCAGCGGGGCGATTCGCGCCATGATGTGGGCGCTGCAGGACGCCGGCATCGCCCCGCATCACGTGGACTACATCAACGCGCACGGGTCGGCCACGCAGACCAACGATGCACTTGAGACGGCCGCCATCAAGCATGTGTTCGGCGAGCGCGCATACGACATCCCGGTCACCAGCACCAAGTCCATGGTCGGCCACGCCATGGGCGCAGCCGGCGCAATCGAAGCGCTCAGCACGGTGATGACGATCAAGACCGGCATCATCCCGCCCACCATCAACCTGCATCACCCCGACCCGGCTTGCGACCTGGACTACGTGCCGCACAAAGCGCGCCTCAAAGAGGTGAATATCGCCATCTCCAACTCGTTCGGCCTGGGTGGGCAGAACGCGACGATCGCCTTTGGAAAGGTGTGAAGCGGCTGCAGCGCGATGAAGGTCGTCGTTGACGAGAAGAAATACAAGCGCTTGGCGCTGCTGGGGCGAATTGCGCTCTTCGGTTCACTGGGCATTCTGCTGGCCGGCCTGCTGCTCACGCTGTTCGGCCCCCAGCTCGGTTTGCTCACCCCGGAGAACTCCAGCCTGTTCTTCATCCTCTACTTGATCATCCTGCTGGTGGGGTTCACCGCGTCGCGCGTCGGCTTTCACTATGGCAATCGCTACCTGGCGCCGACGCGGCCCGACCGCGTGCTGCGCGAAAGCCTGAAGGGGCTGGATCGCAAGTATGCCCTGATGTTGTTCGCGGAGCCGACCAACTATATGCTGATCGAGCCGGGCGGCGTGACCGT
>JANWYN010000107.1 GCA_025055235.1 Candidatus Roseilinea sp. | reverse complement strand
GATCGCTTCGAGGCGTTGAAGGTTCGTGCCGGTGCGATGTCGCATGAACAAGCCCTGGCTTTTGCCCACCGCATCGCGCGCGAGATAACGGTTGCCGGACAACTCAACTCAGTGGAATTTGCCCTCGCCCGCTAGGATTAGCGCATATCGCGCTGTATCCATTTTTGTACCCCTCGATCGTTCCTCAGGGGTCTCCCCATACATCCTCGCCTCGGTATAACCGTGCTTGCAAGGAGATTCTTTGAGGATTCCCGCTACAGGTTCGGCCTTTCCCGTGGATTTTCTAGGGATTCTGCGCGGTCTGGCAGACGTTGCCTCTGCTCGTAGGGTGATAGCACAGCTCGGAGCAGCGCTGTCTCACTTCGTCAAAGGCGCGTGTATCTCCTGGATACACGTGCCCCCAATTGCGCGATTAGTCGGCGCGAGCTCTGTGCTCTTCCATCGTGGTTGCGACAAACAGTGCAGAGCAACAAGTATGAGCGAAGAGGGCAAGCACTGCGATCCATCTGCCGACCAGATCGTCGCACACGGGGTGATCTCCAGCACTTGTCTGGAGGATCCAGGAGGGCAGGCCATGACTATGGAAGCGACCAGCACAATTCAGCAGCTCGCCAAGCTGTGCAGCGCCCAGGTGAGCGACTTTCGCAACAATCGCGCGTGCGATGAGCGGCCCTGCCTAGAGCTCTTCCGGCTGGCGCTTATTGAGCGCAACCAGGAGGCCTGGGAAGCCATTTACAACATTCATTACCCCCAAGTCGTGCGCTGGGTGCATACTCACCCCCACTTCCGTATCACCGGCGAAGACGCAGACTACTTCGCTAATCAGGCTTTCTCGCGCCTGTGGCAATATGGCACGCGCCATGCCTGTGCGGGGCATTTCAACGCGGTGGCCGACTACATGCAGTACTTGAAGCGCTGCACTTGGTCTGCCATCGAAGATGAACTGCGTCGAAGCCAGAAAGACGCGCTGTGGCACCTGGTGGAGTTGGGTGATTCGACAGATGACAACGAATCCGATGGGATGATGGGTCTCGACGAGGCCGCGCTAGCATTGCACAATCGCGTTTCTGTCGAGGCGATGGTCGAGAACGAAGCGATCTTGAACGACCTATGGGAGCTGCTCAGGCAGACCCTGGAGGGCGAGCGTGAGCGCATCGTGGCCGAGGAGATGTGGGAATACGGGCTTGCGCCGCGTCAAATCTACGCACGCCATCCAGATCGCTTTGCGGACGAGAATGAGGTCAGCCAAATTCGGCGGAACATCGTTCGACGACTGAACCGGAGGCTGACCAACGATGCGAAGGTGGGTCAACTGCGACAGGAATTGGAATATCTATTTCGAGAGTAGACTCTCGAATACAACGCAGATTCGTTGGAGTTAGGAGACGAATGAATAGGTTTTCATGCTCAAGCCTGCCAGGTAGCCGGCAGGAGGCTCAAGAGCGCAAACTAGCGCGCATGCTGCGCGCGGCGTTATTTCGCCGCTCGTGTCCGGATACCATGACGCTGAGTGATTACCAACTCGGTTGGCTGGGCTCGGCGGAGCATGCGCGCGTACGCGCCCACGTCGCACGTTGCCCACACTGCCAAGCTGAGCTGGCACGTCTGGATGCCTTCCTTGCAGACCGCTCGGTCGCTCCTGAATGGATCAGAGAAGTAGGCTTCGAGTGGCAGCGGCTGGTGCGCGCAGGAGGACGGGCCGGTAAAGTGGTGATCCGTCTAGTGAAAGAGGCACTCACGCCATCGCTCCGTCCGCTGCCGGTCCGCGGCCAGCGCGATGATGTAAACGAGGCAACAGAGGCCAACGTATACCGGCGCATCGCGCTTCACATGGAGCAGACCGACGGTTTAGATGTGCAAGCAGAAGTGCGGCAGAGCGCGACGGTTGCAGGTGCATGGCAGGTGACGGTGAAAGCGCTTGTACCGGAACGATGGCCGGATTTCTCGGGCACACGGGTAAAAGTGCAAGCAGGGCCATGGAGTCGGGAAGCTATCACCGATGAATACGGTCAAGCCATCGTGGATGGCGTGCCAAATAATGATCTGTTGATGACGATCGAAGCGGATGCTGCAGATTCCGCTCCTGCAAACGGTCGCTCGGCTTAATCCGCTAGCGGATTGAATAGCGTCTTTTCTAAGTATTTTCTTTTTGATTTCTTAGACAAAAGGAGGTCTGATAAGGGGTTGATCTAAATAGATTACAGAAGGGATGATTGCCGCGAGGGGAGGAACCGCGTCTCAATGAGCGATCAGGCATTGCAGCAGACGCTTCTGCAACGCGCTCGAGAATTCGATTTGCAGGCTTTGGCCGAAATCTACGACTTATTTAGCCCAGCGTTGTACCGGTATGCAGTGCGATTGCTGAACGATCCGGATCTGGCTGAAGAATGCGTGACGGAGACGTTCAGCCGTTTTTTGCGTGCGCTCAAGTCCAATAGCGGCCCACGCCGGCATCTGAGAGCCTACTTGTATCGCGTAGCGCATAACTGGATAACCGATCACTACCGTGCAACTCAACCGGCGAGTGTATCGCTTGAGGAGATCGAGGACGTGGCCCTGGATCATCATGATCCTAGCCCGCTTCAAGTCGTCATCGGTAAGCTGGCCAGCGAGCGCATTCGCGCGGCGATCATGTCATTGACGCCTGACCAGCGTCAAGTGATCGTGTTGAAATACTACGAGGGGATGACCAACGATGAGGTTGCTGCTGCCATAGATAAACCGGTCGGAGCAGTGAAGGCATTGCAACAGCGCGCGCTAGCCGCGCTGCGGCGGGTTTTGCACGTGCAAAGCGATCCAGCAGGAGTATTAGATGAGTTACGAGTTGAGACGGGCTCAGCGTGATCTGCTCGGTAAGGCCAAAAGGCGCACGTCCCGCGACCGGATGACTGAGCAGTCACTCGGCGAGCTGCTCGACAGTCTATACCACACTCCGCCGCGGAATGCTGAAGCGGCGGCGCGGGGGCGCGCCACTTTTCTTGCCGAGGCTGCGGCCATGCGCGATGAACTCGCGCGTAGACCGAAGCGAGGCATGTTGGGATGGTTGAGTGAGCTTGTCAAACGCTGCCTGGGCATGGGTCGCTTGGACGGCGAGCCATCTGCGTCGCCGCTTGATGCACCGCTGCGCCGTGTATCTGCGTCTCTCGTGCCCGGGCTCGTGGCGACTTTTGCGAGTATGACGATCGTCGTTGTCGCCCAGAACAGCCTCCCTAACCAAACCCTATATCCGGTGAAGCTGTGGAGCGAGGATATTCAGCTTTCGCTCACCATTGAGCCGGAGAATCGGCTTGCGTTGCTGATCGAGTTCATCAACTGCCGGGTGATGGAACTCAACGCGTTACATCAAAGAGGGGAATCCCCTTCTCCCGAGTTCATCCTTCGGCTTGAGGCACAAATAAACGAGGCGCTACAATTGTTGAATGCAAAATCTGGCCCTGACGCGTTTGATATTGCCGCCGTGCGCGCGCTTGAGCAATTGCGCGCGACCATCACTGACCCTCCACCGATAGTTGTGCCAACTCCTCCCGCGCGTCTCTCAGCGCCGCTCTCCTTGACGCCGATGGTGGTCCTCACGCGAGCGCCGGTTAACACAGTGCTGATCCATAGCGTTTCTGTGACTGCGTCGCCTGAGCAGACACCAACCACAGTCGCAACGGTGACTCCATCAGCAGATACGACCTCAGCCCTGCCCAGCTCGGCGCTCACGCCGGTTTCACTCATACCGGTAGCGACTTCCGTAACGGCTGATGGAGATCCGGTGACGACCACGAGTAGGACCACCGAGGATGCTATCCGAACAGTGGGCGATCCGGTTGATCTCGGAGCGAGCACGCCCACGGCAGTTGCCGTCACAATTCCGGTATTGCCAACTGTAGTAGTCATGCCGCAGCCGACGGCTGTGCCGCCCACGCCCACGCCGGTGCATGTTGTGCCGACGCCGCAGCCGACGGCTGTGCCGCCCACGCCGACGCCGGTGCATGTTGTGCCGACGCCGCAACCAACGGTTGCGCCGCTCACGCCGACGCCGGTGCATGTTGTGCCGACGCCGCAGCCAACGGTTGCGCCGCTCACGCCGACGCCGGTGCATGTTGTGCCGACGCCGCAGCCGACGGCTGTGCCGCCTACGCCCACGCCGGTGCATGTTGTGCCGACGCCGCAGCCGACGGCTATGCCGCCCACGCCGACGCCGGTGTATGTTGTGCCGACGCCGCAGCCGACGGCTGTGCCGCCCACGCCCACGCCAAAGCCGACGGCTGTGCCGCCCACGCCCACGCCAAAGCCGACGGCTGTGCCGCCTACGCCAACGCCTCAGCCCCAACCGACGCCGCTTGTGCCAATACCGATCCCGGTCGTGCCGACGACCGTGAAACCCGCGCCACCGTTGCTGCCGGTTGAGCCCATTGCGCCACCTGCTTTGCCGATCAACACGCCGGTTGCGCCTACGCTGCCGATCCTTCCAACGGTGATGAACCCGATCCCGGCGCCGATCTTCTCGCTGGAGCATCCGGAGGTGACGGCTACACCGTTGCCGGATGAGTCTGTGCGCGCCACCGCACCGCCCACTCTGGGTCCGATGCCTGATCAGACCCAACAACAGGGTGAACCGTCCGGCGACAAGTGAACTTCACCGCAAAAGGCACATCGTCAAACAAGGCAAAGCAAGTATGATGCGCCTGGTGATGGGCGCTGTGTGCCTGCGCACGTCGTACCTGAAGAATCCGAGATAACCTCTTAAGCGTTGCTCGGTCATAGGGTGACGCTATACGCTGCGCATCCTCGCCTGCTCCTCGCCGGGTTGATTGTGCCAATTTGCACACATCTTAACAAAGCGAGGCTCAAAATTCTTGCCGCTTCGTTTATGAGGATGGATACACAGAGTGCAAAAGGGGTACTTATGATCAAGCGTTTGTGTCTAGATCAGCGGCGCGACGAGCAGGATGCTCGGGAACACCGGTTGGAGCGCGCACTGCGTGTAGCTCTGTTCCGCCGTTCATGCCCGGATACCATGACTTTGAGCGATTACCAGCTTGGCTTGCTTAACTCCATGGAGCATGCACGCGTGCACGCGCATGTCGCGCGTTGTCCCCATTGTCAGGCCGAGCTGGCACGGCTGGACGCCTTCCTAGCCGGTCGTCCGGCTATCTCTGGTTGGATCAGCGATGCGGGCTTCGAATGGCGGCGGCTGGCCCGCGCAGGTGAGCAAGCCGGCCAAGTGGTCATTCGATTGGTGAAAGACGCCCTGATGCCATTGCCTCGCTTGCTGCCGGTCCGGGGTGAAGCGCAGGTGGCCGATTTCAGTGTGTACCGGCAGATTGTGCTGCATCCGGAACAGACCGGCGGCCTGGACGTACAAGCGGAGGTGCGGCGCAGTGCGGCACATGAAGACGCGTGGCAGGTGATCGTAAAGGTGCAGTCGCCAGAGCGATGGCCGGAGCTGGCGGGGACGGCGGTAAAAGTCCAAACAGGCGCTTGGAGCCGGGAAGTGATAACAGATGAACATGGTCGGGCTGTGGTGGAAGGTATACCGAACGCATTATTGGACGCGATGGTGATCAAGGTGGATTCGATGCGATCCCTACGCAACATCGAAGTGCCAACTGCGATGTAAGCATCCTTGTGTGGTTGTGGTGTAGTTTGTTGTTGTAAGGGTTGTTCATTACACCGAGAGAAACCCGGTTTCTGGCTCAGCACAGGCCAACGATGAAGATTCGAAAGCTAGAAGCCGGGTTTCCGCGTAACGGGCAGGTGAGTGAAAGGGATCGCGGCGGCATCGCAAGTCGGGTGGTGTGTGATGCTGGGGAGGGAGATTTGCTTCGGCGGTATGCGCTGCGCCTTGAGTATGGCGATTGCGCTCTTGCTCGCATCGTGCACCTCACCGGCAGCGCTGCAGCCACCCCCTCCGTTGACATCGGTGGCGACATCCCCGTCGCCCCGGGCCATCGTAGCCGAGGTAGACGGCGAAGCGATCAGCCGTGAAGAATGGCAGCGGACACTGGCGCTCGACCGGGCCATGAGCGCGTTGGCCGGCCAACCCCTGCCGGCACCTGAGGAATCGCTGCAACGCTTGATCAATGAGCGATTGGCGCTGCGCGAGGCGCGCGCGAGCGGCCTTTCGGCGACGCCCGAGCAAGCCGTGGTGCGCCTGCAAGCGCTGCTGCTCCGCTGGAAGAAGGACGAGCTTGCCCTGGATGCAGCGTTGGCTCAGCACGATCTATCGCGCGCTGACGTACTGGATGCAATCCGTCGCTTGCTCGTCGTCGAGGCGTATCTGTCGCGGTTAGGCTCTGAGGACGACGCCAGGCGATGGATGGCCGAGCGACGCCAGCGCGCCAAGGTGGGGCTCTACGTCAGCTTCAGCGTCCCGCCGACGCCGGCGGTGCTGATGGCGACCTCGCTCAAGCTGCCTGCGACGCCGTTGGTCTTGGCGCCGCAAAGTGAGCAGGCGACCGAGGCGGTCTCAATGCCTTCGCCGCAACCAGCATACGAGCGCACCCCTGATGCTCCCCCTGCTCCGTCGCCCACTGCGCTTCCTGAAAATCCTGCGCTCGATTTCACACTGCCGGATCTCGACGGTCGTCCGGCGACGCTGAGCCAATTCCTCGGGCGCATCGTTGTGTTGAACTTTTGGGCTTCATGGTGCCCCTCATGCCGCGCCGAAGCGCGCGACTTCGGCGATTTCGCACGGCAGTACCGCGATCGCGGCGTGACCGTCGTTGGGGTGAACTTGCGTGAGGATGCCGCTACCGTGCGCGCCTTCGCCGAAGCGAACGGCATGGACTATCCGCTGCTGCTCGATGCCGATGGCGCCGTCGGCCGCATGTATGAGGTGGTCGGCATTCCCACGACGATCATCGTGGACGCCGCCGGCAGCGTGCGCGGGCGGCACGTCGGCGTGCTGAACGCGGCGCAGCTCGCCGACTACGTCGCCCCGCTTTTGGCAGATTTCTCCTCCGTTGAACGCCGAATTGCGCCCGATTTCACGCTGCCGCGCGAGGACGGCCGCCGGGTCTCCTTGCGCGACTACCGCGGTCGCCAGCCCGTGGTGCTGTTGTTCTATCGCAGCGCCGGCTGCGGGTCGTGCCAGCAACAGCTTCGCGCCATGCAGGCGGAGTATGCGCGCTTCCGAGCGCGCGGCGCCGAAGTGCTGGCGATCGCCGTTCAGGGCGTCACACAGGCAGGTGTAGTCCGGGAACTCGGCAAGCTCGAATTTCCGGTCCTCGCCGACGAAGCGCACACCGTGAGCGAAGCGTTCGGCGTGTTCAACCGGTTGGGCGATGGTCTGGCTGCGCCGGCGGTGTTCGTCATAGATGCCGAGGGGCGAATCACTTGGTCACATATCGGTAAAAACGCGAACGACTATCCCGCACCCTCAGAGATTCTGAAATACGTGTCTTGATGCGTTCTTGACAGCGATCGCGCTGCTGCACATCGCACCGGCCGAACGGTCGGAACTCATCTTCGGAGGACGTTATGATGTCGCTGGGGCTTCGCATAGCGGTGCGTATCGTGGCGATATTCGCCATCATGGGCGCGTCGCCGGGATTGATCTGGTTGCCGCTGCGCACAAGTGCGGCACTGCGGGCGCAGACGGCGCCCGTGCCGGATGAGCTGCCGGTAAGGGCGCTACCTGCCTGGTTCGACGGCGCCCCGGCGGGAGAACCATCGGCTGCCGGTCCGCTGCCGGATTGGTTCGCACTCGACGGCGAATCCGACGATGAGGAACGCACGGATGATGCACCGATGCAAGACGCATTGCCGGCCTGGCTCGTCTCCGGCCGTGGCGATCTCCCGCGCGACTCGGCAGCGCAGGATCCGCTTCCGGCCTGGTTTGCGGCCGGCGAATCTGCATCAGGCGATGTGATGGAGACCGGCGACGAGGGAAGACGCTCTGCCCTCTTCGCGGGCGATGATTCGCATCACACAATCTACCCGGATCAAATTACCGTTACCGTTTCGCCGCAGGCGATCAGCTTGTGCGATCCGTTAACGGTGACCGTGATCGCAGCCAACGATTCCGTCACCACGACCGGCGTGGTGCTGACGGTGACGCTGCCCGGCGGGTTCACGAGTAATTCGCAGGTCTTCAACGTCGGCACGGTGCTGCCCAACGCAGTGATTACGCGCACGGCGGTCTTCACGGCCACGTGCAGCGCAGTGTCCGGACAGGCGGTCATCACGCTCACGCAGGACGGTTACGTGCCCATCACCAAGTTTGCCGAGTTCGTCGTCAATCCCGGCGCGATCACAGTCCGCAAGACGCCGGCTACGGTGCCGGCGGCCGTCGGCGACGTGGTGACGTGGACGGTGCATGTGGACAACACGGGCTACGGCACGGTTTACAACGTCCTCGTCACCGACACGCTCGGGCCGGGGCTGCAATATGTGGGTGGACTGACATTTACCTCGATTGTCTCGATCCCAGTTGGGCAGACGACCTCGTTCACCGTTGCGGCGCAGGTGGCATCTTGCGCCGGACTGGATAACCAGGTCGTCGCAACATGGGGTTGCGCCGGACAAACCTGCCAGACGCCACAGACGGCCAAAGCCTCGATAGACCTGATCCCGCGCTTCCCCGATCTCGATTTTGCGCTGCCGTCGTTCAACTTGGGCTACTGCGCCGGCAGCGGCGTGTTCACCGTCCCGATCACCAACACCGGTGACGGCGCGGCCTATTCGGTGACGCTGCCGGTGAATTTGACCCCGTTCAACGTCAGCGTCGCACCTCCGGCCGCTTATTCGGGTGGCGCTTTTCAGATTCCATACATTCCGCCCGGCCAAACATACAACCTGGTTTTCACTTTGACCACGCCGGCGAACGTGTGTGCTACGCCGACTGGTGGCAGCTTCACGTTTGACCTGAACTACCGAGACGCTTGCGCATTTCTTTACAGCGAGGCGCCGCAGACGGCGTCATGGCAGTTGGTGAACACGCCGGGTCAACTGAACATCAGCAAGAGCATGCCGGGAGAGGTCTACCGCGGACAGGCCATCCCGGCCACGATCTCGGTCAATGCAATCGGTATCTCCGGCACGATCATCGTCACCGATCAAGTGCCGGCGGGACTGACCGTGTTGAATCCTGCAGGCGGGGTCACCTTCACCCTGGGTGGCAACACCTACATCACCTGGGCGCTCACCAGCAGTGCAGTGCTGACGCCGGTGTTTGCCGTGCCGACGGGGACGGCAGGCTGTCCTGCGTGTGGGCAGGCGTTCACCAACGTGGTGACGGCGACGATGGTGGATTGCCGCAATTGCCAGCAAACGGCGACGGCTCAGGCGACGACTTACGTGCAGTGCACTGATGGGCTTGTAGACAGCCAAAAGTGGGTCTCTGCGCCGGCGCCCGTGTGCAGCAGCCCGGCCTTCACCTACACCAACGTCTATACGTTCGCCAACAGCTTCGTCGTCACGCCGACGTGGAGTGGGTTGATCTTCACCGAAGCGTTGCCGTATCAGAGCTATGTGTCCGGCACGGCCTCCGTGTTCGTGAGCAACGGTGCGATCTCTTGTTCGGCGGTGTTCTCGGTGGGTGTCGTCGGCAGCAGCCTGGTGATCTCAAACATCAATCCCCCGTGCAATCCTCCGCTGCCTGGCGCGACGCTGATCATCTCGTACACAACGGCGGTTAGCGAGACATCGGCCTGTAACGACTTCACGTGGTACGACTGGTCATACCTTGATCTGGGTGTGACCGGCAACGGTGCTTGCCCGGGCGACCGCGTGTTGGAGGAGGGCGTTTTCGTGCAAACGCAGGCGCCGAGCATGACGCTGAGTCTCTCCGGATTGCCGGCCAACGTGACGTCGTGCGGCACGTACACTGTCACGTTGACGGCGCAACGCACCTCCAGCGTTGGCGCTTACGACGTGGTGATTGACGTGCCGACCACCACCTATGGCATTTTGGAGGTGTTGGGGTTCGGTGGCGCGACACCGGTGCTCACTCAGACTGACGCGAATGGCTATCACTGGTTCTACGGCGATGCATTCACCAGCGCTATCACAGCGACAATTCAATTGCGCGTGCAAGTGCGCTGTGGCAGTGGCCCGGCACCGTTCCAGGGCACAATCTACTACGAAAGCCTGTGCAGCGACGATAGCGATTATCGCGAGAGCTGTAGCGCCGGCGGAATGGTAGCGGCGTCATCGTATCTCGGCCCGCTGCCGTTGCTCACCAAGTTCCCAGAGTTGATCTATGCCGCCGGCGATGTGGTCACCTGGACGCTGATCGCCAAAAACACCGGCGCAGCGCCGGCATACAACGTTACGTTGACTGATGTGCTCGGCAGCGGCCTGCGCTTCGTGACCGCGACGATTACCTCTTCGCTTGGTGCGCCAGCCGGCATCGTGATGATCACTTCCACTAACCGGGTTACCTGGGAGGTGCCGGTCATCCAGCCGAAGGAGACGCTCACGATCAAATTCAGCGCCGAGATCGTCGGCTGCAGCGATCTCACCAATCGCCTGCACGGCGTACATGGCTGCTTGGGTCAAGTCTGTCTGTCGGGCGGACCGGTGAGCTCGGTCGTCGAATTGCCACCGACGATCCTGCTCAACACCAACCAATCCCTCTCGCCGATTGACACCTGCTACACCCGCACGGTCACGGCTACGGTGCGCAACGCCGGGTTGCTCAGCGTGTATTCGGCGACGGTCACACAGACGCTGCCGGTGGGGCTGTCCTACGTCGTCGGCAGCACGGAAATCAGCACCGATACGATCAATTGGCAAACGGGGCCCGACCCGACGATCACTGGGCAGACACTCGTGTGGAGCAGCGCCAGCGGCGCGCCGCTCGGTGCGCTCTTGTCGCGTATCCGTCCCGGGGAGACGGTGTACCTGCGCTTCCAGGTGCGCGCCAGTTGTAGTTTCGCGGGCGGCCCGTTGCAGATACAAACCGGTTACCGAGACGTTTGCGGTGTGCCTCAACTGACGAATAGTTCCGCGTATTACCTATCGGTGCGCCAAGCGAACATCTCGCTGAGCAAAGTCGGCGCGAACCTGAGCCGGTCGTCGCCCTCGAACACGTATCTCTACGGGGAACCCGGCGAGACGGTGCTGTTCACGATCACCGTCGCCAACGCAGCCGGCGCCGCACCGGCGCAATTGCTGGTGATCACCGA
>JANWYN010000139.1 GCA_025055235.1 Candidatus Roseilinea sp. | reverse complement strand
GCCGGAGCAAATCGGGGTCGCCGCGATCCCAGCCGTCGCTGATGATGAGCACCACGGCGCTGCTGCGCATGACGCGCCGCGCCCACTGGTAGTTGAACGTCTTCAGCGCCTCGCCGATGCGCGTGCCGCCCGACCAGTCCGTCACTGCGCGGGATACGTCGCGCAGGGCGCGATCCACGCTGCGCTGGCGCAACTGCCGGGTGATGCGCGTCAGCCGGGTGCTGAACACGAAGGTCTCCACCGGTTGCTCCAGCCCGGCGCTGAGCGAGTAGATGAAGTGCAGCAACAGGCGCGTGTAGCGCTCCATCGAGCCGCTGATGTCGGCGATGATGACCAGCGGACGCGGCTTGACCTTTGGGCCGCGCTCGGCGAAGCGCACCAGCTCGCCGCCATGCACGATGTTCCGGCGCAGTGTGCGGCGCAGGTCGAGCGCGGCGCCGCTTCCGGCGACCAGCCGGCGGGTGCGGCGCTCACCGGGACGCCACAGCAAGTCGTCCATCATCGCTTTGATCGCGCGCATCTCCTCGGCGGTCAACTGTGAGAAGTCTTTGCGCCGCAACGCTTCCCGGTCGCTCGGGCTGTAGGTCGTCTCGATAACCACGCGCTCGCTAGCAGCACATGCGTTGTTGCCGGGCGATTCCGCGATGGATGGCGGCTTGGGTGGCGGCGGCGCGAACTCCGGACGGGTGAACGGCGTCTCGTCTTGCCGCCGGCCGCGGGCAATCACGCGGTCGCGCGGATCCACCCAGAACAAATCGAAGGCGTCTTTGAACAGCGCCAGGTCTTCGCGGCGCTGCACCAGCAGGCTCTGGGCGGTGAAGAAGAAATCCTGTTTGCGGCCGATCTGGATCAACGCCAGCGCATTGGCCAGGTCTATCATGCGGCCGGGGTTGACGTCCAGCCCCAGCCTGCGCAGCACGCGCCCGAACAGCAGCAAGTTGTGCAGCAAGTGGCCGCTATCCGCCGTCGCTCCTTCCATCAATCAACTCCCAGCTTCTACCTCCGCAGATTCGGCTTCCTCGGCTTCGTATTCAACTTCATCTTCGCGCAGGCGGCGTAGCTTGGGCGTCCGGCCGAACGGCGCCAGCAGTTGATCCACATAGGCTTGATCGGCGGGCGCAAGCGGTGGAGGAGGCGGGTCTTGCTTGTAGTCAATCCGCATGTCGTACGACAGCTCGTCGTAGATCGTGTGGATCGCGCGCGTCAAATCGAGCGGCACGTCGGGATCCGGCTCTCGCAAAGGCACGGGGACGACCGGGATGGGTTGCTGAAGGGCGACCGGCCACACCTCCACCTGGCCGGCCACGAACGCGCGGTGCAAAAAGATGAAATAGGGTGCGTCGGGTAGCTCGGTCAACACCGGCATGCGCACGCCTGCGCGCAACAGGTCAATTTCCAACAAGTTCACCGGCGCGCGCATCAGGTGACGGCGCTTCTTGGCATATTCGTCGAATGCTTCGTGGCCGGGGCGCTTGTTTACCGGCGACAAGATTTCGATGGCCGTGACCAGGGCGTCGGTGCCTACCTCGCAGATCTCGATGCTGTGCAGCGTAATCGGCTCTTGGACGGGTACCTGCGCCATGATCGGCGGTGAGGATGCGACGACGGCTGCGCCTGCCAGCGAGCCGGAGGGCGCCTCTGCCCGATAGATGCCGACGTCCGGCTTGATGGCTTCAGGCTTTGTGGGCGGTGGCCCTTCGATGATGATTTCGTCGTAGGTCACGCGCGGCGTCAAAGCGGCGTAATACTTGGGGCGAAGCCGCGGCGCGAGCTGTCGCTGTATTTCTGCTGCCAGGTTCGCGTGAAAGTCCTCCCAAATTCGGGGATGCTCAAAGTAGGGGTTCATCCCTGGAAAGGGCGATGGCATCGTTACCTCCTGCGCATGGGAACATCATGCGTACCCTGTGCTGATCACGGCCAGGATGCTCTTGTTCAACTCGGTGCGCGCCTTCACCACGTCGTCCTGATACTTCAGGATCACGCCCAGCGTCTCGTCCACGATGCGCTCATCCAGCGCGGTCTGGTCGAGCGCGACCAGCGCGGTGATCCAGTCGAGGGTCTCGGCGATGCCGGGCAGCTTATATAGCTCGGCCCGGCGCAGCTCCTGCACGAACTGCGTGACTTGCTTGGCCAGTTGTGCCGGCGCCTGCGGCACCTTGGCGCGCACGATGGCCAGCTCTTTCTCGAAGCTCGGATAGTCTATCCACTGGTAGATGCAGCGCCGCTTCAACGCGTCGTGGATCTCGCGCGTGCGGTTCGAGGTGATGATGACGATCGGCGGCTGCTGCGCCTTGATTGTGCCGATCTCCGGGATGGTGATCTGAAAGTCGGAGAGCACCTCCAGTAGAAACGCTTCGAACTCTTCATCGCTGCGATCCAGCTCGTCAATCAGCAGCACCGGCGGCTTCTCGCGGCTGTCCTCGATGGCTTGCAGCAGTGGCCGCTTGAGCAGGAACTTCGGCCCGAACAACTCGGCTTCTTCGTCTTCGATCCGCTCGCCCTTCGCCTCCATTAGCCGGATGTGCATGATCTGTCGGGTGTAATTCCAGTCGTACACCGCGTGGCTCACGTCCAACCCTTCGTAGCATTGCAGGCGGATCAACTCGGTATCCAGCGCAGCGGCGAGCACTTTGGCGATCTCGGTCTTGCCCACGCCGGCTTCGCCTTCCAGGAATAACGGCCGGCGCAGCTTCAGCGCCAGGAAGATGGATGTGGCCAAGCTGCGCTCGGCGATGTAATTCTGCGCGCGCAGCGCCGCCTCCAGTTCGTCAATGGTCTTGAGCGAAGCGATTGAAGTGATGGTCATCTCTGGGCTGCAATCTTACCCCGATGGATGGATGATTGATGATTCATGATTTGCCTACTCCCGACTTCCCACTCCCTTCGGTCGTGAATCGTGGATGGTGGATCGTAAATCGCTAATCATTCATTAATCATCAATCATCAATCATCAGCCCAAAACCTGACGCCGAACTTGATCGTCGTCTCCGGCCGTTCGCGAATGGCCACCAGCGCTTCCGGCGCTTCCTCGAACGTCACGATCGGCGTGACCACGCCTGCCCCGGTGATCAGCCCATCGCGGAAGAGTTCGATCGTCGTCTGGTAGGCGCGCTCATGATCCCATAGCGGGTAGGAGCGGTCGGGGTTCTCCCAGCCGCTCCACGCCTGGCTGCCGACGATGGTAGGCCGGTTGTGATGAAACTCCTCGCTCAGGTTCAGGTCGCGACAGTCCTTCGGCCCCCACGGCACATGCACCACCGTGCCGCATTGCCGCAGGCAGCGGATCGCTTCGTGCAGCGCGCGCCCCGCGCCGGAGGTCTCGATGGACACGTCCACGCCCTTGTTACCGGTGGCGCGCTTGATCTCGAGGGCGACGTCGCATGCGTTAGGGTCGAGCGCTCGGTCGGCGCCATGGCTTTCGGCGAAGGCGCGGCGCATGGGCAGCGGATCCACGGCGAAGACTTTGCGCGCTCCACCGGCCCGCGCGATCTGCACGGCCATCAGGCCGATCGCGCCCAGGCCGAACACGGCGACCGCGTCGCCGATGCGGATGTTGCCGTCGCGCACGGCCACGAACGCAACGTGCGCCGGATCTACGCACACCGCATCTACCTCCGAGAGGCTGCCGAGCGGCCGCAGCTTGTCTTCCGGCGCTTGATGCACCTCGCGGATCGGCCCGTAGCCGAACACGCGCTCGCCCGGCCGAAAGCGGGTCACGGCACTGCCCACCTCGCTCACGACGCCGACGATCATGTTGCCGATGTTGCGCTCCGGCCGCTCTGCGGGTGATTGCGGCTCTGCCGGCACTGCGCGCGGCAGGAACATGCGTAGCTCGGGGTGCCATTCTTTGCGCTCGAAGGAACTGCCGGTGATGAGCTGCAGCTCCGTGCCGTGCTTGGGCGCGGCGAACTGCACGCGGACGCGCACGTCGTGCGGGCCGAGCGGATCGAGCCGGTATTCGCGAAAGCGAAAAGCGGTGCCGTCGCGGGTGACGATCTCACGAGGCATGTGTTGCTCCTGTTTCAAAAGCTGAAGTGAGAAGGATTGTAGGCCAGATCCGCTCGCAGGCGCGCGTTGCAATCGGCGGCATCACCCATACAATCCGCACCGATCATGCGTTTGGTGCAATTCCTCGACGAAGCCGGCCGGCAGCGCGTCGGCGTGCCATCCGACGACGGCAGCCGGTTGCGCGTGGTGCGCGACGCCGCCGGCGTGTATGACCTGGCGTTCCAGGCGTCCCGCGCGGGCTTGTCTCTGCATGAGCTTGTCGCGCAGCAGTTGAGCGATGAGGTCGTCTCCTACGACCGCGTCATCGCCGAGCGGCGCATCCTGCCGCCGCTCACGCACCCCGAACCGGCGCGACTGTTGCTTTCCGGCACCGGCCTGAATCACCTCGGCAGCGCCTTGGCCCGCAACACGATGCATGCGCAGGCGAATGCGCCGGGCGATACGCCGGTGAAGAAGACCGATTCGCTCATCCTGTTCGAATGGGGGCTGGCCGGCGGCAAACCCGCGCCCGGCGAAATCGGCAGCCAGCCCGAATGGTTCTACAAGGGCGACGGCACGTGGGTCACGCCGCCGGAGCAGCCGCTGTGCATGCCGCCATGGGCGTTGGATGGCGGCGAAGAGGCAGAGCTGGCCGGGCTGTATGTGATCGGCGATGGCGGCGAAGTCCTGCGCGTCGGCTTCGCGCTGGCCAACGAATTCTCCGATCACGTGATGGAGCGGCAGAACTACCTCTACCTGGCGCATTCCAAGCTGCGCCCGTGTTCGTTCGGCCCGGAGGTGTTGCTCGGCGAGCTGCCGGCCAGCGTGACCGGCGTGGTGCGCGTGCGGCGCAGCGACGCAGTGATCTGGTCGGAGCCGTTCGCGACCGGCGAGGCCAACATGTCGTACAGCATCGCCAACATCGAGCACCACCACTTCAAGTATGCGCCGTTCCGCCGGCCCGGCGATGCACACGTGCACTTCTTCGGCGCGTCGGCGCTGAGCTGTGCTGCCGGCGTGACGGCGCAGCCGGGCGACGTGTTCGAGATCGAGTCACCCTTGTTCGGGCGGCCGCTGCGCAACCCGCTGGCGCGAGCCGGCGAGCGCGCCTCGCTCGTGCGCGTGCGGGCGTTGTGAGGCGTCAACCGGCAGCGTAGATGCGCTCCAGCGCGCCGATGCGCTCTGCCCAGCCGAACTGCGTCCAGATGCGTTGCTGCGCTGCATGACCGAGGCAGCCGGCGAACGCCCGGTTGTCCAGCAATCGCTTCATCGCCGCGTAGAACGCCTCAGCGTCACCCGGCGGGGTGAGCAGACCGGACCGCTCGTGCTCCAGATAGACGCGATTCATGCCCACGTCGCTGACGACCATCGGCTTGCCGCAGGCCATGTAGTCCATCACCTTGCCGCTGCACTTGGCGCGGTTGATGTTCGTGTCGCGATAGGGGTAGATCGCGATGTCGGCGGCGACCAGCCGCTCCACGAGCTGCGCATGCGGCATGAAGCCATGCCACTCGACGCGATCGGCGATGCCGGCGGATGCGATGGCCTGCCGGAGCGAGGCGATGCCGTCACCCGTCGCGATGATGACCCAGCGCACATCGGGCAGGCGCTGAATCGCACGGGCGGCGACGTCCAAGTCGTGGTTGAGCGGGACGGTGCCGGCGTAAATGGCGATGGGTTGGTGCCAGCCGAACTGTGCG
>JANWYN010000091.1 GCA_025055235.1 Candidatus Roseilinea sp. | reverse complement strand
CCTGGGGCTGATGATCGCGCTGTTGCTCAACCAAAAGCTGCGCGGCCGCAACGCAGCGCGCAGCATCTTGTTCTCGCCCACCATCCTGGCCGGCGCGGCCATCGCCATCGTGTGGATCTACATCTTCGACCCGCGCTTCGGCTTTATCTACGCCATCCTGCGCCCGTTCGGCATCTCATCACCGAAGTGGCTGACCGACCCGAACTGGGCGATGCCGGCCATCATCATCGTCTACGTCTGGAAGAACTTGGGCTACGCCACGGTGATCTTCATCGCCGGCCTGCAAGCGATTCCGCGCGAGCTATACGAGGCAGCGCGCGTGGACGGCGCCGGCGCGCTCGATCGCTTCTGGCACGTCACGCTGCCCGGCCTCTCGCCGGTGATGTTCTTCCTGATCGTCACTACCATCCTCACGTCCTTCCAAGCCTTCGACATCATCAACATCATGACCGAGGGCGGGCCGGTGAACGCGACCAACACCCTGATCTTCCATTTGTACGAGCTGTTCTTCGTACAGTCATCGGCCGGGCGGGCGGCCGTGGTGGCGCTGCTGCTGTTCGTGCTGATGATGATCGTGACCCTGTTGCAGGTGCGCTATCTGGAACGACGGGTGAGCTATGCGTGACATCGCCTTAGCCACAACCGGCGACCGCCAATTGGCGGTGAATCGTCGCGCCGCACATACGACGCAGCGCGTCCTGGGCTACTTGGCCATGGTCGCCGTGGTGCTCATCATCGGCATCCCGGTCGCCTGGGTGCTCTCGGGTGCGCTGAAGACCAATCGCGAGATCTTCAGCACCACGCCGCAGCTCCTGCCGGCCAACTTGACGTTCGACAACTTCGGCAAGGCGTGGCGCGCGGCACCCTTCGACCGCTTCTACCTCAACAGCTTCATCACCACACTGTTGGGCGCCGGCGCCGAAGTGATCATGGCGGTGACCACGGCCTACGCGCTCGTGTTCGTGCGCTTCCCCAAGCGCGACTGGATCTTCATCCTATTGCTGCTGGCGCTCATGGTGCCCGAAGAAGTCGTGCTCGTGCCGAACTACCTGACCATCGCCGGCTGGCGCATGGTGAACACCTATCCCGGCATCGTGCTGCCCGGCGCTTCGATCGCCTTCGGCACCTTCCTGCTGCGCCAGTACTTCCGCACCATCCCGCTCGATCTGATTGATGCAGCCAAGGTGGACGGCGCGGGGCACGTGCGCACGCTGCTGAACGTGGTTGTGCCGGTAGCTGCGCCGGCGGTCGCCACCACAGCCTTGCTCTCCATCACGGCCAAATGGAACGAATACCTCTGGCCGTTGTTGATCACCACGACCGAGGACATGCGCACGTTGCCGGTCGGCATCTCGCGTTTGCTCGACCAGGAGGGCAACACCGAGTGGGGCGTGGTGATGGCAGCGACGTTGTTCGTCATCGTGCCGGTGATGCTGATCTTCCTCTACGCCCAGCGCTTCGTGGTGGACGGCATCGCCGCCGGCGCGGTGAAAGGGTGACCCGCGACGCCGGCGCAAGCTGCGCATGCGGGTGGATCGTATGACGCAAGTGGTTGACGAAGTAAGGAGAAGAAGACATGAACGGGAAAGTGAACAAACTCTCGCGACGCACACTGCTCAAAGGCATCGGCTTCGGCGCCGGCGCAGTTGCGCTGGCAGCGTGCGCTGCGCCGGCGGCTCCGGCAGCACCCACAGCGCCGGTGGCTCCGGCTGCGACGGCTGCGCCGGAAGCCACTACGGCGCCGGCTGCTGAGGCGACCGCTGCGCCTGCGCCGACCACGGCGCCCGCCTCCACAGGCGCGGTCGAAATCGTCCACTGGGGCTTCAGCGGCGGCCTGGGCAAGACCGAGGAGAAGCTGGCGCAGATGTGGAACGAGATGCAGTCCGAGGTGAAGGTGACCTTGCAGGTGCAGGGCAACTACGAGGAGACCGCGCAGAAGTTGACCGCGGCGCTGGCCGCTCAGCAAGGGCCGGACATGGTGCTGCTCTCCGATGTGTGGTGGTTCAAGTTCTTCCGCGCCAAGGCGCTGATGCCGCTGAACGACCTGATCAAGGAGCAGAACATGAACACGGCGGACTTCGTCGAGTCGCTGTGGAACGAGGGCGTGCGCAAGGACGTGCAGTACTGGATCCCCTTCGCGCGCAGCACGCCGCTGTTCTACTACAACGCCGACATGCTGGAAGCGGCCGGCCTGCCCGTCCGTGGCCCGGAGACCTGGGACGAGATGCGCGAGTGGGCGCCCAAGCTGGTCAAGAAAGAGGGCGATACGATGAAGGTGGCCGCCTTCGCGCACCCCGGCGCGGCGTCGTATGTGGCTTGGCTGTTCCAGTGCGTCATCCGCCAGTTCGGCGGCCGCTACAGCGACGCGGACTTCAACATCAAGCTCACCGAGCCGGAC
>JANWYN010000075.1 GCA_025055235.1 Candidatus Roseilinea sp. | reverse complement strand
GAAGGGGGGCTGACGGTAGGTGCCGGCACGATCACCAAGGTGTTCGAGTAGGCAGCCGACGCCCGACTGCTCACTCCTGACTCCTGAGTGGCGATTCGATGATGCCAGAGGGAGAGTCGGAAGTAGGGAGTCGGGCGTGGGAAGCAGAGTGAAATGGCCAAGCAACGACTTCGCATTCGCCTGAAGGCATATGACCATCGCGTGCTCGATCGTTCGGCGCGGCAGATCGTGGAGACAGCCGAGCGCACGGGCGCGACGGTAGTCGGCCCGGTGCCGCTGCCAGTGAAGATCGAGCGCTACACAGTGCGGCGTTCGCCCTTCATTGATAAGGATTCGCACGAGCACTTCGAGATCCGGACGCATAAGCGCCTGATTGACGTGCTCGACCCGGACTCGAAGACGATTGACACGCTGATGCGGTTGAACTTGCCCGCGGGCGTGGACATTGAGATCAAGCTATAGCGCGCCGGCGTTGTGCTGGCGGCGATCATGCTCTCGCGCATGTGCGCCCCGGCGGCCCGCGCGGCCGGAGAGCCAATGATGAGGACATGAGGAAACTGATCGGACGCAAAGTGGGAATGACGCAGCTCTTCGATGAGAAGGGCAACGTCACCGGCGTGACGGTGATCGAAGCCGGCCCCAATTACGTGACGCAAGTGAAGACCGTCGAGAAGGACGGCTATAACGCCATTCAGCTCGGCTTCGGCGAGGTGAAGGCGAAGAAGCTCACGCGCGGCGAGCTGGGCCATCTCGGCTTGCTCAGGCCGAACGACAAACACCCCAACCGGCGCAAGCTGGAGGGCGTTCCGCCGCTTAAGTATCTCGAAGAGGCGCGCGTGAAAGAGATCACCTACAAGGAAGGCGACGTCATCAGGGCCGACATCTTCGCCGTAGGCGAATATGTGGATGTCACCGGCACGATGAAAGGCCGCGGATTCAGCGGCGGCATCAAGCGCCACGGCTTCCATCGCCAGAAGAAGACGCATGGCGCGTCCGACCGCGAGCGCGCGCCGGGCTCGATCGGCGCCGGCACGACGCCGGGGCGTGTGCCCAAGGGGCGCCGCATGGCCGGTCACTACGGCAATACGCGGGTCACGGTGATGAACGCTCGGGTGATGCTCGTAGATCCGGAGCGCAATCTGATCGCCGTGTCTGGGTCGGTGCCCGGCGCAAAAGGCGGCATCGTCGTGATCAAGGAAGCGCGCAAAGGTGGGAAGAAGTAGCCATGAAAGTTCCAGTCAAGAATATCAAGGGCGAACTGGTCAGCGAGGTCGAGCTGCCGGATAGCATCTTTGCAGCCCGGATCAGCCAGCCGCTGATGCACCAGGCGTTGTTGCGCCAGAACGCCAACGCTCACCTGGGCACGCACAAGGTGAAGACGCGCGGCGAGGTCAACCGCACCACCAAGAAGGTGTATCGCCAGAAAGGCACCGGCAACGCCCGCCAGGGCAGCCGCAAGGCGCCGCACTGGGTGGGCGGCGGCGTGGCGTTCGGCCCGGTTGTGCGCAGCTACGAGCAGGACATGCCGAAGAAAATGCGCCGCGCGGCCATCCGCAGCGCGCTGTCGCAGAAGGCCGCCGACCAGCAGATCGTGATCGTGGACAAGCTGGAGATGAGCGCGCCCAAGACGAAAGAGTTTGCCGCGGCGATGCAAGCGCTTGGCGTGACCAAGGGGCTGGTCGTCTTGCCGGGTCGCATGGAAGCGGTCGAAAAGTCGGCGCGCAATCTGCCCAACGTGAAGACGCTGCACGCCGGCTATCTCAACATTCGCGACATCTTCAAGTATGACCAGTTGGTGATGCCGCTGGACGCCCTCGAGGTGATCAAAGCCTGGCTGGGGTAGGGAGGGAGAGATGCATCCGTACGAAGTTTTAAAGCGCCCGATCATCACGGAGAAGACGCAGTGGCAGGTTGGCTACGAGAAGCCGCAGTACGTCTTCGAGGTAGATCCGCGCGCGAACAAGCAGCAAATCAAGGAGGCGGTCGAGCTGGCGTTCAACGTGACGGTGACGCGCGTCAACGTCATCGTGATGCCGGAGAAGCGCCGCCGCAGCCCACGCAGCCGCATCACCGGTCGCAAGGCGAAGCACATCCAGCGCTCGCCGCAGTGGAAGAAAGCGATTGTGCAGGTGAGCGAGAAGGATCGCATCCCGCTCTTCGAAGGAGTTGCCTAAGACCATGCCAGTCAAGACTTACGAACCGACGACGCCGAGCCGCCGCGGCATGACCGTGAGCGACTTCGCGGAGATCACCACCGACCAGCCGGAGAAGTCGTTGCTGACCGATCTGCGCAAGACCGGCGGGCGCAACGTGCGCGGCAAGGTGACGACGCGCCATCGGGGTGGCGGGGCCAAGCGCGCCTATCGCATCATTGATTTCAAGCGAAATAAGATCGGCATTCCGGCGCGCGTCGCGACCATCGAGTACGATCCCAACCGCTCGGCGCGCATCGCGCTGCTGCATTACGCCGACGGCGAGAAGCGTTACATCCTTGCGCCGGTCGGCTTGCAGGTGGGCGACGAAGTGATGAGCGGCCCTAACGCCGAGATTCGCCCCGGCAATGCGCTGCCGCTGGCGAATATCCCGCTCGGCGCGACGGTGCACAACGTCGAGCTGCGGCCGGGCAAGGGGGGCCAGCTCGTCCGCTCGGCCGGCGCCGGTGCGCAGGTGCTGGCCAAAGAGGGCGACTACGTCACCCTACGTATGCCCAGCGGCGAGGTGCGCATGGTGTTGCAGACCTGCATGGCCACGATCGGCCAGGTGGGCAATTTGGATCACAGCAACGTCAAGCTGGGCAAGGCCGGGCGCAAGCGCTGGCTGGGCATCCGGCCAACGGTGCGCGGCTCGGCCATGTCTCCGCGCGACCATCCACACGGTGGTGGCGAAGGTCGTTCGCCGATCGGCAAAGACGCGCCGCGCACGCCGTGGGGCAAGAAGGCGTTGGGCGTGAAGACCCGCCGCAACAAGCGCACCAATCACCTGATCGTGCGCCGGCGGGAGAAGAAGCGCAAAAAGTAGAGCTTAGAGTTTTAAGTTTTGAGTTCTCAGTTAACTCAAGACTCGAAATTGAGAACGTGTATGTCTAGATCACTCAAGAAAGGTCCATACGTGCAGGCCAAGCTGCTGAAGCGGATCGAGGCGATGAACACGCGCGGTGAAAAGAAGGTCATCAAGACCTGGTCGCGCGCCTCAACCATCTTCCCGCAGATGGTCGGTCATACCATCGCGGTGCACGATGGCCGGCGGCATGTTCCCATCTACATCACCGAGAACATGGTGGGGCACAAGCTGGGTGAGTTCGCGCCGACCCGCACCTTCCGCGGTCATATCACCAAGGAAGAGAAGGCCGGCGGCAAGGAGTAGGCGTGAGTCATGGCTAAGCTGGCTGACAATGAGGTGCGCGCCGTGGCGCGCTACATCGGCATGTCGCCACAGAAAGTGCGCCTGGTGGCCGACCTGGTGCGTGGCAAGAAGGCTAGGGAAGCGCTCGACATCCTGCGCTTCACTCCGAAAGCGGCTGCCGAGCCGGTCAGCAAGGTGATCGCTTCGGCAGTGGCCAACGCGGTCGAAAACAAACAGTTCACCGAGGCCGATCTGGTCATCAGCCAGATCTATGTGGATGGCGGGCCGACGCGGCGCTGGCGGCGCTTCGCCGCACGCGGTCGCTTCCGGCCGATCGAGCGCAAGAGCGCCCACATCACGGTGGTCTTGCGGGAAGCAGCAGATGAGGGCTAGGCAGTTTCGAGTTTTGAACGGCTAAACCGACGGCGCAGAACTCGAAATTCGAAGCAGAGAACCGAACGACATGGGACGAAAAGTTCATCCATACGGATTTAGGCTCGGCATCATTCGAGACTGGAAGAGCCGCTGGTACGCGCCCAAGCGCGAATACACCAAGCTGCTCCTGGAAGATATGCAACTGCGCGAGTATCTGCGCAGCAAGATGGATGCCGAGAACGCCGGCGTGTCCGATATCACCATCGAGCGCTTCCCGCCAAACCAACTGCACGTGGTCGTGCATACGGCCAGGCCCGGCGTGGTGATCGGCCGCAAAGGGGCTGCGGTGAAGGAAATCCGCGAGGGCATCGAGAAGATGACCGGCAAGCGGGTCAAGCTCGACATTGAGGAGATCGTCAAGCCGGATCTGGTAGCCCAATTGGTGGCGGACAACATCGCGCAGCAGATCGAGCGGCGCATCCCGCACAACCGGGCGATGAAGAAGGCCATTCAGACCGCGATGCAGCGCGGTGCGTTGGGCATCAAGATCGAGTGCGCCGGGCGCTTGAACGGCAGCGAAATGAAGCGCACCGACAAGCTGATGGAGGGCCGCATTCCGCGCAATACGCTGCGCGCCGACATTGACTTTGCCAAGGCCGAAGCCGACACCACCTACGGCAAGATCGGCGTGAAAGTGTGGATTTACAAGGGCGACGTGTTGCCCGATATGCCGCAGGAGGAACTCACGCGGCCGTCTCGCACACAGCAGCAAGCGCCGCGCGATCGCCGCGAGCGACGCGGTGGCCGCGGGTCGCGCCGCGAGAGCAGCGAACGCCAGGCCTCGGCCTCCCGGTCATCCGGCGGGGCGAGCAACGGCGCTGCACCGGCGAGCGAATGATCCTCCGATCGCTGCAGCCTAACCTGGGCAAGCGCGCCCGGCGGTGGGGCTGAGGTTCGATCGGATCGCGAGCGAGGTAGACATCATGTTGATGCCAAAGAGGGTGAAATACCGCAAGCAAATGCGCGGTCGCATGAAGGGCGTTGCCAGCCGAGGCAACACGATCGAGGCGGGCGAGTTTGGCCTGCAGGCGTTAGAGCCGGCGTGGGTGACGGCCCGGCAGATCGAAGCCGTGCGCCGCGTGATCGTGCGCGAGATGAAGCGTCGCGGTAAGATGTGGATTCGCATCTTCCCGGATAAGCCGGTGACGGCGAAGCCGGCCGAGACCCGCATGGGCAAGGGCAAGGGCTCGGTAGATCACTGGGTCGCCGTGGTCAAGCCCGGCCGCATCTTGTTCGAGGTTTCGGGCGTGCCCGAGAGCGTGGCCCGGACTGCGTTGACTCAGGCTGCCTATAAGCTGCCGATGAAGACGCAAGTGGTGGCCGAGTCGCAGATGGAAGGATGAGCTATGCAGGCACGTGAATTGAGCAAGCTGCCGACGCCGGAGCTGCAGGCCAAGCTGGACGATGCCTATCGTGAGCTGTTCAACCTGCGCTTCCAGCGTGCGCAAGGGCAGTTGACCGATACGAACAGCATCAAGCGCGTGCGTCACGACATCGCGCGCATCAAGACGATCCTGCGCCAGCGCGAGCTGGCGGCGCAGCTCACTGCGCAATCGGCGCAGCGCGGCGAGAAAGCGTGAAGGGTGGGGTGAAGCCATGGCAGAAGAGCGGCGACGTCGTCTGACCGGTGTGGTCGTCAGCGACAAGATGCAAAAGACCATCGTGGTTCGCGTGGAGCGAACCGTGCGTCACCCGCTTTACAAGAAGGTGTTGACGCGCAGCAAGAAATATAAGGCCCACGACGAGCACGAGCAGGCGCATGAGGGCGACCTGGTGCGGATCGTCGAGCACCGGCCGATCAGCAAGACCAAGCGCTGGATGTTGGAAGAGATCATCCGCAAGAAGGAAGGGTGAGCCATGATTCAGCAAGAGACGCGATTGCAGGTGGCAGATAACACCGGCGCCAAGGAGCTGTTGTGCATACACATTCACGGCGGCCATCGGCGGCGCTACGGGCGCGTCGGCGATGTGATCACGGCGACGGTTAAGTCGGCCAGCCCGACTGCCGATGTGAAGAAGAGTTCGGTCGTCAAAGCGGTCATCGTCCGCGTGGCGAAGGAGTATCGCCGCCCTGACGGTTCATACATTCGCTTCGACGACAACGCCGCCGTGATCCTGAGCGACGACGAGGTCAATCCGCGCGGCACGCGCATCTTCGGGCCGGTGGCGCGCGAGCTGCGCGACAAGGGCTTCACGAAGATCATTTCGCTCGCGCCCGAGGTGTTGTGAGGAACGCACGAGAAGAGGCTGTCTGGACTGGCCAGCAGCCCGCTGGAGGAAGCAGCTTATGAAGATTAAGAAAGGCGACACCGTGTTGGTGATCACCGGCGAATATAAGGGCAAGCGCGGCGAGGTGGTGCGCGCCATTCCCAAGGAGAACAAGATCGTGGTGAAGGGTGTGAACATCGCCAAGAAGCATGCCAAGCCGCGCCGCGCCGGCCGCCGAGTCGTTCAGACCGGCATCATTGACGTGGAGATGCCGATTCACGTCTCCAACGTCAAGCTCATTGCGCCTAGCGGCAATCCGACGCGTGTGAACTATCGCATCGTGGACGGCGTGAAGAAGCGCTACTCGAACAAGTTGGACGAGGTGCTGGATTAGCCATGGCCGATTTCAGAAAGCAGTATCTCGAAGAGATTCGACCGGCCCTCATGAAGGAGTTCGGCTACAAGAACATCATGCAGGTGCCGAAGATCGAAAAGATCGTCGTCAACATCGGCGTAGGGCGCGAATCGGCCGACAATCCCAAAGCGGTGGACTTTGCCGTCAACGACCTGGCCGCGATCACCGGACAGCGGCCCATCGTGACCAAGGCGCGCAAGTCCATCGCCGGCTTCAAGCTGCGCGAAGGCCGGCCGATCGGCGTGAAGGTGACGCTGCGCGGCAAGCGCATGTACGACTTCCTGTATCGGCTGATCCATTTCGCCCTGCCGCGCGTGCGCGACTTTCGCGGTGTGTCGCCCGATGCCTTCGACGGCCGTGGTAATTACACCCTCGGTATTCGGGAACAAATCATCTTCCCGGAGATTGATTACGACAAGATTGACAAGGTGCGCGGCCTGGAGGTGACCATCGTCACCACGGCCAAGACCGATGACGAGGGACGGGCCATGCTGCGCGCGTTCGGCATGCCGTTCAGCAAACCAGGAGATAGCAAGTGAGTGAGCCGGCGATCCTGCAGTGGATCGCCGTTAGCTGAGGGGTGAGATATATGGCAAAGACGCCGAGAACAGCAATGATGTATCGGGAGAAACGCCGCAAGTACAAGGTGCGCGTGCGCAACCGCTGCGCCGTCAGCGGCCGCGCACGGGGCTACATGCGCAAGTTCGGCGTGTCGCGCATCGTCTTCCGCGAGATGGCGCTGCGCGGCGAGATCCCGGGCGTCCGCAAGGCATCGTGGTAATTGGAGCAGACATGGCAAACGATTCACTGGGTGACATGCTCACGCGCATCCGCAACGCGGTGGCCGTCGGCCACCCTGCGGTGGCAGTGCAAGCATCCAAGCTCAACGAGCGCGTGGCGCAGATTTTGAAGGAAGAAGGCTATCTGGATGCCTATCAGGTCGTCGAGGTGAACGGCAAGCGGATGCTGAACCTGACCTTGCGCTACAGCGGTGAACGCCGCTCGCGCAAGCCGGCGATCACCGGCCTGCAGCGGGTCAGCCGGCCGGGCAAACGCATCTACGTGCCGAAGACGGAGATCCCGCGCGTGTTGAGCGGCATCGGCGTGGCCATCCTTTCGACGCCCAAAGGCGTGATCACCGATACCCAGGCGCGCCGGCTGGGCGTGGGCGGCGAAGTGCTGTGCTACGTCTACTGATCGAGGAGCGAATCATGTCGCGAATAGGAAAGAAGCCCATCGAGTTGCCCAAGGGCGTGGACGTCGTGATCAACGGCAAGCTGGTCACGGTCAAGGGCCCGAAGGGCGAGCTGAAGCGCACGGTTTCGGAGCACATCCACGTCGTGAAAGAAGGGAACATCGTGCGGGTCCAACGCGAGGGCGACGAGGACGAGGCCCGTGCCCTACACGGCCTGACGCGTGCCTTGCTGGCGAACATGGTGAAAGGCGTTTCGGAGGGCTATCAGAAAGTGCTGGAGATCGGCGCCGAGAGCGTCGGATACCGCGCCGAGATGAGCGGCAACAAGCTAATGTTGTATCTCGGCTACTCGCATCCGATCGAGTTCCCGCCGCCGCCCGGCATCACATTCGCCACCGACGCCAAGACCCGCACGATCACCGTGAGCGGCATTGACAAAGAGCTGGTCGGCGAAGTTGCCGCGCAGGTGCGCAAGCTGCGCCCGCCGGAGCCATATAAGGGCAAGGGCATCCGGTATCAAGGCGAGGTGATTCGCCGCAAGGCCGGCAAGGCGGGCAAGACCGGCAAAGGCAAGTGATCCTGATGCGATGTCGCCGGCGAGCGTCCGTGGGCCTGACCCAGGTGATGAGTTGCCGGCGATGAGGAATCTGACATGACGAAGCAACGAGAAGAGTCGAGGGAGCGGCGGCGCCGGCGCGTGCGTGCCAAAGTGGCCGGCACACCCAGCCGCCCGCGTTTGAACGTCTTTCGCAGCCTGAAGCACATCTACGCACAGGTGATTGACGACGAAGCCGGCCACACGCTGGCAGCCGCGTCCAGCCTGGAGAAAGCGGTGAGGACTCAGCCAGGGTTAAAGAAGGTTGAAGAAGCGATGCTGGTGGGCAAGCTCGTCGCGCAGCGGGCACTGGAGAAGCAGATCAAGCGCGTGGTGTTCGACCGCGCCGGCTATCGCTATCATGGTCGCGTCAAGGCGGTCGCCGAGGGCGCACGTGAAGGCGGCTTGGAGTTTTGATACATGGTGAGCAAGAATCCACAAAAGAGCCGAGAACGCGAAGCGCGGCGCAGCAGCTCGTCGCGTCCCGAGGGCGAAACCCCTGAGCTTGATATTCGAATCGTGGACGTCACGCGCGTGGCGAAGGTGATTCAAGGCGGTCGCCGTTTCGCCTTCCGCGCGCTCATCGTCGTGGGCGATAACAACGGGCGCGTCGGCGTCGGCCTGGGTAAAGCGCGGGCCGTGCAGGACGCCATTCGCAAGGCGACCGAGCGCGCGCGCGCGAGCATGCAACGGGTGGAGATCATCGGCACGACCATCCCACACGAAGTCATCCAGAAGTATGGCAGCGCCAGGGTGATGCTGAAGCCGGCCTCGCCCGGCACCGGCGTCATCGCCGGTGGCGGCGTCCGCGCCGTGCTGGAGGCCGCAGGCGTGAAAGACGTGCTGACCAAGTCGCTCGGTTCGCCCAGCAAACTCAACACCACTTTCGCGACGTTCGAGGGGCTGTGCTCGTTGAAGAACATCAACGAAGAAGCGAAGCGACGCGGCAAGAGCGTCGCCGAGATCCAGCCGTTCTGGAGGCGTGGCAATGTCAGCAACGACAACTGATGCCGGAGTCAAGCGAATCACGGTGAAGTGGGTCAAGAGCGCGATCGGCTACGACGCGCGCCAAAAGCGCACACTTAAGGCGCTCGGCCTGCGCAAGCTTGGCCAGGAAGTGCAGCATGATGACACGCCGCAGATCCGCGGCATGTTGAACGCAGTGAAGCACCTGGTGGAAGTCAAATGAAGCTACATGAGATCAAACCCGCAGAGGGTTCACGCAAGCGCAAGAAGCGCAAGGGCATCGGCATCGCTGCCGGACAAGGCAAGACGGCCGGTCGCGGCCAAAAAGGTCAGGCGGCGCGCACCGGTGGTGTGAAAGGCCCGTACTTCGAAGGCGGCCAGTTCCCGATGGTGCGCAAGTTGCCGTTCATGCGCGGCGTCGGCTTCAACAACCCTTATCGCATCGTCTATCGGCCGGTCAACGTCGGGTTGCTGGCTAAGAAATTCGAGGCCGGCAGCGAGGTTACGCCGGAAGCATTGGTAGCGGCGGGCATCGCGCGCAAGAGCGACAAGCACATCGCCATCCTTGGCGCGGGCGAGCTGAACATCCCGCTAAAGGTGACGGCGCACAAGTTCTCCGAAACAGCCAAGCAGAAGATCGAGCAGGCCGGCGGCACGGTGACGAAACTTGAGGTGAAGCGCGGCGGCTATCGCACGCGGTAAACGCCAAGCTTCCGTTTGCGGATAAAAGCGACGCTCCTTGAGCGGATCTGAACCCGAAGCGAAACGCTGAACACATGTTACAGGCACTACGCAACGCCATCGCGCTGCCGGAGATCAGGGACAAGATCATTTTTACCTTGTTCATCCTGGTCATCTACCGGCTGATCGCTCATGTGCCGGTGCCGGGGGTGAACCCGGAGGTGCTGCAACAAATCCGCACCGCCGTTGAGCAAGGCCAGGCCGGCGGGCTGGGGAGCATCGTCGGCTTGCTGAGCTTGCTGTCGGGCGGCGCAGTGTTCAATTTCTCCGTGCTGGCGATGGGCGTGTATCCGTACGTCACGGCCTCGCTCATCCTGCAATTGCTCATCCCGGTCATTCCACGCCTGGAAGAGTTGGCCAAGGAAGGCGACCAAGGACGCCGCAAAATCAACCGCTTGACCTACTTCCTAACAGTGCCGATGGCGGCGCTAAACGCGATCGGCCAGGTCAACATCTTCGAGAGCATCGGCGCCCAGGTCACCGGCGGCCAGCGCGTGCTGCCGCAGTGGGGCTTGGACCGGCCGGAGTTCATCCTGCCAACCATCGTCACCATCGTGACCATGACCGCCGGCACGATGTTCGCCGTCTGGCTGGGCGAGCTGATCACCGAGCAAGGCATCGGTCAAGGGCTGTCCATCATCATCTTCGGCGGCATCGTCGCCCGCATTCCCAGCAACATCGCCCAGATTGCGGCGACCAGTACGGCCTTCGCGACCTTGCTGGCGTTCTTGGCGATCACGGTAATCACCGTGGTCGGAATCGTTTACATTCAAGAAGGCGAGCGGCGCATCCCCGTGCAATACGGCAAGCGGGTGCGTGGGCGGCGCATGCTGGGTGGCGCGGGCACGCACATCCCGCTCAAAGTGAACACCGCCGGGATGATCCCGCTGATCTTCGCGCAGGCGATGCTGGTCTTCCCGGCCATCATCGCCGGCTTCTTCGTCAACAGCAGCGACGCGGGCGTGCAGCGCTTCGCGCAAGACGTGGTCAGCCTGTTCAGCGCCGGCCAAGCCAGCTCCGACGCTCTGTCGTGGAGCTTGGTGCTCTACACCATCATGTACTTCCTGCTCGTCATCGGCTTCACCTATTTCTACACCGACGTGATGATGCAGCAGCAGAACCTGGCCGAGAACCTGCAGAAGCAGGGCGGCTTCATCCCAGGTATCCGGCCGGGCAAGACGACGGAAGTGTTCATCACGCGCGTGATGCGCCGGCTCACGCTCGTCGGGGCGCTGTTCTTGGGGTTGCTGGCGATCTTGCCGTATCTGCTGAACTTCCTGTCTCATGTGCCGGGTTTCCTCTTCTTGCGGCCGGTGGGTAACAACAACTTGTTGCTGTCCGGCGCGGGCCTGTTGATCGTCGTCGGTGTGGTGCTGGATACGATGCGCCAGCTCGAGGCGCAGCTCATGATGCGCAACTACGAGGGTTTCATCAAATGACAAGCTCGCCTTCCTGCGCCGTCATGGCCGGTCGAGTGCATGCGCAAGCAATGGCCCGTCGCACGAGAAGCTGAGTTGACGACGATGTACGGCATCGTATTGCTTGGCGCGCCGGGCGCAGGCAAGGGGACGCAGGCGGTTCTGCTATCGAAAGATCTGGGCATACCACACATCTCGAGCGGCGACCTCTTCCGCGAGAACATCAAGAACCAGACCGAGCTCGGCAGGTTGGCGCAGCAATATCTCGATCGCGGCGATCTCGTGCCGGATGAGATCACCATCGGCATGGTGCGTGAACGTTTGAGCCGTCCCGATACGGCGCGGGGTTTCATTCTGGATGGATTCCCGCGCACGATCGCGCAGGCCGATGCGCTGGCGCAGTTGCTTCAGGAACTGGGCAAGTGCATCACCATCGTGCCGTATATCCGCGTGCGCGAGCGCATGTTGATGGAGCGCTTGTCGCATCGGTGGACCTGCCGCGAGTGCGGCGCCGTGTTCAGCTACGAGTCTGTGCCGCCGCGCGAGGGGTGCAAAAAAGACGTGTGCACCGGCGAGCTGTATCAGCGCTCGGATGACAACCCCGAGACGCAAGCGCGCCGCATCCGCATCTATCAGGAGCAAACCGCGCCGCTGATTGACTACTATCGCAACCTGGGCTTGTTGCGCGAGGTGAACGGCGAGCACACGATTCCCTACGTCCATCACTTGCTGCGTCAGTTGATCATGACCAGCCATGAGTGCGATTGAGCGACGTCCGGCGTTGGATCGCGTGGTGAGTAGCAGCGATGATTGTGTTGAAGACGGCGCAGGAGATCGCCCTGATGCGCCAAGCAGGGCGGATCGTGGCGATCGTGCTTGCGGAGTTGAAGGAGCGCGTCGCACCGGGCGTGAGCTTGATCGAGCTGGATCGGCTGGCCGAGAAGATCATCACGCAATGCGGCGCCACGCCGTCGTTCAAGAACTACATGCCGAATGGCGCGCCCTATCCCTTCCCGGCCTCGATCTGCGCGTCGGTCAATGATGAGGTGGTGCACGGCATTCCCAGCCAGCGGCGCCTCAAAGAGGGGGAGATCGTCAAGCTCGATGTGGGCGCGATGTACAAGGGGTATCACGCCGATTCGGCGATCACGGTCGGCGTGGGGCGCATCCCTGCGCGCGCACAACGGCTGATGCAGGTGACGCAGGAGTGCCTGGCGGCCGCGATCGCCGCTGCGCGCAAGGGCAACCGCTTCGGCGACATCGGCGCGGCCATTCAGAGCGTGGCCGAGCCGCGCGGCTACTCTGTCGTGCGCGAATACACCAGCCATGGCGTCGGCCGTGAGCTGCACGAGGGGTTCGGCTTGCCGAACGCCGGCCAGGCCGAGCACGGCATGCTGCTTCGCCCCGGCCTCACCATCGCGCTCGAACCGATGATCAACGAGGGACGCGCCGAGACGAAAGTCAAAAAGGACGGCTGGACAGTTGTCACGATTGATGGTAAACTCTCCGCCCAATTTGAGCATACCGTAGCCATCACCGATGGTGAAGCTGAAATACTGACGAGACTCGACTAGAAACTCAGGGAGATTGGCTGACGTCCGGCTCGCGCGAAGTGTGCGAGTCGGACGTCGCATGTATGCGAGTTTAAGGCGCTCTGTTCGGTGAAGCGCTGCAAGCTCGGGGAGAGGTGAGCAGTGAAAGTAGCAGCATCCGTGAAGCGACGCTGCCCGAAGTGCAAGATCGTTAGGCGTCACGGGCGCGTTTATGTCATATGCGAGAACCCGAAGCACAAGCAGAGGCAGGGTTAGGAGTCAAGCATGACCAGAATCGCTGGAGTGGACTTGCCGCGCAACAAGCGCATTGATATCGGGTTGACGTATATCTACGGCATTGGCCGGCCGCTGGCGAAGCAAATCCTCGCCCGCACCAACATCAACCCTGCGACTCGCGTCAAGGATCTCACCGAGGCGGAAGCCGCGATCCTGCGCGAGATCGTGGAGAAGGAATACAAGGTGGAGGGCGATCTGCGCCGCGAAGTGCAGCTCAATATCAAGCGCTTGATCGAAATCGGTTCGTATCGCGGGTTGCGCCACAAGCGCAATTTGCCGGTGCGCGGCCAGCGCACGCGCACGAACGCGCGCACGCGCAAGGGTGTGAGGAAGACGGTAGCCGGACGCGGTCGCCGGCGTGGCGCAAAGAAGAAGTAAATCGGTGGCGAGGACGTGGGGTTCGCCCTCGCTTCTCGCGCTTGGCTGAAGAAAGGCACAACACATGGGTAAAGCAGCAAGCACGCGTAGCACGCGCCGCCAGACCAATCCGCGGCGTGCGCGCAAGAACGTCGCGCAAGGTGTGGTGCACATCCACGCGATGTTCAACAACACGATCGTGACGATCACCGATAAGGCCGGTAACACGATCTGCTGGGGCAGCGCCGGCTCGGCCGGCTTCAAGGGCAACCGCAAGAGCACGCCCTTCGCCGCCCGCATCGCTGCGCAAAACGCATATCGCGCCGCGGTGGAGAACGGCATGCAGGAAGTGGATGTGTATGTGAAAGGGCCTGGGCCCGGCCGAGAAGCAGCCGTGCGCGCGCTGCAGGGCACCGGCCTGCGCGTCAAGTCCATCACCGACATCACGCCCGTGCCGCACAACGGATGCCGGCCCAAGAAGCGCCGCCGCGTGTGAGCGCGTCCGGCGATTGCTCGTTCGAGAGGCGTGCGATTTGGAGGAAGACGGCCCGTTGTAAACAAATCGCAGTCTCAAGTTGTAGAGAAAATGGCTCGACACATTGAACCTGTTTGCAGATTGTGTCGCCGCGAAGGCGAAAAGCTCTATCTGAAGGGCGCTCGTTGCCTCACGCCAAAGTGCGCTTTGGAGAGGCGCGGGATCATCCCGGGCCAACACGGCCCGAACATGCGCGCTCGCCGCAGCAAGGCGAGCGATTACTCGCTGCAGTTGCGCGAAAAGCAGAAGATGCGCCGCATGTACGGCGTGCTCGAGGCGCAGTTCCGCCGCTACTTCCGCGAGGCGCTCAAGCGCCGTGGCGTGACCGGCTCCGAGTTGCTCATTTTGTTGGAGCGCCGGCTCGATAACGTCGTCTATCGCATGGGCTTCGCGCCCTCGCGTGCTGCGGCGCGCCAGTTGATCACCCACGCGCATCTGAACGTGAACGATCATCCGATTGACGTGCCGTCGTATCTGGTCAAGCCGGGTGACAAGATCTCGGTGCGCGAGGCCAGCCGCAAGCTGACCTACTTCAAGGAGCTGGCGGCTGACAAGGACGCCCCGCCGACCCCGGCCTGGCTGTCGGCCGATCGCAGCACGCTGACCGGCATCGTTCACGCGCTGCCGAAGCGCGAAGATATTGACGTGCAGTTGAAGGAACAGCTCGTTGTGGAGTATTACTCGCGGTAGCACATGAGGTCGGCGCTCGTGCACGTTGCGCGAGTGCCGGACGAGGAAGAAGCTATGCTATCTGCACCTGTCCTTCCCAAAGTTGAGAGCGACGCCCTCACGCGCGACTACGGCCGCTTCATCATCGGCGCCATGGAACCCGGTTTCGGCATCACGCTGGGGAACGCGCTCCGTCGTGTGTTGCTCAGCTCGTTGCCCGGCGCAGCCGTGACCTCGATGCGCATCACCGACGTGCATCACGAGTTCTCCGACATCCCCGACGTCAAGGAGGATGTCACTCAGTTGATGCTCAACGTGAAGCAGATTCGCATGCGGATGCACAGCGAGGGGCCGTTGCGCATGCGCCTGGAAGTGCGCGGCGAAGGCGTGGTCACCGCCGGCGACATCCAAACGCCGCCGGAGATCGAAATCGTCAACCCGGATCTGTATCTGCTGACGACCGATTCGAACAAAGCGCGCCTGGACATCGAATTTCAGGTCGAGATGGGGCGCGGTTATTCTCCGGCCGAGCAGCGCGGCCGATTGCCGATCGGCGAGCTGCCGGTAGATGCCATCTACAGCCCGGTGCGGCGTGTGAACTTTCGGGTCGAACCGGCGCGCATCGGCCAGACGACCAACTACGATCGGCTGATTATGGAGATCTGGACCGACGGCACGATCCGACCGCAAGATGCGCTGTCGCAAGCGGCTGCGATTCTGGTGCAACATCTGCGCCTGATCGCCGGCGTCAGCCTAGAAGAGGTGATGCTTGAGGGCGAGAGCGACAGTAAGGGCATCCCGAGCGAATGGAGCGACAAGCCGATCGAGGAGCTCGAACTCAGCGTCCGCGTGTACAACTCGCTCAAGCGCACCGGCATCAGCACCATCGGAGAACTCCTCGAGATGATGGAGAAGAGTGGTGGCAACTTGACGAACCTGCGTAACTTCGGCGAGAAGTCCATGGCGGAGTTGAGGGAGAAGCTGCGCGCCCGCGGCTTGCTCCCGCAGGAAGAGAAGGCGGAAGAGGACGAGGTGTGACATGAGACATAGAGTGGCGGGTTACAAGCTCGGTCGTTCGACGGCGCAGCGCACCGCGCTACGCCGCAGCTTGGTGACCGAGTTGATAGATCACGGTCGCATCCAGACGACCGAGGCGAAATGCAAGGCGATCCGCGATCAGGCTGAGAAGCTGGTGACGATCGCGAAGTCCGGTCTGGTGGACGACAAGGCCAAGCAGGTGCACGCGCGGCGACTGGTGGCTGCCCGGGTGAACGGCGGGCGGGCGACGGTGCGCAAGCTGTTCGAAGAGATCGCGCCGCGCTACGTGAATCGCAACGGCGGCTACACCCGCATCAGCAAACTCGGCCCGCGCAAGGGTGATAACGCGCCAATGGCGATTATCGAGTGGGTTTGAAGATTCGCGCGAAGGTCGCCTACGACGGCACGGACTTCGTCGGGTTTCAACGACAAGCCGCGCAGCGTGGGCGAACGGTGCAAGCGGAACTGGAGGCAGCGCTAGAGAGAGTTTGTCAGTCGCGCGTCGCCGTCGTGGGCGCGGGCCGCACCGACGCAGGCGTGCATGCCACCGGCCAGGTCATCGCCTTCGAGGCGGATTGGAGGCACTCGCTCGAAGCCCTTGGCCGGGCGCTGAACGCGACCCTGCCGGAGGATGTGGCCGTCCGTGACCTGGAGCCGTGCGACGCGGACTTCCACCCGCGCTTCAGCGCGAAGAGCAGGACGTACGTTTACACGGCCTACGTCAGCGCAGTGCGGCAGCCGCTGCTGCGGCGCTTCGCCTGGCAGCTCGAACAACGGCCGGACGTGGCCGCGATGAACGAAGCAGCTAGGCGACTGATCGGATCGCATGACTTCGCCGCGTTCGGCAGCGCGCCATCGGGACGGGCCGAAGAAACAACGGTGCGCGAGGTGTTGCGCGCGGACTGGCAAACGGCAGACGACCGGTTGTGGTTTACGATCGAGGCGAACGCCTTCCTATTTCGCATGGTGCGCCGGATCGTGATGGCGCTGGTGCGCGTGGGCCGGGGTGAATACGGCCCGGATGAGATCGAAGACATGCTGGAGAGCAGAGATGCACAGCGGATCAAAGGCCTGGCGCCTGCGTGTGGGCTGTGCCTCGTGGATGTGAAATACTAGGGTGCAAGATGAGGACGATCAAGACTTACATGGCGAAGCCGGAAGAGGCCCGTGCCAGCCAACGCTGGTATGTCGTGGATGCCGCGGGCGTCACGTTGGGCCGGCTTGCCAGCCAGGTCGCTAAACTCATTGAAGGCAAGCACAAGCCGATCTATTCGCCGCACGTGGACTGCGGCGACTACGTCATCGTGGTGAACGCCCAGAAAATCCGCGTCACCGGCGATAAGATGACCGAGAAGAAATATCAGCGGCACTCGCTCTATCCCGGCGGCTTCAAGGAGGAGAATCTGCGCGACCTCCTGGCCCGCAACCCGGAGCGCGTCATTCGCGAGGCCGTTTGGGGCATGATCCCGCATGGCCGGCTGGGTCGCAAGATGATCAAGAAGCTGAAGGTATATGGCGGCCCGGAGCACGAGCACAGCGCGCAAAAGCCGCAGCCGCTGAAGATTCGGGATTGAGCGATGATCCGTGCCCGGTGAAGATGTGAACCTTTGCCGCCGCCTGAAACACCAGCTATGACAGAGACTCAACAGCAGCAATACTACGAAGGAGTAGGCCGTCGCAAAGAGGCCACCGCCCGCGCCCGGTTGTACCCGCAAGGTAGCGGCCGCGTGCTGATCAACGACAAGCCCGTGAATGAATACTTCGGGCGCGAGATTGACTTGCTCGCCGTGTATGCGCCGCTCAAGCTGACGGGCGCCGACTCGCGCTTCAACGTGAGCGTCAAGGTGAACGGCGGCGGCGTCACCGGCCAGGCCGAAGCAACGCGCATGGCGATCGCGCGCGCCCTGTTGGAGGTGGATCCGGAATACCGCCTGATGTTGAAGACGGCCGGCTACCTCTCGCGCGACGCGCGTGAGAAGGAGCGCAAGAAGCCCGGCCTCAAGCGCGCCCGCAAGGGGCCGACCTACACCAAGCGCTAGCCGCCCGACGGCTACTCAGCAGGAGGACAGCGATGAATCTCGTCGAATCGCTCGAAAGAAGCTTGCAACCGAATCCGAAGATTCCGCCGCTTCAGCCCGGCGACCAAGTGCGCGTCCACCAGAAGATCATCGAGGGGGACCGAGAGCGCATTCAGGTCTTCCAGGGCACGGTCATTCGCCTGCGCAAGGGTGGCGCGAATGCCAGCTTCACCGTGCGCCGGATCGCCAGCAACAACATCGGCGTCGAGCGCACGTATCTGCTCAACTCGCCGCGCATAGACAAAGTTGAGGTGCTGCGTCACGCTAAAGTGCGCCGTGCGCAACTCTATTACTTCCGCAACTTGCGCGGCAAGTCGGCTCGCCTGAAAGAGCGCTTGCCGGCTTCGGGCGGCGGCAAGTCGAAGTCCGCCGCGTTGGCCGAGCCCGATGAGGCGAACCAAACGTGAGATCTCGAACTCCCGAAGTGAACGCTTCGGGAGTTTGTTTCGACACAGGCGCAAGCATTGCGATGAACAGCCCACGCATCCTCATTCCGATTCCGATCCAAGACCCCGAGAAGCGGCGCTTCACGTTGGGCAAGAACTACGTGAATAGCCTGGTCGCATGTGGCGCAATCCCGATTTTGCTCCCGACGGTCGTTGCGCCCGAGGACTGGCGGACGATCTACGAATCCGCAGACGGGGTGTTGCTCTCCGGAGGCGGCGACGTAGACCCGGCGTTGTTCGGTGAGCCCGCACACGAGAAAACCTACGGCGTGGATCGCGAGCGCGACGAGGTGGAGATGGCGCTGGCGCGCTGGGCGTTGCAGGACGACAAGCCGCTGTTCGCCATCTGTCGCGGCATTCAGGTGATGAACGTCGCGTTGGGCGGCTCACTCATCCAAGACCTGCCATCGCAGTGGGGCAGCGCCGTCCCGCACGACGGCAACTACAACGGCTTCGAGCGGCATGCGGTGGCGCACCCGGTGTGCATCGAGCCGGGGACGCACATCGCGCAGATCATGGGGCCGGGCGAGGTAGGCGTCAACAGCTTTCACCATCAAGCCCTCAAGGACGTCGCCGATGGACTGATCATCACATCACGTGCGCCGGATGGCATCGTCGAGTCGGTCGAGTTTCCCGGCAAGCGCCACTACATCGGCGTGCAGTGGCATCCCGAAGAGATGGCTGCCGGACGCGAAGACATGATGCGCCTGTTCCGCACGTTCGTCGAAGCTTGCACAGATCAGCGCGATTAGAATATGCGCGCAGATCATTCGGAAGTTCGAGATTTGAAAATGATGGGTTCGACTGGTTCAAAGTTGCGCGCGTTCACGGCTGCGATCGCCGCGACGCTCGTCGCCGCAAATGCAGCCTGGGCGGCGTCGCCGGCTCAGGGTGGCAGCGCCGTATTCGACAACCTGATCTTCGTCGTGATCGGCGGCGTGCTGATGGCGTTGCTGGCCAGCGTGGCCGGCGGCGTGGTGATTGCCGTGCTGGCCAACAGCGTCAGCCGTTTCTTCCGCCGCAACTTGCCGACCGACGAGGAGATGGCCGAGCTGCGCGCAGAGCTGCGCGAGGTGGATCAGCGCCGGCCGCGCCAAATACGCATCGAGATCACTCCGAGCGCCGAGCCATTCGTGTTCTCGGCCATCGGCTTCGTGGCGTGCTTCATCATCTTCAGCCTAGCGCTGAGCGCGGTGCCGCAGCCGGTGCGCGGCGAAGCCATGCCCCACGGCGAAGAAGCCAAGCCGGCGGAGTCCGCCGCGCTCCCCAAGGAAGGTGACTTCGGCAAGATCACCGATGGCTTGCCCAAGGGCGATCCGGAGAACGGTGCGAAGCTGTTCAACACGGCCGGCTGCGTCGGCTGCCACAGCCAGAAGAAGGGCGAGCGCTTGGTCGGGCCTTCCTTCTACAACCTGTGGAACATCGCCGAGACGCGTGTCCCGGGCATGAGCGCGCGCGAGTATCTCTATCAGAGCATCGTTGACCCGAACGCCTACATCGTAGAGGGTTACCAGGCCGGCTTGATGCAGCAGAACTACGCAGCAATCCTCAGCCCACAGCAGATGGCCGACATCCTGGCCTGGATCGAGGCACGGCACAAGGATGAGCCGTGATGCGCGGCATCCATCATTCGCCGAAGATGAAGAGGGCGTCCTGCTTGGACGCTCTTTTGCGTCGTGATGAGCAAAGCTGAGCTGATCTCGCGCATCGAGGCGGAGCGCCGCGCGCTGGAGGCGACGCTGGCGCGCATTCCGGCGGAAGATATGCTGGTCGAGGGCGTCGTCGGCGTGTGGTCCATCAAGGACACGCTGGCGCACATCGCGATGTGGTACTCGCGCGCCGTGACGATGCTCTTTCAGGCCGAGCGCGGTAAAGCGCTGCAGTTGCCTCAGTCGAACGCGCCGGATTGGTCGGACGTCAACGCGCGCGATTATGCGTCGCAGAAAGATCGCCCGCTGGATCGCATCCAGGCCGACTTCTACGGTGCGCACCAGCAGTTGGTCAAGCGGCTGAGCGCGTGGGCGGATGAAGCGGCGTTGTTCGACCCGCGGCGCTACCCGGCGCTGGAAGGGCACGCACTGGCAGATTACATTTGGGACTACACCGGCGGCCACTCCGCCGAGCATCGCGCCCAGATCGAAGCATGGCTCGCGCGCCGCGCTCGCACCGCTCACGGCTCATAAGCTCACAGCTCATAGCTCACCGCTCGCAGCTCACAGCCCATAGCTCACGGCTCCATGTTGCTCTTCGACCTGTCCGACATCTTCAGCCGCATCCGGCTGCGCGGCAGCACGCGGCTGGACTTTCTACACCGCATGTCCACCGGCGATATGCGTGGCCTGAAGCCGGGCGAGGGCAAACCCACCGTGCTCACCACGCCGATCGGCCGCATGGTGGACTATCTGATGGCGCTGGCTTGCGAAGATTCCGTGTTGCTCATCGGCGGCGGGGGCAACCAGGACAAAGTGGTGCGCTGGCTGCGTAAATACATCTTCTTCAACGACGACGTGCAGGTGAGCGACGAAACCGGCGCGACGCGCATGTTCGGCATCGGCGCGGGAGATGACCGGCGCCTCATCGAGAAGATCAGCCCCGACACCAGCCCGCTCGCGTTGCCGGAGTATGCGCATCGCACGGTCGAATCGCCGCTGAGCAGCGATGGACGCGTTACCGTCGTGCGCGCGCCGCAGGCCCTCGGCTTGAGCTTCTTCCTGATCGGCACCGGGCTCGACCCTGCGTCGCTCATAGATCAGCCGCCGATCAGCCCTGACTTCGACGCTTGGCGCATCCTACAGGGCTACCCGCGCTTCCCCAACGAGATCAACGAGGACTACATCCTGCTCGAAGCCGGCTTGTGGGGCGCGGTGAGCTTCAACAAAGGGTGTTACACCGGCCAGGAGATCATCGCGCGCATGGAGAGCCGCGGGCAGATCGCCAAGAAGCTGGTCTGGCTGACCGGCAGCGCCGAAACACTCTCGCCGGGCGAAGAGCTCCTCGCCGAGGGCGGCGAAGTCGTCGGGAAGGTCACCAGCGCCACGCATGGCGCGGCACTCGCCTACGTCCGTAGCACATTCGCCCAGGAGAACCTCCGGCTCCAATCGCGGCAGGGTGCGATCGTCCACATTGCCAGAATCGTGCGGATTTAAGGTAGAATACTGCGCTTTCATCGGAAGGCCGGCGCGCCTTCTGGGTTCATTTTGGGGATCATGTTCGAATCGCTGAGCGATAAGCTGCAAGCTATCTTCGACCGCCTCGGCAAGCGCGGCATCCTGACCGAACAGGATGTGGACGCGGCGCTGCGCGAGGTGCGCGTCGCCCTGCTTGAAGCCGACGTGAACTTCAAAGTGGCCAAGGAGTTCCTGGCGCGCGTGCGCGAGCGCGCGATCGGTGCGGAGGTGCACAAGAGCCTGACCCCCGGCCAAGCCGTGGTGAAGATTGTGCATGAGGAGCTGCTGAAGACGCTCGGTGAGGGTGGCAAGCTCGCCCTGGGCGGCCCGCCGCCGCGCGTGATCATGCTGGTCGGCCTGCAAGGCTCCGGCAAGACGACGACGGCGGCCAAGCTGGCGCTGCGTCTGCGCAGCGATGGCCGCAAGCCGCTGCTGGTCGCCGCCGATACCTACCGGCCGGCGGCGATCACGCAACTCGAGACGCTGGGCAAGCAGATCAACATCCCCGTCTTCTCGGAGGGCGACAAAACGCCCCCGCCGCAGATTGCGCAACACGCCATCCAGAAGGCGATCCAGAGCGCGCTCGACGTCGTCATCATAGATACGGCCGGCCGCCTGCAGATTGACGAGGCGATGATGCGTGAGGTGGAGGAGATCAAGGCGCGCGTCAAGCCGGCCGAGGTGCTGCTCGTCGCCGATGCCATGACCGGCCAGGAGGCCGTCAACATCGCCGACACGTTCAACAAGCGCGTTGGCCTCACCGGCCTGATCCTGACCAAGATAGACGGCGATGCGCGCGGCGGCGCGGCCATCTCCATGCGCGCGGTCACCGGTGTGCCGATCAAGTTCCTCAGCACCGGCGAAAAGCCCGACGCGTTCGAGGTCTTCCATCCCGACCGGCTGGCTTCGCGCATCCTGGGCATGGGCGATGTGCTCACCCTGATCGAGAAGGCGCAGCAACAGTTCGACGAGCAGGAAGCGGCGAAGGCCGCCGAGAAGATGCTCTCGGCCAGCTTCGACCTGGAGGACTTCCTCGCGCAGATGCGACAGATCAAGAAGATGGGGCCGCTGAGCGAACTCTTGGCGCTGATCCCGGGGATGAAGGAGCTGACCAAGCAGATCTCGCCCGAGATGACCGAGCGGCAATTCAAGCGCGTGGAGGCGATGATCAGCTCGATGACGCCGGAGGAACGCCGCAATCCGAACATCCTGAACGCCTCGCGCAAGCGCCGCATCGCCAAAGGCAGTGGCACCAGCGTGCAGGAGCTGAATCAACTACTCGCACAATTCCGTGAAGCGCAACGCATGATGAAGCAATTGGCGAACAACCCGCGCCTGCGCATGATGAGCGGGTTGATGGGCGCCAGAAGGAGATAACCAAGGAGACACGATGGTTCGAATTCGACTACGCCGCATGGGTTCAAAGAAGCAACCGACCTATCGCATCGTGGTGTGCGATAAGGAAGCGCCGCGCGATGGCGCGTTCATCGAGGTCATCGGCATCTACAATCCGCGCACCGAGCCGGAGACGGTGCGAGTGCAGGAGGATCGCGCCCTGTATTGGATGAAGGTGGGCGCGCAGCCCAGCGAGGCGGTTCAGCAGTTATTCCGAAAGACGGGCACCACCGCGCGCTTCGAGCGACTGAAGCAGGGCGAATCCCCCGAGGCGTTGCTGGCCGAGGCAGCAGCACAAGCTGCGGCTGCGCCGGCGATCATCCCCAAGACGCGCATCGGCCGCAAGCCCGTCCCCAAGCCGAAGAAGGCCGAGCCGGCGCCCGAAGCTGCTGCCGAATGAGCCGGCGTTCGATGAGCGATGAAAGAGCTGGTCGAGTACGTCGCCAAGGGCCTGGTGGATCATCCCGACCAGGTGAAGGTGACCGAGATCGTTGACCGCGATACGGTCTTTCTGGAGTTGCATGTGGCGCCCGGGGAAGTAGGGCGCGTGATCGGGCGCGAAGGCAAGTTGGCCAATGCCGTGCGCACGCTGCTGCGCATCTCTGCCGCCCGGTCGCGCAAGCGCGTCGTGCTGGATATTCGGGACTGAATCGCGGGCACGTCGAGGTGTGCGCCTGCTCCTGTGGCCAAGTCGCCGCGTAAGTTTCTCGTCGTTGGCAAAGTATCTCGCCCGCACGGCATCGCGGGCGAGGTCAAGGTGCAACTGGCGCCGGAGTATGCAGGCGTCTTCGGCAGTGTCGGTCGCGTTTACCTCAACGATGCCGCGCACCCCTACCGCGTGCTGTCGCATCGTGCGCACCAGGGCGGCGTGTTGCTCAGGCTGGAGCGCGTCGCCACGCGGAACGCTGCCGAAGCGCTGCGTGGCGCGCGTGTGCTCATCTGCACGGGCGACTTGCCGGCGTTGCCGCCCGGCGAATACTACGCCTACCAACTGGTCGGCCTGCGCGTAGTGCGCGAATCGGGCGAGGCGCTGGGCGAATTGAGCGAAGTCCTGCGCACGGGTAGCAACGACGTCTACGTGGTAAAGACGGCTAACGGTGAGCTGCTGCTGCCGGCCATCGAAAGCGTGATCCGCGCGATAGACCTCGACGCCGGGACGATGACGGTGGTCGTGCCGGTAGGATTGGAGTGATGGGCGGTGAGAGACTCGAACCCCCGACCTTCTGTGTGTAAGACAGACGCTCTAACCAGCTGAGCTAACCGCCCGATACAGTGAAATTGTATCACTCCGTAGCCGAGGAGGTGCATTGCTCTGCGGGGGTAAAACAAAGGGTGGGCGAAGGCATTGCCTTCGCCCACCCTGAGATTCTGAGTCAGTCGGTTAGGGCACGCTTCGGCCAGAGCTGGGCGCGCCGGCCTGCGCAATGCCTTGCCATCCACCGAAAAGTGCACTCGCGGCGACGTGCGCTTCTCTTGTCGCGCGGGTGTGGAGGCCGCGCCCTACGATGCCCTGCGCATTCATCCAACGCTCAAATTCATCCACTATCATCCACCCGGTGGCTAATCAGACAACGAATAACTGCGCTGGCGTGATTAAGCTCGACCACGTGACGAAAACGTACGAAGAAGGTGGTGTGCAGCGCGTCGTGCTGAACGACGTCAGCATCGAGTTCGGATGCGGCGAGTTCACCGTGCTGCTGGGCAAGAGCGGCAGCGGCAAGAGCACGCTGCTCAACCTGATCGGCGGCATTGACGCGCCGACCTCCGGCGACGTGTGGATTGACGGCCAAGCCATCACCCGCATGAGCGACACGGAGCGCACGCTCTTCCGGCGCCGTTACATCGGCTTCGTCTTCCAGGCATTCAACCTCATCCCCACGTTGAGCGTGCGCGAGAACGTGATGTTGCCGCTGGAGCTGGGCGGCCGGCCCTCGGCGGACGTGCGCCGGCGCGCCGAAGCGCTGCTCGAACAGGTCGGCTTGGCGCATCGCATGGATGCCTTCCCCGACCGGTTGAGCGGCGGCGAACAGCAACGCGTGGCCATCGCCCGCGCGCTGATCAACGACCCGCTGGTGGTGCTGGCCGACGAGCCGACCGGCAACCTGGACTACGACACCGGCAAGCTGGTGCTCGATCTGCTGGACACGCTCACGCGCCAAGCCGGTAAGAACTTGGTCATGGTCACCCACAGCGAGGAGGTAGTGGGCGTGGCCGACCGCGTGTTCCGCCTGCGCGACGGCAAGCTGGTGGAGGATCACCTCGCGCCGCATCAGCCGGCGGTGTCGGTGTAGCTGAACGGCGCTTTGATGACGGCCGTCGTGCCGCCCATCGTGCGCTTCAAGGTGAACGTGCCGCGCAGGTCTTCGTGCACCAGCATGTTGACGATGTTCAATCCCAGGCTGGGGGCGTCCATGCCGCCGGCGGCCTTGCCCAGGCCGTTGTCGCGTACCTCCACCTCGAGCGTGCCGCCGCAATCAATCAGGCGGATGGTGATCTCGCCCTTATCCCGGCCGACGAAGGCGTGCTCCATGGCGTTCTGCACCAACTCGTTCACACACAAGGCCAACGCTGTAGCGGCGCGCGAACTCATCCGCAGCGAGTCGCCCATCACGTGAATGGCGAGCTGGAGGTCGGGGCGGGCCATGTTCGCCTGCGTCAGGCCGACCACGCGCGTGATCACATCTTTCACATCCACCAGCCGGAAGCCCTCCTGCGCCAGCGCGTCGTGCACTGCAGCGATGCTCATGATGCGGTTGATGCTCTCGTGCAGCACTTCCTTGGCCGTGAGCTTATCGCTGGCGTCGTGCAGTTGCATCTGCAGCAGCATCACCACGTTCTGCAAGTTGTTCTTCACGCGGTGGTTCATCTCCTTGACGATGGCCGCGTTGCCGATCAGGTGAGCATTCTCGATGGCCAGCGCGATCTGGTTGGCCAGCGTGGTGCATAGCTCGACCTGCGCCTCGGTGAACTCGCCGGCGCCCTCGGTCCACATGTTGAGCAGGCCGATGGTGCGGTCGCGCACCTGCATCGGCACGCACATCAGGCCGCCGAGTTGCGCCTGGGCCGCCCAGTTGGCGTGCGCCGGCTGCAGCTCGCAGCACGTCTCGTTCACCAACACCGGTTCGCTCAGCCGTTCGATGTTCAGCAGCGGTAGGTCGTCGAGTCGCCAAGGTGGCTCCGGCGGGACGTTCGGCTTGCGGTCGTAGATGGCGCGCGGCATGAAGGCGTTGACCGTCTCGTCCAGCAGCAAGACCGAGCAGTGCCGGGCGTTCACTGCGCGTGCGCCCATCTCGGCGACCACGCGCAACGTCTCGTCCAGATACAGCGGCGAGATGGCGGCGCGGCTCACTTCGGCGACGGCTTGCATCTCGCGCACTTTGCGCTCGCTCTCCTCCTGCAGGATGGCGCGCTCGAGGATGCCGGCGACGACCTCGCCGATGAGCGAGACGAATTCGATCTCGCCGGCCGTCCAGGTGTGCCGCCGGTGTGTTTGCACGTTCATTGCGCCCACTACGCGGTCCTGGCTGATCAGCGGCACGGCCATCAACGATTTGAACGAACGCTCGCGCGTGTTGGGTATTTCATGAAAGCGCGGGTCGCGCTGCGCGTCGCGCACGGCGACTACCTGCCGGTGCTGGGCAGCCCAGCCGGTCAGCCCCTCACCCATGTGCAGATAGCCGCGATCCACGGCTTGAGGGAACAGGCCGGTCGTCGCCTTCAGGATCAAGCGCTGCGACGACTGATCCAGCAGGTAGATCGAGGTCGAATCCACGCGCATCACCCGCGTCGTCGTCCGCGTGATGCCGTTCAAGATGGAGCGCAGGTCGGACGAGGCGTTGATCGAGAGCAATATCTCGCGGATGGCAGCCAGCTCTTTCTTTTTGCGCTGCAGTTCGGCGCGCACGACGGCGACGCCGTTGGCCGCGGTCTTGGATGTCACTTGCCGAGATGCAGGCATGGCTCGATTCTAAGGCAGGATTTCGATAAGCGGCATCTTCTAGAGCGGATTCCGAATTCAAGTGCGGTTGCGCAAATTGCCTCAGGGCTTCGAATCCGCTGTACCGTCATGCTCGCTTGCGCAGGCATCTAGAGACTGCACATGGCTGGATTCCCTGTCATCCCCGCGGAGGCGGGGATTTCGCGGGAATGACGGTCAAACGCCCGAGTAGTAGCGCGCCCGCGCCCTACACCAACTAGGAATCTGCTCTAAACAGGGGCAGCGCGCGGATTTGCGCGGCGGATGAATCCGTGCCCAACGCACGGCCAAACCGGCGCACGGCCGGCTTGGCTGCAAATTGCCCGCGACTTCAGTCGCCGGGCATTTTGCCCTCAGCCGGCAATACACCCCTTAGTCGCGCTCGGCTTGGGCGCCGTGGTTGAAGACGCGCACTGCTGAAACGATCAGAATGACGCCCAGCCCGATCTTGAGCGCGGCAGCCGGTGCAATGCCCGCAAGCGCGCCGCCGATCAACGCACCGATGACCGAGCCGATTCCCATCGGCGCGACCGTGCGCGCCAGCGGCGTGCGGTCGGCGAAAGCGCCGCAGTGGGCGTAGCGCACCAACCCGACGATGACGGTGGGAATGCCGATGAGCAGGCTGCACGTGCCCGCGGTCTTGATGTCCGCCCCGAAGGCGAACATGAACGTCGGGATGATCAACTCGCCGCCGGCCACGCCCAGCAGGCTGCTGACCAGGCCGATGCCCAGGCCGAACAGCAGGCCCGCGATGCTGCGCGCGAGGGTGACATCGGGGATGAGCATGGGAATCCCCTCGGATAGAAACCCTTCCACGATGAGTGCCGACCCGATGGCGACCAGCAGCACCAGGATCACGCGCTCGAACTGTCGCTTGGAAAGCCGGCCGGCCAGCGTCGCGCCGACGAAGGCGGCGACCATCGCGCCGCCGATCATGGCGGCGATCGGTCCCGAATACGGCGTCACCGCCTGCAGCGACAGCGTCCGGCTGCGGATCGCGAGCGCGGTGAGCAGCGTGATCAGGCTGATGGCCAGGTTGAGCGGCACGGCTTGTTTTGCGGCGTATCTGAGCGGGCCGGCCAGCACGGGCAGGCGGAACTCCGCGCCGCCCAGCCCGAGCAGCCCGCCCAGCGCGGCGATCGGGATGGCAGTCAAAAAGGCGAGGCGGGAGTGGCGCGCGTGCGCCGTTGCGATTGGGGAGGATGTCATCGAAGGTCTCCGTGGCGCGTCCGGTCGCCGAGGCGCAGCGCGACGAACAGCAGGGCGAAGGTGATGGCCGAGAGCAGCAGCACCAGTTGGTTCGCCAGGTCGAGGTTGTTGGCCTGGACCGCGTCATACACGGCCATCGAAAGCGTCTGAGTGCGGCCGGGGATGTTGCCGGCCACCATCAGCGTCGCGCCGAACTCGCCCAGAGCGCGCAGGAAGGCGAGGATGCCGCCGCCGACCAGGCTGGCGCGAATGAGCGGCAGGGTGATGTAGCGCAGCACCTGCAACTCGCCGCAGCCGTCCACCCGCGCGGCGTCTTCCATCTCCCGGCTCAGGTCGAGGATGCTGGGCTTGACGGCCTGGACGACCAGCGGCAAGGCCGCGATGACGGCGGCGACCACCGCGCCCTGCCACGAGAACACCAGCGAGAAGCCGAAGACCTGCTCGAAGGCCGGGCCGATGCCGCGCCGCCCGAGCGCGACGAGCAGGTAGTAGCCCAGCACCGTGGGCGGCAGCACCAGCGGCAGCATGGTCATGCCTTCGACCAGCCATTTGCCGCGGAAGGCGAAGCGCGCGAAGATCCACGCCAACGCCGTGCCCAGGACGAGCGCAATCACGCCGGCCCAGGTCGAAATCCACAGCGAGAGTTCGAGCGGCGTCCAGTCTCGATCGAGCAGCATTGCAGGCGCGCCCGCCGGTCACTCGATCTCGCCGGGCAGCACGAAGCCATACTTGCGCATGATCGGCCGGCCCAGTTCGCCGTTGATGAACCTGGCGAAGTCGAGCGCGCTGGCCGGATGCTTGGACGCGCTGACCACGCCGAGCGCCTGATCGAGCGGCTTGTGCAATTCGTCGTCAATCAGCGTGTAGGTGACTTCCGGCACGTCGGCCACCGAGAGCGCGACGATGCCCACCGGCACGTCGCCGGTCTGCACGAACTGCAGCGTCTGGCGCACGTTCTCGCCCAGCACCAGCTTGGGCCGGACGGCGTCCCACACGCCCACACTCTCCAACGCCTGCTTAGCGGCCAGGCCGTACGGCGCATGGTCGGGGTTGGCGATGGCGATGCGCGCGATCGCGTCCGAGGTCAAGTCCTCCAGCTTCGTCGCCCGGACGCCGGACTGTGTGTTGACGGCCAGCACGATGCGCCCGCGCGCGTAGAGCGCGACCGACTCCGGCACGATCAACCCCTTTCGCGCCAGGTCGTCCACGAATTGGATGTTGGCGGCGGCGAACAGGTCGTAAGGCGCGCCGTTTTCGATCTGCTGTGCCAGTTGGCCGGTGGAGCCGAAGACCAGCGTCACCTTGTGGCCGGTCTGCGCCTCGAACAGCTCGGCGATCTCGGTGAAGGCGAACTGCAGGTCGGCGGCTGCGGCGACGGTGAGGGCGGCCCGCGGCGCGGGCGACGACGCGCGCGCCGGCAGCGCGCAGCCGGAGAGCGCAGTCGCAAGCAGCAGCATGGCGGCGAGGGAAGAGAGTCGGTCAAGCATGGGTCGAAGCGTAAACGGCGGTGAGTGTTCGGACTATACCTCAGGGAGGATGGTGTTGGGGGTGTTGGGAGTGTTGTTGGTGTCGGTTAGTGTCAGAGGTGTCGTCAGTGCCGCGACACCACTGACACTAACGACACCATTGACACCAAAACAACACCACCGACACCCGACACTACACATTTGACACCCATTCGCCACTGGGCAAAATATAGCGCCATGGGGGACAAACCGCGGGTCAACCTCGTTCGGCTGCGCGAAATTCTGCTCGAACGCGCGGTGTCGGACGACTTGCGCATCTTCTGCGCCGACCTGAACGTGAACTACGAATCGGTCGTTGGCCCCAATGACAAGCTCCCGATCGCGATCATCAACCTAATCACGTATCTGGGTAACCGCGACCGGTTGGATGAATTGATCGCGCGGGCGAAGAAGGAGTTCCCGAATGCGCCCTGGGCGGAGATCTATGCGTCGTCTCCGGCCGTGCCCCCTGCAGCCGAGACCGCCTCGGCCAAAGCAGAGGCTCTGCGCGCCGACGAATCGATCGCTGCCCGCCGGCCCGGACCGCTGCGCGTCTTTCTATGCCACGCCTCCGACGACAAGCCTGCTGTGCGCGAGCTATACGCCAAGCTGCGGGCCTCGGGCGTTCAGCCCTGGCTGGACGAAGAGGATTTGCTGCCCGGCCAGAAGTGGAAGGTCGAGATCCCCAAAGCCATCCGCGCCAGCGATGTGATCCTGGTGTGCCTGTCGCAGCGCTCGGTCAAGAAAGACGGCTACGTGAAGCGCGAGATCGAGTTCGCGCTGGACATCGCCGACAAGCTGGCGGAGGATGCCATCTTCATCATCCCCCTGCGGTTGGAAGAGTGCGACTTCCCCGACCGCGTGGGCGACTGGCACGGGGTGAACTTGTATGCGCCGGGCGGCTACGAGCGGCTGCTGCGCGCGCTACAGGTGCGCGCGAGCGCGGTAGGGGCAGAGCTGAACGCTCAGATTGAACAGGTCATCGTCGAGCCCTCACAGGGCTCCGGAGCGGAGCGAACGCCCCGTGAGGGTTCCACGGCGTCCGCTGACGCGTTGCTGATCGAGTTGCCGAAGCTGGGCTTCCGCCTGGAGCTGGTGCGCGTGCCGGCGGGTGAGTTCCTCATGGGCAGCGACAAGGCCAAGGACAAGGCTGCCCAGGTCGATGAGATCCCGCAGCACTGGGTTTACCTGGACGAGTATCTCATCGGCAAGTATCCGGTCACCGTCGCCCAGTTCGCCGCCTTCGTGAAGGCCACGGGCTACGAGACCACGGCCGAGCGCGAGGGCAGTGCATTCGTCTACACGGGCAGCACATGGGACTATGTGAAAGGCGCGAACTGGTACCGCCCGCGTGGGCCGAAGAGCGACGTGACACAGAAGCAGAATCATCCTGTGACGTGCGTGAGCTGGGATGACGCGGCAGCGTTCTGCAAGTGGCTGAGCGAAGCGAGCGGGCGCGACGTCCGGCTGCCGAGCGAGGCGCAATGGGAGAAAGCTGCGCGCTGGGACGAGCACCGCCGTCATGCCCGCCTCTGGCCGTGGAGCGACGATCCGCCCATGGCACGCCATTGCAACTTCGCCATGAACGTCAAGGACACGACGCCGGTCGGCGATTACAGCCCGCTGGGCGACAGCCCCTATGGCTGCGCCGACATGGCGGGCAACGTGTGGGAGTGGTGCGCGGATTGGTATGACGAGAAGGAATATGAGCGGCGAGCTGGGAAAGAGGTCAGGAATCCGACCGGCCCTTCGCAAGGCACGTATCGCGTGCTGCGCGGCGGCGCGTTCCTCAACCTCATCAGCTCCGACGGCGTGCGTTGCGCCCTCCGCGGCAGGGTCGTCCCGAACAGCCGGATCGTCAACTTCGGTTTTCGAGTGTGTGCGCTCCCCATCCGCCTCTGACCTCTGTTCCTCTGTGCTCTGTAACTTTGGCCATGGGAAAAGCGATTTTTTGAAATTCCAGAGGGTAAATGAGCGTCCAACCTGAGCGCGAACTGTTTCCGCGGGTCTGCGATTGGGACAACCTGTGGCTGGCCTATGAGCGCGCCTCGCGCGGCAAACGCGGGGGTGCGCCCGCCGCAACGTTCGAATACATGCTCGCGGATAACCTGTTGCAATTGCAGGAAGAGCTGCGCGAGAAGACCTATCAACCCGGTCGCTATCACAGCTTCTACATCCACGAGCCGAAGCGTCGCCTGATCTCGGCAGCGCCGTTTCGCGATCGGGTCGTGCATCACGCCCTCTGCAACGTGACCGCGCCGCTGATGGAGGCGCAGTTCATCCCCGATAGCTATGCCAACCGAGTCGGCAAGGGCACGCATCGCGCGCTGGATCGCTGCCAGCAATTCGCGCGCCGCTATCCGTATGTGTTGCAATGCGACGTGAAACAGTTCTTCCCCTCGATTGACCACGCCATCCTGCGCGAGACGCTCCGGGCCACGCTGCACTCGACCGACGTGCTCTGGCTGATTGACCGCATCCTCGAGAGCGGGCGCGGCGTACTGTCCGAGGAATACGAGATGGTTTACTTCCCCGGCGACGATTTATTCGCGATCAACCGCCCACGCGGATTGCCCATCGGCAACCTGACGTCGCAGTGGTGGGGCAATTGCTACTTGAATCCGTTCGATCAATTCGTCAAGCGTGAGCTGGGATGTCGCGGCTATGTGCGCTACGTGGACGACTTCCTGCTGTTCAGTGATGACAAGGCAATGCTCTGGACTTGGCGCGACGCGATCATCGAGCGGCTCGCGCATTACAGGCTGACGATTCACGCAGGCGCTGCCTATCCTCGCCCCGTCGCCGAGGGCATCCCATTTCTCGGTTTCATCGTCTTCCCCGATCACCGGCGTTTGAAGCGCCGCAGGGGCCTGGTGTATCGCCGCAGGTTACGGCGGCTGGCGCAGTCGGCGCCGCAGGCGCTGATAGATGCCTCGGTCAGAGGCTGGATCAATCATGCCCGCTATGGCGACACCTACGGCTTGCGCCGTGCGGTGCTGGCTGAGTGTGGCCTGCTGGGCCTGGAGGTGCAAGGTCTATGGATACGAAGGATACGAAAGCGAAAGCCAAGACAGGGACGACCGCGAAAAACGCTGGCGCAGAGATGACCATCTTCACGCGCACCTACGACTTCGTGTCTTGGCTGGTGCCGCTCACGCTCAACTTCCCACGCAGCCAGCGGTTCGTGGTGACGCAACGCTTGCAGGGTGCTGCGCTCGCGTTCCAGGAACTGCTCATCGAGGCGAACAACCAGCGCGGCGGTCCACGCGCGACGAAGCTGCGCGCCGCCGACGCCGAGTTGCTCAAAGTGCGGCTGTATCTGCGTTTGTGCCAACGCTGGCAGTGGATCACACCTGCACAATATCGCCACGCGTCCAGCATGGTGGCGGAGATCGGCCGCTTGCTGGGCGGGTGGCTCAAGACCTCGCTGAACGTCATGCCCGAGCCGCAAGGCTCGTCATGAAGGGCCCGGCCGATGAAGCGCGCGTGCTGCGCGGCGGCGCGTTCAACAACAACACCGACAACGTGCGTTGCGCCAACCGCGACAGGAACAACCCGAACAACCGAAACGACAACAACGGTTTTCGAGTGTGTGCGCTCCACATCTTTCCGCGCGAGATGTCGGACTTCTTCAAGAAGTCCGACATCTGACAGCGATACCGGAAATGCGGCGCGGCTACGGCTGCGCCGCCGAGGATTGAGAGATGGCGCGGCCGGCGTCCTGGCACCCCACTCCCAACCCCTCCCCTTGATGGGAGGGGTGAAGGGGAGGGGTGGCGAATATCAAACCGTCCCGCCTCCTGGGCGCAAGCCCCGAGGCGGGACACCCAACGTGCAGGATCGTCATGCCGGCGACGGGTGCGCGGCCATGAATGAGCCGCGCCGAAAGCAGCGGGCGATGCGCGGTTCGTGCGGTCGTCGTGGGCTGAGCTTGGCGAAGATGTCCCGCCCGGCCCTCTCAGCCCGGCGGTTCAGCGCCGGGCGCTTCGATCGTCATGCCCGCGGAGGTCCCTTTGGCTCGTGGCCGAGCCAAAGGCCACGGGATCAAAGGACGGGCATCCAGCATTCAGTGCGAACCTGGACTCTGGATTCCCGCTTACGCGGGAATGACGATAGGGAGGCGCGGCCATGAATGAGCCGCGCTGAAAGCAGCGGGCGATGTGCGGTTCGTGCGGTCGTCGTGGGCTGAGCTTGGCGAAGATGTCCCGCCCGGCCCTCTCAGCCCGGCGGTTCAGCGCCGGGCGCTGGGATCGTCATGCCCGCGGAGGTCCCATGATCCTTTGGCTCGTGGCCGAGCCAAAAGCCACGGGATCAAAGGACGGGCATCCAGTGGTCATGAATGAGCCGCGTTGACAGGGTGGGCGATCGCCAATCGCATGGTAGGCGCAGGCGGCCAACGCGCTACACTCACCCCACCAAACGCAACACCATCGCCACCTGTCCGACCATTCACACACCATGACCACCTCAACCAACCCGCCCGACCTGACCGACTTGAATGACCTGCCCGACCCAACCGACCTCTCCCCCCTCTTCCTGCTCCGCCGCGACATCGTGCTGCTCAACCACGGCTCGTTCGGCGCATGCCCACGCCCGGTCTTCGAGGAATACCAGCGCTGGCAGCGCGAGTTCGAACGCCACCCCGGCGGCTACGTGCATCGCTGGCTGGAGAACATGGACGCCGCCCGCGCCGCGCTGGCCGACTACCTGGGCACCGCGCCCGACCAGCTCGCCTTCGTCACTAATGCCACCATGGGCGTCAACGTCGTCGCCCATTCCCTGCGATCGTGGCTGCGTGAGGGCGACCAGATCCTCACCACCGACCACGAATACGGCGCGTGCAACAACGCCTGGGCCTACGCCTGCAGCAAGACCGGCGCGCGCTACATCCGCCGGCACATGCCGCTGCCGGTGAGCACGCCCGAAGCGTGGGTTGAGGAATTCTGGCAGGGCGTCACACCGCGCACCCGCGTGGTGTATCTCAGCCACATCACCTCGCCCACGGCGCTCACCTTCCCGGTGCAGGAGATCTGCCGCCGCGCGCGCGAGGCCGGCATCCTCTCCGTCGTGGATGGCGCGCACGTGCCCGGCCAGCGCGCGCTCGACCTCGACGCGATCGGCGCCGACTTCTACACCGGCAACTGCCACAAGTGGATGATGGGGCCGAAGGGCAGCGCGTTCCTCTACGCCCGGCGCGAGGTCCAGCACCTGATCGAGCCGCTCATCGTCGGCCACGGCTGGCGGCCGGACGCCGTCTCCGACAAGCCGATGCAGGACTACGTGGAACAATTCGGCACGCGCGACCTAGCGGCCTTCCTGGCCGTGCCGGCGGCGATTGACTTCATGCGCCGGCACGACTGGGACGCCGTGCGCATGCGCTGCCACGAGATGGTCTGCCAGACACGCCGGCGCATCGAGGCGCACTTCGACGTCGAGCCGATCTGCCCGGAGTCGTTCGACTGGTTCAGCCAGATGGCCGCGATCCGGCTGCCCGACCGGGTGAACCTCGACGCGCTGCGGGAGACCCTGCACGAGCGCTACCGCATCGAGATGCCGCTGATTCAGTGGCATCACCTCAAGCTGGCCCGGCTGTCGGTGCAGGCTTATACCACCGAGGACGAACTGGAGACGCTGGCGCAGGCGCTGTTCGCGCACGTGCCGGAATGCAGCTAAACCGCCTAACGCGCTCTGAGCGCGTTAGGCGACGCGCCGCGTTTCACTGCACCGCGCCCCGGGCCGCCACGCGCCAGGTCAGCTCGACGTTGCCGTTGCGCACGCCGACGACGCGATCGAACAGGTTGCTGACCGGGCAGCAGTGGTTGGGCAGCACGGTCACCCGCTCGCCGATGGCCGGCTTCTTCGGGCAGGCCGAGAAGTCCACGTGGCCGTGCTCCTCCGACAAGCCATAGATGACCGCTTCGGGATACTCCAGGATCAGGCCGTGACCTTGCAGACCGAGCAGGTCGGACGAGAGCGTCTTGCTGCCGCAGTCCAGGATGCCGCGGTCGGCGGTGGGCCGGCTGACTACGGTGGCGATCACCGTGAACGAGCATTCCTCCAGGCGCATCGCGCCGGCCTGCACCGTGGCTCGGTCGCCGTAGATATACATGCCGGCGCGGTGCTCGGTCAGCTCGCGATGGGTATGTGCTTGCCACATGCAGGCCGTGCCGCCGCCACTCACGCGGGCGATGCCCAGCCCTTCGGCTTCGAGCAGCGCGCGCGTCTCGCGCACGAACGGGTCGAGCTGCGGCGTGTTCGGATAGCACATCAGCCCGCCGAAGGTCAGCCCGGGCAGGCCGGCGATGCACTTCGCCAACGCAGCCGCCTCTTGCGGCGATTGCACGCCGCAGCGGTGCGCGCCGGCGTCGAACTCGACCAGCACGGTCAACGGCCGGTTGGCCATTTGTGCAGCCTCGGACAGGCCACGCGCGGTCACTTCGGAGTCGGCCGTGACGCTGACCGTGGCGCGTTGCATCAGCTTGGCCAGCCGCGCCAGCTTGTGCTCGCCCAGCAGGTTGTAGGGGATGAAGATGTCGCGGATGCCGGCGTCGGCCATCACTTCCGCCTCGCCGAGCTTCTGGCAGGTGATGCCAACGGCGCCGGCGCGGATTTGCATGTGCGCGATCTCGGGGATCTTGTGCGTCTTGATATGGGGGCGGTTGGCGATGCCGTGCGACGAAAGATAGGACTGCAATTTGGCGATGTTCGCCTCGAGCTTGTCGAGGTCTACCACGAGCGCGGGGGTATCGAGATCTTCGATTCTCATGATTCGTCCTTCGTTCGGTTCTCAGGAGCGATGCACTCGGATTATCCGCCATCGGTGCCGATTCAGTATCAGCAAGGCTTCGCTGATTGCCTGAAGGTTGCGCACCTGCCACATCGTCATGCCCACGCACTCCCCGCTTGCGCGGGCATGGTGCGGGGCACGCGGCCACAGTGATCCCCGGAGTTCAAAGAACAACTTCTGCGCAATCCATCAATCGAGAATCTGCTTCAGGTGCCCCATCAGCACAGCGGGCGAATGCGCGCCACCGGCCGCAGCGCTGCGATCGCCGCTGCCAGCCGGGTGACGTGTGCGTCATAGCGCGCGATCAGCTCCGGCAGCGGCCAGATGCGCAGGTTGCTGTCGAGCAGGAGCATCGCCGCGCGTGCCGTGTTGCTCATCAAGGCGAGCGCGAATTCCAGGTCGTCCTTCGTGCGTTCGCACACGTGCGCGCGGTAGTCCTGCATGGCCTGTGCCGCGCCGATGGCGAGGTCGGCCATCTCGCGCGGGCCGTCGCACAGCAGCTCGTAACCCCGTAGCGGTTCGCCGCGCTTGCGCAGCGCTGCGAAGGCCGTGATCGCTTCGGCATCTTGATCGGCCAGCGCCTGAAAGCGCAGGCGCGCTTGTGACATGGCTTGTTGCATGTGCCGGGCGGCGTCTTGCGCCTCGCTTGAGACGCTCTCGTCCAAGCTGACGTTGGCCGTGGCTTGCGCCAGCCCGGCGGCCAGCGCGCCGCCGAGCGCGATGACCGCGCCGGCCTGGCAGTGCGTCGCCTGCGCGATGTGATCGAACGCGTCGCCGATCGTGCGTCGGGTCAGGGTGGGGGTAGCTGTCATGTTGCCGAATTGTAGAGCGCGCCGGTGACATTTGACGATTCTCTGTCGGCGCATGTATATACTGGCGATCCATGCAGACGCGCCGGAGAGAGCGCGCGTCGGAAGGAAGGAGCAGCCGTGATGAATGACGCCGGATCGCGCCTGCATCAGCTTGTCGTCGTGCTGGCGCTATGGTGCCTGGTCGTCACCGGCCTGATCGCGTCGTGCAGCGCGGCGCCGGCTGCCTCGCAGGCGCCGACCGTAGCGGCCACGCCGACTGCGCCACCGAATCAAACTGTCGCGGCGACGCCGGCTGCGACCGTCCAGCCCACCGTCGCGTCCCGAACGCGGCCGGCGCGCATAGACGGTCTGCCGGTGGTGTTCGTGGACGAGCTGCCGCGCGAGGCGCAGCAAACGCTCGCGCTCATCCGGCACGGCGGCCCCTTCCCGTATCGCCAGGACGGGACGATCTTCCAGAACCGCGAGCGCCGGCTGCCCATCAAGCCGCGGGGCTACTATCGCGAGTACACCGTGCGGACGCCGGGCGAACGCGACCGCGGCGCGCGGCGCATCGTGATGGGCGCAGGGGGTGAGATCTACTACACCGCGGATCATTATGAAAGCTTCGTGCGGGTGATCGAACGATGAGCAAGATACAGGCCGTCCTCTCGCAGGCACACCCGCCGGGGGTGTATCGCTTCCGGTCGCGCACGTCAGAGGCGACGCTCAGGCGCGTGCTGGAGAAGGCGGGGTGGCGTTTGTTCTATCTGGACGGGCGCGAGATTCGTGACAAGGCCTCCTTCCTGCAGGCCTGTGCCGCAGCGATGGAGTTCCCGGCCTACTTCCGTCCGAATTGGGACGCCTTCGAGGAGTGCGTGAACGATCTCTCGTGGGCGCCGGCGCAGGGCTACGTCGTGCTCTTCGACCGCGCCGGCCAGTTCGAACTGAGCACGCCACGCGATTGGGCAACGGCGATGGACATCTTCGAAGGCGCCGTCAAATCCTGGCGCGACGCCGGAACGCCGATGTATGTGCTCGTGCGCGGGGCCGAAGCAATCTATCCCGATCTGTGAGCCTTCACTTCGGCGACCAGAAGGCCAGCGACCCGTTGCCGATCACGCGCGGGTTGATGCTGCCCGATGCCTCCGTCTCCAGTATGTAGTCGCGCGTGCCGTTGGCGTTGCCGTAGGTGAGCGTAAACACGAGCTTGCGGCTGTCCGGCGACCAGATCGTGACCGACCGGCTGTAGCGGTCGAATTCGGCGGCGAGCCGTTGGAAGGCCGTCGTCGGTGCGAAGTAGAACAAGCCGCGCGCGCTGCCGTCCTCCGGGTTGATCGTCTCCAGCAGCATGTATGGCACATCCAGCGGCGGCGTGAAGTCGAAGCCCTTGAAGTCCGGCGGGATGTCGGTGGCGCTGGCGCTGCTGAAGCTGGCGATGCGCTGGCCGTCGGGCGACCAGAAGAACGCCACGACCGGCTTGTTGCTGATCACCTTCTTGATGCCGGTGTTCACGTCGAGCACAGTGAGCGGGCCGCCGGGCTCGCGCTCGTCGGCATGCACGACGTAGGCGACTTTCGCGCCGGCCGGCGACCACGCGAAGCTGATGCGCCCCTCGAACTCGGTGAGCGTTCGCACCGGCTTGCCCATTCGGTCGGCCAGGACCAACTTGTGCCGGCCCGAGCCGGCGGACTCGGTGATGAGCATGTATCCGCCGTCCGGTGAGAAGTGGGGCGACTGGAACGCCAGCCGCTCTTTGTTTGAGATGCGCGTCGTCTGGTCGTTGACGACGTCCACCAAGGTCAACCGGTCCGGCGCACCGTTCGATGCGCTGACCTTGGCCACCAGCGTTTTGCCGTCAGGGTTCCAGTTCCAGAAGACGGATTCCCCTTCAAACAGCTTGCGCGGGCGAGCGCCATCTTGCGTGGCGATCACGTTCACCTCGTAGGTCTGATCCTCGATGCTCTGGGCGAGGAAGGCAATGTGTGAGCTATCCGGCGACCAGTCGAGGTAGGGGATGTCGTGCGTTTTGGAGAGGAAGACTTCGCGCAGCGGGCGTTTGCCGTCTGCCGAAGCGAGGTATACGGCGCTGGAGACGAGTTCGCCGCCCTCCGCGCTGCGCTGGATGATGACGCGCTGTGGCCGGCGCTCGATGTGCATGCCCGGCTCAACAGGCTGCATCGTTTGCCCCTCCTCCGTTTGCTCGATCACGACGCTGTTCGGCCCGCGTTGGATCACCACCGCCTCCGGGTTGAGTTCAATCAAGGCGTTGGCGGGGGTGCGCCGGGCGGTCAACTCCACCAGCGCGATCTGCTTGGCGTCGGGCGACCAGACCGGCAGGCTGTAGAACAGCGCTTCGTTTCTCCCAGGCGTCAGCCGGTTGCCGTCGCGGGTGATGCGCACCACGTCACCACCGGTTTGATCCATGACCAGGATGTTGCCATCCTCGGCGACGACGGCGATCCGCCCCACGCGGCGCTCGAACGTCTTGACCAAATCGTTCTGCGGCAGGCGGAATTCCTGGGGCAGTTCCACGCGCGGTTTTTGTTGGGCGGGTATGCTGAGGCTGCATGCGCTCAGCCCAACAGCCGCAAGTATGGCCGTTGTCACAAGGAGGAAGTGGTTGCTCGCTCTCTTCATGTCTTATCGTTGCCTCATCTGGGCGACCAGAATGCGATCGTGCCGGCGGCGATGCGGTTCAGGTCTACGCCGGTGCCGGCAGTGTTCAGGGTGGCGACGGCGATGTCCGCCGTCTCGCGCGCCGGTGAGATGCTGGCCAGGACGAGCCGGCGTCCATCGGGCGACCAGGGTGTAATGGCGCGCGAGTACTGGTCGAAGTAAGGGAAGTACCGGATGAACTGGCGCGAAGGGTAGGTATCGGCCACCTTGATCTTGGCGCCGGTCGCGACGTTGACGATCTCGATGCGCAAGGCCGGCGAGCGCGTTTGTGCGAGCGGCGCGCCGAGCTTTCCCCCGCCGTTGCCCAGCGGCGTGAGGGTCACATCGAACACGATCGAGTAGACGGCCAGCTTCTCGCCGTCCGGTGACCAGAAGAACATCGAGGCTTCGTCGTGGACGACCGTGCTCGTCCCGGCGACGAGGTCATGGATCGTCAACGCCGCCGGCACCAGGATGCCCTGTGGCGACGGCGAAGTATCCAGGACGGCGACGTACCTGCCGTTGGGCGACCAGGCGAAGTAGGCGCTGGCTTCGACGGATTCGAGCGTGCATATGGGTTTGCCGCTTACATCGGCCAGCACCAGCTCGTCTTGGCCATCCGTATAAGCGGCAAACAGCACATGCCGGCCATCCGGCGACCAGTGCGGCGATTGAAAAGCCCCGGGCAGCTCCTCGATGATGGTCTGCGCGCCCTTGACCGAACCTTTTGCCTCGATGACCGAGACGTTGGCCAGGCCTTTCGTCGTCGCTCGACCACCCAGGTGGGTGACCATCGCAGCGGAGTCGGCGCGCCAGTGCCAGTAGGTCGGCGAGCCGGTGTCGAAGATCGAGATGTCGCCGCCGCTGCGCCCGACTACGCGGATGGCCCCGCTGCGCGGGCTGATGGTTAGGAAGGCGACCTGGTTACTATCCGGCGACCAGTCCACATAGGGGATGTTCCACTCCGCCGTGCTGTATAGATCGGTGATTGCGCCGCCGGAGACCGGCGCGACGTGGACGGTGTTCGTAATGCCGTCGAAGCCTTCCGAGGCGCTCAGGCTGACGAAGGCGATGAAGCGGCCATCGTTCGAGAAAGTCGGGAATTGATACACGCGCCCGGCCTGCCGGTTTTCCGAGACGAATGCGTCTGACGTGATCGGGGTGATCTTGCGGCCGGTCGGGTCGGTCAACACGATGTTGTTGTCGGTAGTCACGTAGACGATCTGCCCTTCGTTGCTCGTGAGATCCGGCGTGATCTGGCCGACGGTCGGCTTGGCCTGACTGCAGGCGGCATAGCGCGTAGCCGCCGCAGCGCTGGGGGCGGGCTTCATTGGCTCGGCTTCAGAGGTCGTGCTTGCCTCGGCGGTGGGACGAGGTGCTGTCGTTGGCGTGGCCTGGGCGCGCGCGATTTGTTCCTGTTGCGAGACGGGCGTGCGCGTCGGGGAGAGCGCGGGCTCGGGCGTGGACTCTTGCCTAAGCGGGTTGCTACATGCGCTAAGCACGAGCGCTGCGCATGCGCAGAGGGCCAGGCTCGCCAGCCGGTTCGGCAAACGTATTGTTTTGTGCATTGCCCTTCCTCCTCTCCACCTTGCACACCCCGGTCGTTTTGCTCGACCGTTGCTATCAGATGCACACAATAGGTGTTTCTCCCAATGTCCGAGCAAACCCGGCTTCCCACCTGGCGACAGCCAACGTGCTGGTGGATGCTGCAAAGATGCGAAGGCTGGAGACCGGGTTTCTACGCGGCATGAGTTAACAGCGCACGTTCCAATTGTTGCCGCGACTATAGGAAGGCAAGCTGAGAGCAGGATGAAACCTAGCGGAAAAGCGGAGCGGACGAACCGTTCACATTCGTCCGCTAAGTGAGCCGCGAGGGACTCGAACCCCCAACCAATTGATTAAGAGTCAACTGCTCTGCCAATTGAGCTAGCGGCCCATGCCCCGGGCAGTTGATGCCTCTTTTCGGCGTGTCAACAGCCCTCTCACCCCGCCCCGCAAGAGTCAACTGCTCCCCGTGCGCGGCGAGTCATCTGCTCTCTTGAGCACACTGGCAGCAGAAATATAGCATACGCGTTGCCAGAATTCAAGACCGCCTTTCACGCTGGGTGCATTTCAGATTATTGGCCGCCTCTTCGACTACGGCCCGCAAAAGCAGCGGGCCTCCGCTCAGGGTGCGGCCCGGCCAAAAAATAGAAATGCACCCTTTCACGCTGGGTGTAGCGCAGAAAAGTGGCTGACGGTCAGATTAGAAGGGAGCCTGTAGATCCCGCAAATTTGCGGATGTCAAATGTGGCGCGTTACCGATATAGTGAGCTGAGGCGCTCGGTTCGGGTCACCAGTTACACAGCCGTGTGGTATCAAGGAGGCGGCTTCAGCAGGCCGCGCAAGGTGACGACTATGGCTCAGTGCTGTGCCAAGCGGTTATGGGCCTGCTTTTGGGCACAGGCATTCGCGCCGCGGAACTGTGTGCCCTGCGAGATGACGACCGAGCACGTGCAAACGGCGCTGCGCCACGCGAGCGTGGACATGACGCTACGCTACTTTCGGCTGTATCAGCAGGAGAAGTCGGCGATGGCGTGCTCGCTTCGTAGCGTAGCGGATGGGCTGCTCAGCACGTGAGCCAGGTTACGCGTGGCGGCAACCCGTCGCGTCTAGCACCTTAGCTGTTGTAAATCTCGAACTGCTCCGCGGGTTTCACAGGCTAGGCCGCTGCTCAATTGTGCTGCGCTAAGACCCTATGTGTCGCGTCCTGTTTTAGCCAACCTTGGCCTGCCGTGCCTGTACGCCGGCGCAGCCGCGATAGGCATGGCCCAACGCAGCGAACACCCACAACGGCAGTCCGCCACCGGGGGTCTCCGGCCCGTTCACCGTCACCTGCATCTCCGCTGAAATGTGCGGCACGCGCAGGCCGTCTATTGCGCTGTAGTCAAGGTAATACTCGGTCTTCGCGACGTCCAGGTGCACCTGGTTGTGGCCGGTCCGAGTGAGGCGGAACGACAATCCGGCATTTGCGGCCGGCTTCGTGCCCGGAGGGCACATGGTGAAACGCGGCGTGCGCACCCAACCCAGCCGGGCGTCGAATTGCCAGCGCAGGTTGCGCCGCGCGCCGAGCACCGTCGCCAGCCAAACCGGCATGCGACCGTAGGCAGCGATCGGTTCATGCGCCGGCACGTCGGCGAGGATGGCATCGAGGTCTTCGGGCCGGAAGCGGGGCAGCCCATCGTTGGGGTACATGCGTCGCAACATATCGTCGAATCGGACGACACGCGCATCCGCCGGTGCAGCAGCCGTGTGTATCCGGGCGAGCTCGGCCTCGGAGAATGCGAAGATGGAAGCCAGGCGTTCCACCAGAGCGTCGAGGGCGGAGCTGCGGATAGTCCCTTGGCCGCGCTGCAGCCCGCTCAGCGTCCCGCGCAGCTCGCCGCCCTCGGTCATTTGCAGCGCGCTCTCGCCTTCCAGCACGGAGCGCAGATCGGCGATGATCGGCAGGCCGTGCGAGGCGACCCGCTCGCGCCAGCGCGCCGCCACCTCATCGTTGGGGGTGAGCAAGATCGCGCCGGTGCATTGGTCGAAGATCGTCATCTGGTCTGCCGTCGGTCTGCCGCCGATGTCCACCAGCAGCGGCATGACGCGCGCGGCCAAGTCACGACAAACGATGTTCACCCACTGCGTGCTCCACTCGCCTTTGAAGCGGATGGCGTGCACCAGGTGTGGGTCCATCTCTTGTGACCAGTCGCCTTCGCCATCCGGTGCAGCGCGCAACAGGTAGTGGGCGACCTTGCGTGCGCGCAGCGCCTGTGACAAACTGTAAGCCAATACGGACTTACCGGAGTGTGGTGGGCCGCCGATCAGAATTGCGGGCAGAAGGTTTATTGCATCCATTTGAATCAGTGAGTGAAGTAGACAATCGTCGAGATGTGAGTAGGCGAGGGGGATCCCAAGCCGCGCTGCTTGTGGACGACATCCCGACCGCGCTGATCGCCACGCTGGGCGGCAAGCCGCAGATCGTGACCTTCGCGGTGGACGAGTTGCTGCGTCAACGCGTCACCTTGCATCGAGTATGTGCTCTCCATCTTTCGCCTACCGATCCGGCCATCCAGCGCAGCCTGAGCTCGCTGCGGCATGAGTTCGACAACTATCCGTCTTACCGGCGCTATGCCGAACGGCTGGGAGTGCACCTGCGCTTCGATTCGTTCACCGTCCGCGAGCGCCCCGGCGAGGCGCTGGCCACGTTGCATAGCTCGGCCGGCGGCCGCGCCATCGAGCGGATAGACGACTTTGCTGCGCCCAGCGCCATCTGGCTGACCGTGCATCGCCTGATCACGGCACTGAAGCGTGAGGGCTATGCAATTATCTTGCTGGTGACCGGCGGGCCGCGGCTGCTCGGCTTGCAGGCGCTTTCGGCGGCGTCGCTGCTGTTCGACATGCACGACCAGTGCCTGCACTTGTATACGCCGCCGGCGCTGCGCGAGCGCGCCGGGCGAGGGGAAATCCTCCACCGGTCGGAGGACGACCCGGCCATTCGGCTGGTGCATGTGCCGCTGCTGCCAATTAACATGATTGCACCGAACCTTCAGGAAGCAGCGCTGGCGTCGCCGCAGGACGTGCTGGAAAGCGGAAAGAGCCGCCTCAGCCGACAAGATAGACAGCGTGTGCGACAGGTCGTGGGGCGGCTGACGCCGCGCCAGCGCGAGGTGTTGCGCGAGTTCGCCCGCGACGGCGCCGATTCGGCGACCGTGGCGCGGCGCTTGAGCATTACGCAGGCGACGCTGGATTCGCACAAGGCGCGCATTTTCGAGGAGTGCCGGATCGCGTGGGAGCTGCCGGAGAAGAAGCGTTTGTCTCACCGGTTTCTGTACGAGAAGTTCGGCGGGATGCTGGATGCGATCTGACACGTCTGGAGAAACTGTCGCGCGGGCCGGCCGGGTTCGCATCGAGGATTTCTATGATGTTTTTCGCGGGCGGCCATGATGCCACCTGCGAAGAGCGGGGATAGGCTGAACGGCGGAAGGCGCGTGGTTGAGGGGGAGCGTCACAGGATGGCCGACCTGCTGCGATGCCGGCTGCGCGCCTTCGCACGGGAACGTCAACGTTGAAGGAGCGAAGCGCCGATGAATGACCTGGAGCGATATCGAACCGACCGCCTGATCCTCCTCGTCGGGGGCAATCCGCTGCCGAACTACGTGGCAGCGCGGCTGTTGGGGAAGCAGCGGATCACGCTGCTGCACTCAAACGGCACGCAGGCGGTCGCGAACCGCCTCAAGCAACAGATCGAGGCCGTTCTTCCCGGCTGCGGCGTTGATCTGTGCGTTGTGGATGAAGCCAGCGCGCCCTCAATATACAATGGTGTGCACAAACTCCTTAACGATGAATACAAAAGCGTCGGCCTGCACTACACGGGCGGCACGAAGGCGATGGCCGTGCACGCTTACCGCGCCGTTGCCGATTGGGCGCAAAAGAACAAAGAGCGTTTCACCGCCTCTTACCTCGATGCCCGCAACCAGGAACTGGTGATTGATGACGAGCGCAGCCCGGTGAGGCTGCCCGTTGGCGATGCACTCAATCTGACCCTGCAGGAGATGCTGAATCTGCATGGCTGGAAGCTCAAGCAGCAGCCACGCCAACAACCGATCCTGCCCAAGGCTGCACGTGCCATCGCCTGCTCGTATGCGGCGGATTGCAAGCAGGGTGTTAAGAGCACTTACCAAGAACAATGGAAGCAAACGGTTCTGTATTGCACCTGCCGAAAGAATGGTTCCGAACGATGGTTGAGCGCAGGTCAGCTCAAACAAGCGCGGCTGAACTGGCCGGCCGGTGGGTCGCTCGACGCCGTGGCCGAGGCGCTCAAGGTAGAGCTGAATCAGACCGGTGAGCAGCTGGATATCGGCGCCGCTTACCGGCATCTCGGTCTCTCTGAACCGGAAGACTTTTGCAAGTGGCTGGATGGGCTATGGCTGGAGCACTATGTGCTGGACGTGTTGAACAACCTATCGCAGCCGGGCACAACGCCGAATCCCAGCCAAGTCTTTCAGGGCGTCAACGTCACAACGGCCGGCGTCGAGCTCGATCTGGACGTGGCGGCCTTGCTGGGTTATCAGCTTTTTGCCTTTAGCTGTGGCACCGCGGACGGCAAAGGGGCCAAAGCACAGCTCAAGCACAAGCTGTTTGAGGTTGTGCTGCGCGCCCGGCAGCTTGGCGGGGATCAGGCCCGCGTCGCTCTGGTCAGCGTTTACACAGACCCGGCTGGCTTACAAGCCGAAGCCCGTCAGCAGATTGACCCCGATAACCAGGCGCAGATCCGCGTGTTCGGGTGCGCGCACCTAGCCGATCTGGCTGCGCATATCGAACAGTGGATCGCTGACCAGCGCCCGTCAACATAGCATTTGCGAGGAGGTCGCATGTCCTATTCGCTCGTGGTGGTAGACACTACACAGATACAGTCCTACATCTTCGCCAGCAACCGCCTGGCCGAGAACATCGGCGCCTCGTGGTTGGTCAAGCAGGCCACCGGCTCTTGGGCGCTGGAGACGGTGCGCCGGGTTGCGCCGCGCAACAACATCAGCGACGCGACGAAGGGAGCGTTGACTCAAAGCAGCCGCATCGAGAGCGGCGCCCTAGACGCTGAGGTGATCTACGCCGCCGGCGCGAACGTCCTGGTCATCTTCACCAACGATAAGAGCGCCGGCGAGTTCATCAGGCAACTCTCGCGGCGCGTGTTGTGCGCTGCCCCGGGGTTGACGTTGCTCTTCGCCCGGCAGTCGTTTGACTGGTCTTCGTCGGGCGACTTGTTCCGCGCCGTACAAGACGCTTTCAAAGACGTGGAGCGGCAAAAGGCCGAGCGCGCCTTCGATGCGCCCTTGCTCGGGCTAGGCGTCACGGCGGCCTGCCGTTCCACCGGCTTGCCGGCGAACGCGCTCTACTCGTATGGCAGTGACAAACATCACCCCCTGGCCTCGGGCATCGTGGCCAAACTGCGCGCTGCGGATCACTCTCACGACGAGTTGCGCGCCCTGTTCCAAGGCCTCTTGGGCGATGAGTACGACTTCCCACGCGACTTCGATGATCTGGGCCGCAGCAAAGGCGAGCAGAGCTTCATCGCCGTCGCGCACGTGGACGGCAACGGCTTCGGCCAGGCCATGGTCGAACTGGGCAAACAACACCAGCGCGACCATCGCGCCTATATCACTGCTATGCGCAAGCGATCAGATGCCTTGGACGAGGCGGCGCGCGAAGCTTTGCATGACACGGTCCAGGCATTGATCTATGCGATCCAGCGCGGCCAAGACAAAAATGGCGCCCCGACCCGCTTGATCGGCAAAGATGCCGAACGCGAAGACACGCTCAAACTGAAGAATAAGGCCAAAAACGAGGGGTTCTTGCCCTTTCGCCCATTGGTCTTCGGCGGCGATGACACCACGTTTGTGTGCGACGGCCGCCTGGGCTTGTCGTTGGCGACCGACTATCTCGCCTTGTTCGCCGACCGCGCCGAGCAGAAGCTCAAACAAGCAGGGGTGTTGCTCAACGGCGAAACCCCCAGCGCTTGCGCCGGCGTGGCCATCGTCAAGTCACGCTATCCCTTCTCGCGCGCCTATCACTTGGCCGATGAGCTCTGCAGCAGTGCCAAGCGCTTCCGCGCCCAGGAGAAGTCGCGCGCGAACCAAGAGCCGGGCTGCTTCCTGGATTGGCACTTCGCGCTAAGCGGCCTGATCGGCAACATCGAAGACGTGCGACGGCGTGAATACACGACGCAGCACGGCTCACTGACCCTGCGACCGGTCAGCCTAGAACCGTTGACGCGAAATGCATCGCTGGATGCGCGCACGGCGCGCAGTTGGACGGTGGTCGAACGCTTGGTGCAGTCGTTCCAGGGCGAAGCCTGGGCCGAACGCCGCAACAAGGTCAAAGCCCTGCGCGAGGCGCTGCGCGAAGGCCCACAGGCGGTGGAACGCTTTGCCTTGATCTATCGCCTAGGCAAGCCCGCCTTGCCAGAGTTGACCGAGGGCGATAAAGGGGAACACCGCAATACCGGCTGGCTCGACGGCGCAGATGTCAAGGACAAGCGCTGCGCGTACTTCGATGCGATTGAGCTAGCCGATCTATATGTGCCGCTGCAACTTAAGGAGATGGCATGACAACCGATTTGCGTTTGGAGTTCACGCTGGCCAGCGACGCCACGTTTGGGCGCGGCGATGGCGTGGCCGGCCTGCTCGACGAAGAGATCGAGTACGACGAGGCGACCGGCCTGCCTTTCCTGCGCGGACGCACCTTGAAGGGGTTGCTGGTCGAAGAGTGCGCCGCTTTGCTATTCGCCCTGGAGCGCCAGAACCACCCGAAGCTCACCGAACTGCAAGGTGCAGCCCGTCAACTCTTCGGCAACCCCGGCAGCACGCTGGAGGACGACGGCTTGTTGCACGTCGGCCACGCGCAACTGCCGGAAGACCTGCGCCGCGCCGTGGCAGCCGACGTCGAGGCAAAGAAGCTCAGCCCGGCCGACGTGTTGGAGTCGTTGACCGCCATCCGCCGGCAAACCTCGATCAACGAAGCCGGCGCACCGGCTCGCGGCAGCCTGCGCTCAATGCGCGTGTTGGTGCGCGAACTAACCCTGACGGCCGACCTGCGGTTTGACAGTGAAATGGGCCCGACCGAACGCGCCTTGCTGGCCGCTTGCAGCTTGGCCTTGCGGCGCGCCGGAACCGGCCGCAATCGCGGGCGCGGGCGCCTGAAGAACGTCCGGCTATTCGAGGGTGAACATGACATCACCGGCACAGAGTTCGAGGGCTTTAAACAGCTAATCGAACAGGAGGCAAAGCGATGAAAGCCGTGATCTACACCGTCGAACTGCTGACGCCGGCCTTGTTGGGGCGCGTGGAAGGCGACCCGAACAGCAGCGTGTCGTACGACTACATCCCCGGAGGCGTAGTGCGTGGCGCACTCGTCGGCCGCTTTGCCCGCGAGCACCGCGTGCCCCAAGCCGACATACTCGATGACGCCAAGGTTGGTTCGGACGCTCGACGGCTGTTCTTCGGCGCAGCGCGCTTCCTCAACGCTTATCCTGCCGACCGCCTGAACAACCGCGCGTTGCCTACCCCGCGCTCCTGGCAGCGCGACAAGTCTAAGCTGCGGCAGGCGATGGATGAGCGCGAAGAGCACGCCGTCCCGATCTACGACTTCGCCCTTGAGGCGAGAGACGACGCCCAGTATGTGCGCGTCGGCGCGCCCTTTTGCTGGGTCAGTGAAGATGGCCAAGGAAGCACGGCGCGTTTGGTTTCCCCTCGCCGCCGGGTGATGGTGCACACCCAGCGCGCTGCTAAGAATCGCAACTTTGGCCGCCCGCGCGACGACGATGGCGCCGTGTATCGCTACGAGTCGCTGGATGCCGGCCAAACCTTCATCGGCGTCGTCCTATGCGACGACGCGGACGCCGAAACTTTCAAAGCGCTACTGACCGGTGAGCACTGGATCGGCAAGGCACACACATCGGGCTACGGCCGTGCTTGCTTCGCCGTCAAACGCGTTGATGATCACTGGCGCGATGCGCCCGGCTCGCCGACCGCATCAGATGGACGGCTGCTGGTGACGCTGACCAGTCCGTTGCTCTTATGTGATGAGCGCGGCCAGTTCGTCGTCAGCCCGCGCACGCTGGCGGAGCGGATCGCCCGGGCGCTCGGCGTTGAGGCTGCGTTGGAAGGGGCGTTTGTCGGCCAAGAGGTGGTCGGCGCGTTCAACCGCAAGTGGGGCTTGCCGCTGCCACAAGCGCCGGCCTTCAGCCCCGGCAGCACGCTCGTGCTGAAGCTGCGTGGGGGGGTGAGCACTGAGCAGATGCGTAGGCTGGAAGACGAGGGCATGGGCGAACGGCGCATAGACGGCTTCGGCCGGCTGGTGTTCAACTGGCAGAAGGACGAGATGCTCCGGGTCGAGATGCCGCCGAAAGAAGATGACGGTAAGCCCACGCAGACGATCACCAGCGATGCCGGCAAGAAGATCGCCCAGCGCATGGCTCAACGCAGCTTCGAGCGGCAGCTCGAGTCCATCCTGCTCAGCCATGCCGCCAAGCTGCAGGTGGACTCCTCGCTCAGCCGCGCCCAGCTCTACCGGCTGCGCAGCATCGCCCTGAACGCCGCGCGCGAGGGCAAAGACGGGACGCAGCGACTGCAGAGCTTTATCGAGAGCGTATCCAAGCGCCAAACCACGCACGAGCGCTGGGAGCGCGCCAGGATCGAAATTGAGCCGAACGTCAAGAGACCGTTGCTGGACTGGATCCGTGGGCTGACTGATGCGATGAACAAACAGACATCTGAGTGGTGTAAGGCTGTTGGCCTCAAGCAGAGCGATCTGCCCCGGGCTCAGATCGGCGATGTGAGCGTGGAATTTGGCGTTGAGCGGCAGCGTGAATTCACCCTGCGCCTGTTGGCGGAGGTGCTGCGGCTGGCGGCCAAGCAGAGTAAGCAGCGCGGAGGAGAGTAATCCATGAGCGACGCACGATTCGGTAATTCATTCTGGCACAACGCGCGCGCCCGGCGCATCCTGGAGCGCATTGTGATTGAGGGCGATTTGGTGCTGCTTGCCCCGGCTCACTTCGGCAACGGCGACGGCAGTGACGAGACCGACCTACCGCTGTTGACCGACAACTATGACCCCAAGCGGCCGGTGCTCACCGGCGCGTCGCTGGCCGGTGCGCTGCGCGCTTATCTCAATCGCTATCTGGCCGGCTCGGCCGAACGGAAGGCGCTC
>JANWYN010000010.1 GCA_025055235.1 Candidatus Roseilinea sp. | reverse complement strand
TGCGCAGCCGCGGCATCCCGCTCAACGAGGCGCGCCGGCTGATCGTCGAGGGCTTCTTCGCGCCGGTGATCGAGCGCATCCCGTTGGAGGAGACGCGCGCGCGCCTGCTCGAGGAGATCGGAAAGAAGATCGGCTGAAGTTCGTGGACAACGCAAAAGGCCGGCTCTCATAGAGTCCGGCTTTTTTGCGCTTCACACCGGCTTCTCGTACAGCTCCACCAGCACGCCGAACGCGCTGCGCGGGTGAATGAAAGCGTAGCGCGTGCCGTCCTCGCGCGTCATGGGCTGCGGGTGGATGAGTTCGCAGCCGTGGGCAGCGAGCCGTGCCAGCGTTGCCTCGATGTCCACCACGGCCAGGCAGACGTGGTGCATGCCGGGGCCGTGCTTGGTCATCCACTTGACGATGCCGGTGTCGTCGCGCGTGGGCTGCACCAGCTCGATGCGTGATTGGCCGTCGTCCAGCGGCAGAAAGGCGACCCGCACCCCTTCGCGCTCCACCTCTTCGATCCCGCCCAGCTCCAAGCCGAGCGCATCGCGGTAGAAGGCAAGCGCGGCGTCAAGGTCGGCGACGGCGATGGCGAGGTGGTCGAGCTTCATGTCAATCGGTGGCTTCGACCATGAAGTTCTGGCCGCTGGGCAGGAAGTCGCCGTTGAAGGCGTCGTCGTTGAGGTCGCTGCCCACCACGACGTTGCGGCCGATGCGAAAGTCCGGCGGGATGATGGTGTTTTTGCCGACCACGCTGATGCCGGTGTTGAGGTGCAGCTCGGCGTTCTCGGTGTAATCCGAGCCGTAGCCCACGCATGCGCCGCGCCCGACGATGACGTTCTTGTCAATGATGCTGCGGTCCACCATCGCGCCTTGTTCGATCACCGCGTCGGTCATGACGATCGAATAGCGCACCACCGCGCCGCGCTTGACGCGCACGCCGGGCGAGAGCACGGAGTATTCGACCGATCCCTCGACGACGCAGCCGTCGGTGATCAGCGAGTGGTTGACGGTAGCGCCGGTGCGAATGTTGACCGGCGGGCGCTCTTCCGAGCGCGTGTGGATCACCCACTCGCGGTCGAGCAGGTCAATCGGCGGCGTGTCGGCCAGCAGGTCCATGTGCGCTTCCCAATACGACTGGATCGTGCCGACGTCCACCCAGTAATCGGCATAGGGGAAGGCGAAGACGCGGTAGCTCTCGGCCACCATCTTCGGGAAGATGTCTTTGCCGAAGTCGCGTGTGGAATTCGGGTTCTTCGCGTCCTCGTGCAACACCTTGACCAGCGTGTCGTAGTTGAACACGTAGATGCCCATCGAAGCCAGGGTGCCCTTCGGTTGCTTGGGCTTCTCCTCGAAGTGGATGACGCGGTAGTTCGCGTCGGTCTGCACAATGCCGAACCGGCTGGCCTCCTCCGGCGTCACCTTGAGCGTAGCGACGGTCACGTCGGCGCGCTTCTCCTGGTGGAAGCTGATCAGGATGCTGTAGTCCATCTTGTAGACGTGGTCGCCGGAGAGGATGAGCACGTAATCGGCGCGGGAGTTGCGCACGAAGTCCAGGTTTTGGTAGATGGCATCGGCGGTGCCCTCGTACCAATCAGAAGCGAGCCGGCCTTGATACGGCTGCAACATCCACACGCCACCGTTCAGCCGGTCGAGGTCCCACGGCGCGCCGTTGCGGATGTGATCCTGCAGCGAGCGCGGCCGATACTGGGTGACCACGCCCACGGTGTAGATGCCGCTGTTCACGCAGTTGGAGAGCGGGAAGTCAATGATGCGGTATTTGCCCGCGAAAGGCACGGCGGGCTTCGCGCGTTTGTTGGCCAGCACGCTCAGGCGGCTGCCGCGCCCGCCGGCGAGGATCATAGCCAGGGTTCGCATGACGATGCTTTCACTTCAGATATCGGGTTGCGAAGGTGAGGCAAAGTGTGAAACGCTGCTGGGGATGCGTCGGTGGTGTGAGAAGGTGATACCCGAAAATCTGCGCGTTTCACGCTTGGAATTATATGCGCTTGAAATACCCTCGGACGTGATGCGGGGTGTATTTCCTGCTGGGGGCGGGATGCCCGGCGACTGAAGTCGCGGGCAATTTACAGCAAAGCCGGCCGTGCGCCGGCCTTGCCATGCGTTGCGCGCGGATTCATCCGCTGCGCAAATCCGCGCAATGCTCCCGTTAGAAAATGCACCCGTGATGCGGGCGACCAGGTAGGGCGCTCCTATGCACCGATGCACGGATCAGTCGAATCACCGCGCCGCCAGCCAGTCACGCACCGCTTTGCCCAAGTGCGCCAACGGCGCGCGCATGGTCGTCGGCTCCGGCAATGCGTTCAAGAAGGCGGCGCCGTAGCTCTTGGTCAACAGCCGCCGGTCGAACACCACGATCACCCCGCGGTCGCGCTTCGAGCGGATCAGCCGGCCGAAACCCTGCCGGAAGCGCAGCACCGTCTCCGGCACCGAGTATTCGTTGAAGGGATTGTCGAACGTCTCGCTGCGCGCAGCGAAGATCGGGTCGGTCGGCACGTCGAAGGGCAGCTTGCAGATGGCCAGCGCGCTCAGCTTCTCGCCCTGGATGTCCACGCCCTCCCAGAAGCTCTTCGTCCCCAGCATCACGGCGCGATCGGCGGCGCGGAAGCCCTCGATCATCGCCCGGCGCGACGTGCCGTCGCCCTGCTCGAACACCAGGATGTCGTCGCGCAGCAGCGCCGGCGCGATGGCGCGCGCCGTGGCGCGCAGCGCCGAGTAGCTGGTGAAGAGGGCCAGTCCGCGCCCTTCTGAGGCGCGGAAGAGCTCGATCAGCCCGCGCTCCACGGCTTGCTGGTAGCCCTGCTGGTTCGGTTCGGGGATGTCGGTGACAAGGTAGAGCAGTGTCGAGTTTTTGTAATCGAACGGCGAGCCGAGCGCCAGGGTCTCGGCGTCGGGCGCGCTCAGCCGGCTCTTGATGTAGTCGAAGCTGGGCTGGCTCTTGCCGTTGGCCGCGCTGGTGCGCATGGTCGCCGAGGTGAGCACCACGGCGTGCTTCTTCTGCCACAGGTCGCGTTGCATCAGTGGGCCGACGTGCAGCGGCGCAGCGTTCAAGGTCAGCCGCGGTTGGCGCGCGGCCTTGCGCACCGTCTCGATGTCCACCCAGTAGATGCGGTCGTCGCTCGGCTTGGCAATCATGCCGTTCAGTTGTTCACTCGCCTCGGTGATGAAGCGGATTGCGCCGTGCAGCCGGGTGACCAGTGGGTCGAAGTCGGCGATGAGTTCCGACGCCTCTGAAAGTGCCTTGAAGATGCCGTCGAGCTGCCGGGCCAGCGCGTTCAAGTCGCGTTGCAGGTTGCCGAAGGCGATCTCGACGCGCGTCCAGCCGCTTTGGTTGCGCAGTGCACGCGTCAGGCGCACGCGCTGCGTGTAATCGGACGAATCGCCGCTCGTTTCGTCGGCCATGAACTCGCCCAGCTCGTCGAAGAAAGCGATGTTGCTCGACCAGGCTGCACTCACGGCGTCCATCGCCTGATTGCACAGGCCGTCCAGCGCGCCGCCGTGATCGGGGCTAAGCAGCGTGCGCCCCTTGGCGGCGATCTCGGCGAGCAGGCCGCTGCTGCCGGCGGCCTGGCGTGCCTTCGCGGCGCGGCCCAGGTCGCTCAGCGTGCGCTGAATCTCATCGCGGTCGAGGCGATAGGTGAGCGAGTCGGTCGCGGCGGCCTCCAGGTGATGCGCCTCGTCTACGATCAGGTACTTGTATTCGGGCAAGGCGTGGTTCTCCACTGCGATGTCGGCCAGCAGCAGGGCGTGGTTGACGATGATGACATGCGCGCTTTCGGCCAGCCGGCGCGCTTGGTGAAAGAAACAGTCCGTCGCGCTGCACGTGTTGGCGTTGCAGATCGGGTTTTGCGCGGAGAGGTGTTGAAAGACGGCGCGTTCTCCCGGCGTGGGGATGAAGAGTTCGTCGGCGTCGCCGGTCAGCGTGTTCGGCAGCCAGATCAGAATCTTGGCCAGCAGCCGCGCCTCGTCGGCGGTCTTCGGGCCGTTGCGGCGCAGGTCGGCGAAGCGGTTGGGGCATAGGTAGCGCCCTTTGCCCTTCATCACGGCCGCGCGCCCGGCCTCGCCGAGGATGCCGACGACGGCCGGCACGTCCTTGTCGGCCAGTTGCTCCTGCAGGTTGATGGTATTGGTGCTGACGACGACGCGCTCGTTGTTCTGAATCGCCCACATCATCGCCGGGATGAGGTAGGCCAGCGACTTGCCGACGCCTGTGCCGGCCTCGATGAACGCTACGCCGCCCTCGTTGAAGGTCTGCGCAACCTTGCGCAGCATCTCCACCTGCTGCGGGCGCATCTCATAGCCGGGGAACTTGGCTGCGAATGGGCCGTCGCTTGCCAGCGTCCCGGCGACGCGCTCGACGTCCAGCGGCTGAATCTGCTCGTTGGGCTTGAGCGGCTTGGCCTGCAGCGCCGACCGGCGGCGGAGGACGGCGGACGGGTCTTTTTGCCGCCGGCCGTCCGGCGTCAGCCGGCGCAATTGCGCGCCGATGCTCGTGCTGAACGTGCCGCGCGCCTGCTCCTCCTTCACATCGCGCCAGAAGTCGGCCAGCGTCCAGCCGCTCAGGTCGGCGTGACGGCTGATCTCGTCCACGATTTCGCGCGGCAGCGCCACGGCGCGCTCGAACACCTTCAGGTAGAGCTGGTGCGCCGTGCGCGCGTCGGCCATCGCGCGGTGCGACTCCGGCAGGTGGATGCCCAGCTCGGCGGCCAAGGCGCCCAGCGAGTAACGGCCGGCGTGCGGCACGAGGATACCGGCCAGCTCGAACGTGTCGAGCGCCGTGTTCTTGGTGAAGGGCGGGGGCGTCTTCAGGCTCTTGAAGAAGCTCAGGTCGAACGCGATGTTGTGGCCGATGATGGGCGCGTTGCCGATGATCCGCTGCGCCTCGCGTAGGCCATCCCACAGCGGCACGCCCTCGCGCTTCACCATGTCGTCGGTGATGCCGGTCAGCTCGGTGATCTTGTGCGGGATCGGGCGCTGGGGGTCAATCAGGCTGCACCATTCCTCGAGCACGTCTTCGCCGCGAAAGCGCACGATGCCAATCTCCAGGATCGTGTCGCGCTCGGGGTCGAAGCCGGTGGTTTCGATGTCGAGTGAAACAAGGGTGCGCATGGGCTGCCGGATTGTAACGGACGACGGACGAGGGGTGCAGGGAGGTGTACTTCCCGCTGGGGCAAGTTGCCCGGCGACTAAAGTCGCGGGCAATTTGTGGCAAAGCCGGCCGTGCGCCGGCTTTGCCATGCGTTGCGCGCGGATTCATCCGCTGCGCAAATCCGTGCAATGCCCCCTGTTTAGAAAATGCACCCGCCTGTGGCGCATTCGCGGATAGGGGCAAACCATCGCACAGTCGTAGGGCACGGACGCCGTTCCGTGCCCGTGTGCTACAGTCCCGCTGGCGAATGCATCCCCCGCTTGCGGGTTGTAGAATGCTCGTTGCACGGAGGTGGCATACATGACCGTCCGAGTGAAAGACCATCCCAGCATCTATGAGCGACGAGATGTGTGGGCGCAGTTCGTGCTGCCGACGCAACCGGAGGTGAGGGATATGGGCCCGGTCTACGCGCAACTCGAACTGGTCAGCGGCGATGATCTGGCGCTGTGGCGGCGCGGGCTGATCGGCGAGGATCAGGTCAAGCGCGTCACCGTGCCGGCACTGGTGGACACCGGCGCGTCCACGCTGTGCATCAACGAGGCGATCAAGGCCCAGCTCGACCTGCGTCCGATTGACCAGCGCGCGGTGCAAATGGCCGACGGTTCGATCCGGCTGTTGGAGCTGGTCGGCCCGGTGGAGATTCACTTCCAGAACCGGCGCTCGGTGTTGAGCGCGCTCGTGCTGCCCGGCGAGAGCGAGGTGCTGCTCGGCGCCATCCCGCTCGAGGACATGGATGTATTCATTGATCCGGTCAAGCGGGAGTTGGTGGTCAACCCGGCCAGCCCGAGCAAAGCCACGGCGCGGGCGAAGTC
>JANWYN010000097.1 GCA_025055235.1 Candidatus Roseilinea sp. | reverse complement strand
CTTAAAACTCAAACCCGATTAGAATCCAACTCATCATGATCCACATTAGCGATGCGCAGATCAAGCAGTATCAAGACGAAGGCTACTTCATCCTCGAGCGCGTGATCCCGGAGCATCATCTTGAGATGCTGCGTGCGGAGTGCGCGCGTTACATCAAGATGATCGAGGACGAGATGGACCGGTTGGGCCAAGACGTGGTCGGGCTCAACCGCCGCAACAGCCGCTACTTCATCTCTAACCGCTACAAGGAAAGCCCTTACATCGCCGATTTCATCTTCAGCGAGTTGATGGCCGACATCTGCCGGGCGACGCTGGGCGACACGGCCTACTTGTTCCACGAGCAGTTTGTGGTGAAGGCGGCCGAGCGCGGCATGAAGTTCGGCTGGCATCAGGACTCCGGCTATGTCGGCCACCCGCACAAGCCCTACCTCACCTGCTGGTGCGCGCTGGACGACGTGAACGAGGAGAACGGCACGGTCTACATCTTGCCGTATTCGCGCGCCGGCGTGCGCGAGATGGTGCCGCATACGCACGAAGAGGGAACGAACGACCTGATCGGCTACTTTGGCGACGATCCGGGCATCCCGGTGATCGTGCCGGCGGGCAGCATTGCCGTCTTCTCCAGCGTGTGCTTCCACCGCAGCGGGCCGAACCGCACGAACAAGATGCGGCGCATCTACCTGCCACAATACTCGGCCGAGCCGATCCTGTCCAAGGACGGCACGCAGCTCCACGCCTTCGCCGAGCCGTTCCTGAAGGATGGCCGGATCGTGGCGACGGGGCGATTCGCAGGCGACGCCGCGCCGGTAACCCAGCGCGGGGCAATCACCAACCGGTGATCACGGGGCTACTGCTCGTGTGCCGGCAGGCCGGTGAGTTCCCGCACGTCCCTCATCGTCGCGCGCGCGATGGCCCGCGCCTTCTCTGCGCCCTCGCGCATCAGCCGGCGGACGTGCGCGCGGTCGGCGCCGATTTCTTCGCGGCGCGCGCGCAAGCCGCTCGTCAGCTCCACCAGCGCGTCGGCGACGGCATCCTTTAGCGGCGCATAGCGGCGATTGCCGGACGCATACTCCCGCTCGAACGCCTCAGCCTGGTCATGCTTACCGCATGCGCGCAGCAGCCCTAGCAGGTTGCGCGCGCCCTCGCCCAGCGGCGTGCCGGCTTCGCCGGTGTCCGTCACCGCCGCGCGCACCTTGCTGCGCACCGTCTTCTCGTCCTCGAACAACCCGACGTACGACTTCGGGCCGAGGCTCTTGCTCATCTTCTTGGTCGGCTCGTTGAGCGAGAGGATTTTCGGCGTCTCGGTGGCGAGCATCTCCGGCTCGGGGAAATACTCGCCGAATTGCGTGTTGAAGCGGTTGGCAATCGTGCGCGATAGCTCTAGGTGTTGCTTCTGGTCTTGCCCGACCGGCACGTGCGCCGCGCGATACAGCAAGATGTCCGCCGCTTGCAGCACCGGGTAGGTGAACAGGCCGGCGGAGATGAACGCGTCCTGCTTGCCTTCGAGCTGCTCGCTCTTCTCTTTGAACTGCGTCTGGCGCGTCAGGTCGCCGTAGGAGCACACACAGCCGAAGATCCAAGCCAGCTCGGTGTGCTCGGGCACCATGGACTGCACGAAGACGATGGACTTGTCTGGATCAAGGCCGCACGCCAGCAGATCAATGAACATCTGCTCGGTGTTTCTGCGCAGCATAGCCGGCTCGTAGGGCACGGTCATCGCATGCAGGTCCACCACGCAGTAGATGGTTTGATATGCGCCGGTGTTCTGCAGCCGCACGTAGTTCACCACCGCGCCGAAGTAGTTGCCGATGTGCATGTCGCCGGTCGGTTGAATGCCGGAGAAGACGATGTTGTTGGTCATGGCTTCTCTGAATGATTGATGATTGATGACTCCCTACTCCCGACTTCCGACTTGGGAGTCGGGAGTGGGAGTCGGAAGCGCTCGTCCGAAACAAAAGCGCCCGTCCTCATAACCCTTTCGGAATCTGAGGACGGGCGCGTGAATTCACGCACTCGCGGTGCCACCTCAGTTGATGCGCTCGCGCGCACCCACTCTTCGCGTCCAGCGCCGCAAACAGCTTACTCCCTTCCAATTCGGCTTCGCGCGCATGCTGGCTCGCACCGGCCGCCAGCTCTCTGGAAGTGCACCTGCGATGCCTACTGCGCAGGGACGATCGGCTTGGACACGAAGATTATACAAGCGATGCACGGATCGTGCTTTGCCCGGCGACTGAAGTCGCGGGCAATTTGCGGCAAAGCCGGCGCACGGTCGGCTTTGCCATGCGTTGCGCGCGGATTCATCCGCTGCGCGAATCCGCGCAATGCCCCCGTTAGAAAATGCACCCATTTGACTCACCCGCGCGGGTCGAGCGCATCGCGCAGGCCATCGCCGATGAAGTTCACCGCCAGCACGGCCAGCGTGATGGCCAGGCCGGGCGCGATGGTGAGCAGCGGCGCGCGCGTGTAATAGCTGGCCGCGCCGTTCAGCATGTTGCCCCACGTCGGCGTCGAGTCCGGCACGCCGAAGCCGAGGAAGCTGAGCGTGCCCTCGGCCAGCATGTTGATCGCCACATCGAGCGTGAACGTGACGATGATCGCACCAGTCACGTTCGGCACGAGGTGCCGGGCGATCAGTTGCCGGTGACTCGCGCCCAGGGCGCGCGCCGCTGTGATGAAATCGCGCTCGCGCAGCGACAGAATCTCGCCGCGCACCACACGCGCCAGGTAGAGCCAGCCGAACAGGCCAAGGAACAAAATGACGATCGCCAGCGAACGCTGAATCGTGGCGAACAAGATCAGCAACAGGAAGATGGCCGGAAAGGCCAGCAGCAGGTCCACCAGCCGCATCAGGGCATCGTCCACGCGCCCGCCGTAGTAGCCGGCGACCGCGCCCACGACGACGCCGATCACGACCGAGATCAGCGACGACAACACACCGACCGCCAGCGACACGCGCGCCCCATACAGCAGCCGCGTCAGCACGTCGCGGCCGAGCGGGTCGGTGCCCAGCGGATGTTGCAGCGAGGGCGGGGCGAGCTGGTTGAACAGGTCCGGTTCGCTTGGGCTGTAGGGCGAGAGCAACGGCGCGAAGATCGCCAGCAGCACGAACATGCCCAGCAGGATCGTGCCGGCGACGGCCAGACGGTGGGCGATGAACCGGCGCCAGATCAGCCCTGCGTAGCCGATCGCCGGAGCCGGCTGCAACTGTTGTTCCGTGCTGCCAAACGTATGCAGCATTGCCGGCGCGTCACCGATACTTGATGCGCGGGTCGAGCCAGGCATACAGCAAGTCGGCAATGATGTTGAAGACGACGATGAGGATAGCGGCATACACCAGCAGCCCCATCAACACCGGATAGTCGCGCGCGCGCAACGCGTCGAAGAACAGCCGGCCCAGGCCCGGCCAACTGAAGATCGTCTCGGTGACGACGGCGCCGCTGAGGAAGAACGGGATGTCCATGGCGACGACCGTCACGAACGGGATGAGCGCGTTGCGCAGCGCATGGCGCGTGATCACCAGCCGCTCGGCAAGCCCCTTGGCGCGCGCTGTGCGCACGAAGTCCTGCCTGAACACTTCGAGCGTCGAGGCGCGCACGTAGCGGCTCCAGCCGGCCACTGTGCCGATGGCCAGCGTGGTCACCGGCATGACGAGGTGCTTGGCGCTGGCGACCAGCCCGCCGTCGCCGCTGGTCATGTCGGCGCTGGGCAGCCAGCCCAGTTGCACCGAGAACAACAACTGCAGCATCAACCCGAACCAGAACACCGGCATGGCCAGCCCCAGGAACGACAGCCCGCTGATGATGTGGTCGGCCAGGCTATAGCGCCACACTGCCGAGGCGATACCGGCAACCAGCGCCAGCGCGATCGAAAGCACGATCGCCGGAATCACTAGGCGCAGTGTATGCGGGATGCGCTCGCCGATGATCTGCGACACCGGCCGGAACTGCGTGAATGACAGGCCGAAGTCGCCGCGCAGGATGTTGGTGAACCAGCGCGCGTATTGCACCGGCAGGGGCTGGTCAAGGCCAAGGCTGCGCCGCACTTTGGCGAGCTGTTCGGCGCTCATGCGACTGTTGCGCGCCAGCAGCGCATCCGGTCCGCCCGGCATGACATGCAAGAAGATGAACGACACCAAGGAGATGCCGATCAGCAGCGGAATCGCGCCCAGCACGCGGCGGACGAAGTAGCTACGCATGCGGAGAAATTGAAAATTGAAAATTGAGAAAGCAGCTTGTATCTGCTAGCAGTGAATTTCTTCATTCTCAATTCTCAATTTTCAATTCGTGAAGGCCCAGTTCTCCACATCCCACAGCAAGAAGTTGAAGGTGTTCGGGTTGAAGCCGGTCAGGTTCTTCGGCGCGACGTAGATGCGCTTCGGCCAGTACATGAAGATCACCGGCGTCTCCTCGAACAGCAACTCTTGGATTTGCCAGTAGATCTGCTTGCGCTTCTCCGGATCTATTTCAGCCGCGCCGGCTGCCGTCAGCTCGTCTATCTTGGCTTGCTGCTCGTATTTGTTGAAGTAGGCCGGCAAGTTGCCGCCGGTGCCCGTTGGGTCGGACGGGATCTGCGACGAATGCCAGTAGAACATGTTATCGGGGTCGTTGGCGTTCGTCCACGAATACATCCCCGCCGTCATCGCTTGCGTGAACTGGTAGCCGTTCGGGCCCCAGATCGTCTTGATGTCCTCCTCGCGCTCCTGCACGTCAATGCCGAGCTGGCGCCAGCTCGCAGCGATGACTTGCTGGATCTGCTTGGTGAGCTGGTCGCCGGCTACGATCCAGTGCTCGATGACGAACGGCTGGCCGTCTTTCTCCAAGATGCCCTGCGCGTTCTTCTTGAAGCCGGCCTCCTCCAGCAATCGCGCTGCCGCCGCTAGGTCGTAAGGGCGCGGCTTGATGTTGGGGTTGAAGTAGGGCGTGCCGGGCGCTTGATCGCCGATGCTGATGGTAGCCAACCCGCCCAGCATCCGGTCCACGATCTGCTGCTTGGGCGTGGCGTAGTCCAGCGCCTGGCGCACGCGCTTATCCATCAGGAAGCCGATGTTCTTGAGGTCCATGTGCACCCACTCCAGCCCATCGCGGGTGAGCACGACGCTGTTGGGCAGCTTGCGCGCCTCAGCAATGCGGGCGGCGCTCACGGCATCGGTCAACTGGACTTCGCCGGTGGTGAGCTGCACCATCAGCGTATTGTCGTCGGGGACGATCTTGATGATGACCTTGTCGAGCTTCGGCGCGCCGCCCCAGTAGTCGGTGAATTTCTCCAGCTCGATGAACTGGCCGGTCTCCCATCGCGTGAGCTTGTAGGGGCCGGTGCCAATCGGTTTCCGGCCGAACTCTTGCTTGAACCAGTCCAAGCCCTTCTCGATCAGGTGTTTGGGGCTGATGGGCGTGACCGCGACGTAGGACATGAACGGCGCGTAGCGCTCGCTCGTCTTCATCACTACTGTGTAGTCGTCCGGCGTCTCGATGTCGGTGATCTTGTCCCAACCGAGCGTGCTGAAGGCAGCGAAGTTCTCGTCCATGATGATCTTCCATGTCGCGACCACGTCGGCTGCGGTGAACGGCCGGCCGTCGTGCCATTTCACGCCCCGGCGCAGCTTGAAGGTGTAGGTCAGGCCGCCCTCGGAGACCTGATACGACTCGGCCAGTTGCGGCTGCAACACCTGGTTCGTGTCGAAGTCCATCAACCCCTCCATGACACCTGATAGCACGTCGTAGCTGGTGACGAGCTGAGTGATGTAGGGGTTGAGCGTCTCCGGCTCTTCGACTTTGGCGACGATGATGCTGCTGCTCGTCGAGGGTGGACGTGCAGCCGGCGGCTGCGTTGCGGGCGACGCCGCCGGGACGGCGCAGGCGGCGATCAGCGCTGCGGCAAGGATGATCGCCGCACCGCGGTTGAGGGATGCGAATATCGGACGGTTCATCGGAATTCGCGCGGCTCCTCCTTCGAGCATCGCTCTTGGACGTTATGCCGGATTGTATGGCAAACGGGGCGAGGTGACGATGCGAGTCAGCAGGGAACGCTGCGGAGAGCGTTCCTACCTACGCGAGACATTTGGCGACCCACTTAGGCTTTGCAGAGGACACAGATTGCAAGACAAACGTCTGCGCTTAGGCTCTACGCACCTTGCGCTCCAGCCGCGCGATACGATGCGCGATCGCCGCACGCAGCGTTGGGCTGGCGCTGACGCGCAGCGCACGTCGCGCGTAGTCCAGCGCGCGATCGAGGTCGCACGCGCGCCACTCGTAGTGCTTGGCGACCTCGATCAAGCCTTCGACATCGTCCAACTCCGCCAAACGCTGCCAGATGGCCAGCGCCTCCTCCAGATGCCCGCGGCGTCTCATGAAGCGCGCGACGTGCCGGAGGGACGAGAGCGGGAGACCCGCGGCCGCTGCGCGATAGCTGCGCTCGGCAGCGTCGTAGTCACCCACGCGCTCGTAGAACCGCGCAGCGTTGAAGTGCTCCGCAGCATCCTGCGGCCGCGTCAGCGCATCTGCCAGGCGCGACACCAGCGCGACCATCGAGAGGACGTCGTTCAGGTTGTGATACATCACGCGCTGCATATCCTCGTTCAGGTTGCCGCCGCCGGCGGCCAGGTATTCGCGATACAAGAACGGGATGACCGCGCCGGGCACGTCGCGTTGCTCGCGCCGCACGCCGAGCAGGTGAAACTCCAGCGAGCCCAGGCTGCACGAGTCCAGGCTGCCACGCCAGACGCGCCGGGCCGGCAGCAGCAGGTCGAGGTGATGCTTGCCGGCGAAGGGCGACGCGATGCGCGACAGGACGAAGCGCGACTCCAACAGCGGCACGTCGAAGGCTTGGCCGTTGAACGTGACAATGAGCTGCCGGTCGTTCACGCGCCGGTCCACCTCGCATAGCATTGCGGCCTCCTCGGCCGGATCGCGCAGGAAGAATTGCTCAACGACGAAGCGCTCATCGTCGAAATACCCCAGGCCGACGAGAAAGGCGAACGTGCCGGCCCCGCCGTTCAGGCCGGTGGTCTCGGTGTCCAGGAACAGCGCCCGGCGCAAGTCCACCTCGGCGACGCCGCGCCCAGCGACCAGTCGGGCGAGCGACTCAGGCGGATAGCGCAGCGCAGCATCCAGGGTGCGATCGCCATGGCGATGGGCAAGCGCATATGCCGATCGGCTCACGTGGGCATAGCCGAACGGCGTGCGCAGCGGTTCGAGTTGCGCGCGCGCCGGCGTGCCGGTGCGATCGGGTTGCAGCGCCGGCCGCGATGGCTTGAGATGCGCGGCGCCTTTGTGCACGCCCAGCCGTCGCAATCGCTCGCGCAGATCGGGGTTCATGCCGCTCCATTGTATGCCTGCGCCGGCGCTTGTGAACGACCACGAAGGCGCGAAGACTCAAAGCGCAATGAGGATGGGATAATCGCATGCATGGCAACGGTCTCTGTCACATCTTCCAACGGCGCTCCGATGTTCGATGTTGCAGTGCTCGGCGCAGGCCCCGGCGGATACGTCGCCGCCATCCGCGCTGCACAACTTGGACTGAAGGTCGCCTTGATCGAACGCGATCAACTGGGCGGCATCTGCTTGAACTGGGGATGCATCCCGACCAAGGTGCTGTTGCGCAACGCCGAGATCGTCGAGCTGGTCAAGGACGGCGAGGCCTACGGCATCAGCTACGACAACCTGCGCGTGGACTACGCCAAGGCGTATAAGCGCAGCCGCGAGGTGAGCAACCGGCTGGTGCGCGGCGTCGAATTCTTGATGAAGAAGAACGACATCAAGGTATTCATCGGCGATGGGACGCTCGTCGCGCCGAACGCGATCTTGGTGGAGCACCGCGGCGAAGAGCACACGATCACGGCCAACAACCTGATCATAGCGACCGGCGCGAAGCCGCTGGTGTTGCCCTTCCTAAAGCCCGACGGCGTGCGCGTGTTCACCTACCGGCAACTGCTCGAAGTGCAACACGCGCCGAAGAGCATGGTGGTGATCGGCTCCGGCGCAATCGGCATGGAGTTCGCCTACGTCTTCCACGCCTACGGCTCGGACGTGACTGTGCTGGAAGCACTGCCGCGCATCATGCCGCTGGAGGACGAGGAGATCAGCGCCGAGATCACGCGCTCGTTCAACCGCCGGGGCATCAAGACGATCGCCGGCGCGAAGGTGACTGATGCCAAGGTCGGCACGGACGGCGTCGAGGTGTTCTTCGAGAGCGATAGGGGCAAGCAGTCCGTCAAGGCGGAGTGGGTGCTGGTGGCCGTGAGCGTGACGCCGAACACTGCGGGCATCGGGCTGGACAAAGTCGGTGTGAAGATGAATCAAGCCGGCTACATCGAGGTAGACGATCACATGGCGACGAACGTGCCGGGCATCTACGCCATCGGCGACGTGACCGGCAAGCTGCGGCTGGCGCATGTGGCCCAGGCGCAGGGCGTGGTGGCCGCGGAGTCCATCGCCGCCAAGATGGGCAAGTATCACGGCCACATCCCCAAGCTCGACTACGACGCGATGCCGCGCTGCACCTACACCATCCCGCAGGTGGCGAGCATGGGGCTTTCAGAAACGCAGGCGAAAGAGAGGGGCTATGAGGTCAAGGTGGGCAAGTTCCCGCTGCGTGCCAACGGCAAATCGCTGGCGCTGAACAACACCGAGGGTTTCGTCAAGGTCGTGGCCGACGCCAAGTACGGCGAAATCCTCGGCGTGCACTGCATCGGGCCGGATGTGACTGAGCTGCTGCCGGAGTTCGTGCTGGCCAAGAACGCCGAGCTGACGCCGGAGGAGATCGCCCGTGCCGTGCACGCGCACCCCACGCTGAGCGAATCGCTGATGGAAGCCGCCGAGGGCGTGGGGGGATTGCCGATTCACATTTGAATAAGTCGGAACCACGAGGGCGCGAAGATACGAAGGAAATCAAAGGA
>JANWYN010000038.1 GCA_025055235.1 Candidatus Roseilinea sp. | reverse complement strand
TCCTGCTTGACCCCAGCCGTATCATCGCCGAGATTTCGCCGTTGCTGTTCGGCGGCTTCGCCGAGCACATGGGCCGCTGTATCTACGAGGGCATCTACGACCCGGCCTCGCCGCTGGCCGACGAGGATGGCCTGCGCACCGACGTGCTCGCAGCCCTGCGCGAGCTCGGCTACACCGTGATCCGCTATCCCGGCGGCAACTTCCTCAGCGGCTACAACTGGCTCGACGGCGTTGGGCCGAAAGAATTGCGCCCGCGCAAGCGCGACCTCGCCTGGTTCTCGATCGAGACGAACCAGTTCGGCACCAACGAATTCATCTGTTTCTGTCGCAAGATCGGCGCCGAGCCCATGCTCGGCGTGAACATGGGCACGGGCACGATCGAGTCGGCAGCGAACCTCGTTGAGTATTGCAACGCACCGGCCGGCACATACTGGTCCGACCTGCGCGCTGCGCATGGCTTCGCTGCGCCGCACAACGTGCGCTACTGGTGCGTGGGCAATGAGATGGACGGCCCGTGGCAGATCGGCCACCTCGACGCGCTCGATTACGCCAAGAAAGCCCGCGAGGCTGCCAAGATGATGAAGTGGCATGACCCGTCCATCAAGACCGTGTTGTGCGGATCGTCGAATGATCAGATGCCTACCTACCCCGAGTGGGATCGCGTCGTCCTCGAGCATTGCTGGGATGTGGTGGACTACCTCTCCATCCACATGTACGTCAGCAATCATCGCGACCAAGACACACCGAGCTATCTAGCCTTGGCCCAGCGCTTCGAGGACTTCGTGGACACGATGGCGGCGACTTTACGCTACGTCAAAGCCAAGACGCGCAGCAAGCACGACGTCTATCTCTCATGGGATGAGTGGCAGGTGTGGCATCCCGGCGAGACGAACGGGCGATGGACCGAAGCGCCTCATCTGGCCGAGGCCGGCTATAACCTGGAAGATGCGCTCGTCGTCGCGCAATGGCTCAACGTCTTTTTGCGCAAGTGCAACGTGCTGAAGATCGCCTGCGTCGCGCAGATCGTCAACATCATCTCGTGGATTCACACCCGGCGCGATGGGCTGCTCAAGCACACGTCGTTCTATCCCTTCAAATTCGTTAGCAACTGGGCGCGCGGCAATGCACTCGACTTGCTGGTGAAGTCGCCGGTCTATGACAACAAGCACTTCGGCGCATCGCCGTTGCTCGACGTCGCTGCAGCTCATGATCCGGCGACCGGCAACCAAGCTGCTTTCATCGTCAACCGTAGCCTGAGTGATCCGGTAGTGACCGATCTGATCTGGCAAGATGGCGCGCCTACACACGTATCCGAGGCATGGCAGCTCGCGGGCGACGATCCGAAACGGGGCAACACCTGGGATGCGCCGGATGCCGTGGCGCCGCGCAAGCTCGATGGGCTGAGGATGGACGGCACAGCGCTGCGCCTGCGCTTGCCGCCGCTGTCGTTCACCGCGATCCGTTTTGGGACTTGAGGGTGTTCCCCACGCTCAAGTTGGCGCCATGAAATTGATTTTTGTTGCCTGGGCAAGCGCGTTGATCCTACTATCGGCATGCGCTGGCCTACCTGCGCGTGCTCCATTGAAGATACCGACTGCGACTATGCCTGCTGGCAAGACTTACAGCAACCCTGTTTACGACGATGACTTTCCTGACCCCTTTGTGCTACGAGTCGGTGAAATCTACTACGCCTATGCCACCAATGTGCGCAGCAACAATGTGCCTGCGCTGCGCTCGACCGATCTGGCGACGTGGGAACGGCTTGGTGATGCGCTGCCTTTGTTGCCAAAGTGGGCGCGCTCTGGCGCCGGCCTGACTTGGGCGCCATCAGTACTGCCACGCGGCGACCGCTACGTGTTGTATTTCACTGCGCGCGACAATGCATCCGATCGGCAATGCATCGGTCGCGCCGTCGCCGCCGTGCCGGAGGGCAAATTCAAAGATGATTCGGCGCGGCCATTTATCTGCCAAACCAGCCTTGGCGGTTCGATTGATCCCAGTCCATTTGTGGATGACGACGGCTCGGCGTGGCTGCTGTGGAAGAATGACGGTAACTGCTGTGGCTTGCCGGTCAGTCTGTGGATTCAACGCCTGAGCGAAGATGGTCTGTCAGTTGTCGGTGAACCAATTGAGGTACTGCGCTACGACCGTGCCTGGGAAAGCCCGCTGATCGAAGGGCCGAGCATGTTGAAGCACAACGACAAGTATTACCTGTTCTACTCGGCTAACCGCTACGAAAGTGCTGATTACGCCATCGGCTATGCCGTTGCCGATACGATCACTGGCCCTTATACGAAGGTCACTCAGGATGGTCCGCTATTCGCCAAGCGCGGCAAGGTGGCCGGCCCAGGCGGGCAGGAGTTCTTCACCGACACGGACGGCAACTTGTGGATGGCCTATCACGCGTGGAAATCACGCAACGTTGGCTACGCCAATCTTGGCCAGCGCAGCCTGCGCCTAGACCGTGTGCGTTTCGAGGGCGATGTGCCTGTCCTAGAAGGACCGACGACCGACCCGCAACCCTTACCCTGAACATCCATAACCCTCACAGGTCTCCGAGCCCTGTGAGGGTTTTCATGACAAAGGAGATTCATCGTGACCCGACACACCCTCTCGCTAGACGGCGAGTGGCAGTTTTGGATTGACCCTGACAAACGACTATCGCCGGCGACACTTCTGCCGCGCGCTGCATTCAGGATCAACGTGCCGGTGCCGTGGCAGACGCATCCCGACCTGCGCTTCTACACCGGCGTGGGCTGGTACCGGCGCACCTTCCGGCTCGCGCCGAAGATGCTCGGCGCAGACCGCGCCGTGATCCTCCGCTTCGACGCAGCCGATTACTTCGCCGATGTGTGGGTGAACGGCAAGAAAGCCGGCGCGCACGAAGGCGGCTATCTGCCTTTCGAATTGGACGTGACCCGGCTGGTGCGGCCGGGCAACAACGTCGTCGTCGTGCGCATAGACGACTCGCTGGACTTCTTCCCGGAGATCCCACACGGCAAACAGTCGTGGTATGGCCCGATCTCCGGGCTATGGCAGACGGTGACGGTGGAGAGCCGGCCGCGCAAGCACATCGTCTCGCTCAAGATCACGCCCCGGGGCGAGCAGGTCATAGCGCGCGTCACGCTCAGTCGGAAGATGTCCTCACGCGACCGCTTGCGCTTCGAGGTGTTCGATCCCGATGGCGTGCGCGTAGCAGCACACGAAACGAACGCCCTCGCAGCGACGCTCCATGTGCCGTCGCCCAGGCTGTGGGACATAGACGCGCCCCACCTCTACACCCTCCGCGCGACACTCACCGACACCACTGACACTACCGACACCAACGACACCACCAACGCCACCGACACCCTCACCGAGGTATTCGGCTTCCGCACCATCGAAGCGCGCGACGGCAAGCTGTGGCTGAACGGCCGGCCGATCTACCTGCGCGGCGCGCTCGACCAGGACTACTATCCCGACGGCATCTACACGCCGCCGTCACAGGACTACATCGAGCATCAGTTCCGGCTGGCCAAGGAGATGGGCCTAAACTGCCTGCGCATTCACATCAAGATCGGCGACCCGCGCTACTACAAAGCCGCCGACAAGGTGGGCTTGCTGATCTGGACCGAGATGCCGAATTGGCAACTGCTCACCGAAGCCGCGAAGCGCCGCGCGCGGGAGACGTTCATCGGCATGGTCGAACGCGATTGGAACCGGCCCAGCATCGTCATCCGCAGCATCATCAACGAAGCCTGGGGAATTGACCAGTTCGATCCTGAGCACCTGCGGTGGATGGCGGAGACCTACGACTGGCTGAAGGCATACGATCCGTCTCGGCTCGTTGTGGACAACTCGGCATGCTACGGCAACTTTCACGTCGTCAGCGACATTGACGACATGCACAACTACTACGCCATCCCCGACCACTATCAGCAGTGGAAGGCATGGGTGGCGCGCGTTGCACAGCGGCCGGCCTGGACCTACGCGCTGCACCTGCCGGATGCCGAGTCGCGCGCACGTTTTCTGCAAGACCATTGGCGCGCCGACTGGGCGACGCCTGCGCCGGAGGTGCGCCGCAGCGGCCAAGAGCCGATTGTCATCTCCGAGTTCGGCAACTGGGGCTTGCCCGATATCGAGAAGATAGAAGCGCACTACGGCGGCGAGCCGTGGTGGTTCGAGACCGGCCTGGAGCACGGCGGCGGCGAAGTCTATCCACACGGGGTGCGTTATCGCTTCAAGCTCTTCGGCCTCGACCGAATCTTCGGCTCGTTGAGCCAACTGGCCGAAGCCAGCCAGCGCCAGCAGATGGCGGCAATGAAATACGAGATCGAGCAGATGCGGCGGCATCCGTCCATCCAAGGCTACGTCATCACCGAGTTCACCGACCTGCACTGGGAGTGCAACGGCCTGCTCGACATGCTGCGCAACCCCAAGGTCTATCACCCTGAGATCGGCCAGATCAACGCCGATGACGTGATCGTGCCGGAGTGGGAGCGCCTGGCGTTCCACGCGGGTGAACGCGTTGAAGTCAAGCTGGCCCTCTCTCACTACTCGCGACATGATCTGAACGGCAGCCGTCTGGAGTGGCGACTGACCGGATTCCCCAAAGTCGCCGGCGTGAGCAACGATCTATCGCCTGCGGCGTTTACCGTCACCGATGCCGGCGCGATCGCCTTCGACGCGCCGAACGTGAAACGTGGGACGCGCGCACGGCTGGCCTTGCAGTTGGTTGCCAGTGACGGCGCCGTCGCGGCGTGCAGCTATCTCGACCTCTACTTCTTCCCGCGCGTCGCTGCGCCGGCGGTTCGGGTGCATGCACCGGAGCATGCCGATGCACTTCACGCACTTGGTTACGCGTTGGTCGAAGACGCAGCGCAGGCCGACGTCGTTGTGGTGGGCAAGATGACCGAAGTCTGGCGTGAATACCTGCTCCGCGGCGGGCGAGTCCTCTGGCTGGCCGAGTCCGATGACGCCCAGCAGACGTGGTTCAAAGACATACGCGTGGTCTCGCGCGCGCAAGCCGGCCTGCGCGGCGATTGGGCCAGCAGTTTCAGTTGGATACGCCGCGACGCGATGTTCGGTGACATCCCAACAGACAATGTCGTGGACTTTGCTTTCGCCGACCTCACGCCGGAGCACGTCATCCTCGGCGTCCACCCTTTCCATTGGCTGCGTGGCGTGCATGCCGGCATCTTCGTCGGCTGGATTCACAAGAACGCCGCGCTGGTGGCGGAGCGACATATCGGGCGTGGGCGAATGATCGCTTGCACCTTCCGGCTGCGCGACCATCTGGCCTCGCATCCGGTAGCCGCCGTCATGCTGCGCGATATGGTGGCGCGATTAGCAAATCACTATCGCCTGCGAAACAAAATGTAAGGCCCGTTCTCGCCGATGAACTCGTAGTTCTCCTCGATGAATCGGTGGACTTCCGGCATGCGCTTCCACGTCTCGATGAAGTGCGCCGATTCCCACGGGAAGCCGTCCCGGCTGAGCACGAAGAAGCGCGGCAGGTTGCGTGTCAGGTCGCTGAGGTAGGCCTCGGCCAGCGCACTGCGCACGCTGGCGTCGCGCGATTCGTCGGCCCAGCGCAGATAAGGGAAGCGCGTCGCGTTTTTGCGTTGCGCCAAAAAGTAGACAACCGGCGTGTCGCTGAACACTATGACGCGATCCTCCGGCGCGGCGTTATCACGCAGGAACTCGGCCAGCAACAACTGCGCCGCCTCCTTCGATTCGAGATGCAGCGCGCGAGGCGATTTGCCCTGCACGAATACGTTGTCGTGGGCGTCACGCATCCACGGCCACATGGTGAGCACCTGGCCGGCCACAGCCGCAATGAAAAGCGCCAACGCAGCCAATCGCGCGATCGGGTTGGCGGCGCGCAGATCGGCCAGCGCTGCGCCGGTCAGCAACGCCATCGGCGGCAGCCAGATGATGAAGTGATAGCGATACGAGTGACCCTGCCACACATTCAGCAGTACGGTCGTCAACAGCCACAGGATGGCCAGACCGCCCGCTTCGCGCCGCGCGCTGTTCCACAGCGATCGAACTGCGCCGAGCGCGACCAGCAGCATGATGAACGGATAGCCACGACCGAGCCATTGCACCTGCGACACGGTGTCTTTGAAGCCGGCGGTGGGCGTGCTGCCGATCTGCACGAACGTCGTGACCTCGACCCAGAACAGGCCGGTGAGCCAGTCCCAGCGCTCGTCCAGCGGCTTGTTGTGGAAGTTGGCGATGGCGTAGCGCAGGTGCAGCAGCAGATCATCGAGCGCGCCGTGGGCCAGGAAGTAGACGCCGCCCAAACCGATTGCCAGCGCTGCGCCGGCGCCGACCGACGCGGCGGCGCCGATGTGCCTGTGCCGCGCCAGTGCCCATGCCATCAGCACGATGGCGTAGAGCGCAAAGGGATACTTGAACCAGAACAGCGCGCCGGCGAACGCCCCACCGGCGAAGAGCCAGCGCGCCTGCCGGCGGTCTATGTGCCGGCTTGCCTCCCAGGCGCAAAGCGTTGCTGCGATGAAGCATAGGTTGGCGAACCCCTCGGCCTGGGCCACCGACCAATAGTTCAGCGTGGCCATGGTCAGCCAAAGCAGCGCGCCGGCCACTATGCCGGATAGGCAGCTGCCGAACATGCGCCACGCCAGCACGCCGAGCAAGATCGCCGCAGCGGCCTGCCAGGCCAGGTTGAAAGCGAACACGGCCGGCTGCGTCGGGCTGAGCGCTGTGGCAAGAGCATAGAGCGCCGGCGTGAGCGGCCCGCGCACGTCCCAGCAATCGCGCAGGAAGACGCCGCCGCGCCGTAAGACGTCGCCGCACGCGGCAAATGCGCCTTGGTCGAACCACATCGGGTACCAAATCTGCGGTAGCCCGACGGCCAGCAATCCCAGTGCGGCAAGCGCTGCCAGCCCCGTCGTTACCAGTCGCATGCGCGCTCAGTCCTTGCGCCGGAAGAGCAGGAATGGCCCGTTCTCTCCCTCGTAGCGGTAGTTGGCTTCCACGTAGGCGTGCAGGTCGGTCAGGCGCTTCCAGTTGTCAATATGCCGCACGCCCAGCCAGGGGTAATCGTCTTTCGTGAGGATGAAGTAGGTCGGCCGGTTGGCGACGACTTGTTCGTAGAACTGCCGGCCGAATGTGGCGTTCGTCCAAGAGCCATGCGCCGGCGCCCACACGTCGGCGAACGGGAAGCGCGTGGCGTTGCGCCGCTGGGTGAGCATATACACCCACGGTGCGTCGGCGAACAGGCTGATGGTTTCGTCCGGCCGTGTGTGCTCGACGATGTAATCGGCCACATAGAGCTGCGGCGCGACCCGGCTCTCCAAGTGAATCTCGCGCAGCGACTTGCCCTGCACGACCACGTTCACGTAGGCATCGTATACCCAGGGCAGCATGCGCAGGGCGAGTAGCGCGAATGCTGCGACGCCGGCCAGCCCGCTCAATGCGCCCAGCGCGCGCCGGACGACGCCCGGCTCGCGCAGCCACAGCCACGCCGCTGCGACGCCTGCGCCGGCCATGATCGCCAGCGGCGCGTGAAGGATGGTGAAGTGGTACTGCACGTACTTGGCTTGGATGGCGACGACTGCCAGCCCGGCGATGAACAGCCCGACCAGGTAGGCGTAACGCGCCAGTCCATCGCCGTTGGCCGGATGAATGAACCGCACGCCGCCCAGCAGGGCAAGGATGAACAGCAGCGGGAAGCCGCCGCCGAAGAACGTCCACTGCGGCACGGTTGCTTTGTAGTCGCCGGTCAGGTCGGCGCCGTTGTCGGTGAAGCGCCACAGGAATTGCACGATCTCAGGAAGGGTGCGCGGCGGGCCAAGCGGGAACAGCTCGCGGAAGACGTTGAACTGCTCGACCAGTGCCGGAATGCCGCCGGCCAGTGCGAAGTAGATCAGCACGAGCGCGTTGATTGCAACTGTGCCGGCAGCAAACGCGATGCCGCCGCGTATCACTTGCTGCAGCGAGCGCGTGCGTAGCCAAGCATGCAGCAACAGCCCTGCGCCGATCGCGGCGATGAACAGGCCGAAGGTGTACTTGAACCACATCAAGATGCCCGCGCTGGCGCCGCTGATGACCAGCAGGCGCGGGTCGAGCGCCGGCTGCCCCTTATCGCCTACACCGCGCCACGCCAGATACAGCGCCAGCACGATGAACAAGTTCGAGAACGTCTCGGCCTGGTTCATGGACCAGTAGTTGATGCCGGCGTAGATCAGCCAGTAGAACGCGGCGGCGGGTAGCGCTGCGGCCGGATGGAACATCGCACGCGCCGTCCAGCCCACCAGCGCTGCCGTGATTGCCTGCCAGATCAACGTGAAGGCATGCACGGCCACCGTGCTGAACGCGATCGAGAGCGCGACGGCGTAGAGCACCATCACGCCGGGCCCTTTGCTCTCGAAGCAGTCGCGAATCGGCACGCCGCCGCGCCGGATCACGTCGCCGCATGCCGAGTAGATGCCCTGGTCGTGGCCGAACGGGTAGATGAGTTGCGGCGTCGCCAGCGCGCCGAGCGCCAGCGCGCTCAGTGCCATCGCTATGATGCGCAGCCAACGATGGCCGGCAAGCGAAAGGGCTTGGTTCGAATCGAGCACGAGGGCGATGCTACCAGCATTTGGCTGCCGGTCGTTGATTGCCGGTTGCTAGTGACTCGTTGCAAATTGCCCGATGTCGAGCGAACTCGTGTGCCTACACGTTACGCAGCAGACCGCGCAACTCTGCCCAGCAACGCAAAGTTGCCGGCAGCGAAGCACACGCTGCCTCCGTCAGCTTGAGGCAGGTGAGGAACCGATGGATGATTTCGGCTCAAGCTGGTGTGGAGGTGCGGTGAGCTGTCTCAGGCTTTGGCCGAAGGCTCTCAGCCGCTGCTCCACTGCGGCGTGCACCTGGCTGGCCGGCTCGCCGGTCAGTATTTCGATGCCCTCGTCCACGTTTCTCACCGACCAGATGTGAAACTCGCCGCGCGCGACGGCTTCGACCACGTCCTCGCGCAGCATCAGGTGCTGCACGTTGCCTTCGGGGATGAGCACGCCCTGCTCACCCGTCAGGCCGCGCGCCTTGCATACATCAAAGAATCCTTCGATCTTCTCATTCACGCCGCCGATGACCTGAACTTCGCCGTGTTGGTTCACCGAGCCGGTGACAGCGATGGATTGTTTGATTGGCAGGCAGGCCAGCGCGGAGAGCAGCGCATACAACTCTGCAGACGATGCGCTGTCACCTTCGACAGGCTGGTAGCTTTGCTCGAACACGAGCCGCGCCGACAGGCTCACCGGCTTGTCCTGGCCGTATCGGTGCGACAAGTAGCCACTCAAGATCATCACGCCTTTACTGTGGATCGGACCGCCTAACTCGACCTCGCGTTCGATGTCAATGACGCCTTTGCTGCCGGGCTCGACGCTGGCCGTGATGCGGCTGGGCAGGCCGAAGTCATAATCGCCGAGCGTGAATATCGTCAGGCCGTTCACTTGCCCGACGGCGGCGCCGCGCGTTTCGATCAAAAGCATGTCGCGTAGGATCATCTCTTGCAAGCGTTCCTGGATCATGCTCGAGCGATAAACCCGCTGATCGAGCGCCTGTCGAATGTGGCGGGCCGCGATTACGCCGGCGCCGTCTCGCTCTGCATACAAGTTTGCTTCGCGCACGATGTCGAGCAGGGTGCCGAAGTGGGTCGAGAGCTTGGACTGATCCTCGGCCATGCGCGCAGCGTGTTCGAGTAGTTTAGCGGCGGCGGCGCTGTCCAGATGGCGATAGCCCTCGCGCTCGCATAGCATGCGCAACAGCGACAGCATGTCGCGCACATTGCCCGGCTCGTTCGGCATGCGCGTGTCGAAATCCACCCGCACTTTGAACAACTCGGCGAAGTCGGCGTCGTAGGCGTGCAACAATTGGTAGTGCAGCGGGTGGCCGATCAGGATGACCTTAACGTCGAGCGGAATCGGCTGCGGCCGGAGGGTTTTGGTCGAGAGGAAACCAAGTCGGTCGGTCAGCTCTTCGATCTGGATCTCGCCGGCGTTGATACACCGCTTTAGCCCGTCCCAACTGTATGGCTCGCGCAGCAAGTCTTCGACGCGCAGCACCAGGTATCCGCCGTTGGCATGGTGCAGGGCGCCGGCTTTGATCATGGTGAAGTCGGTATACAGCGCGCCGAACTGGCTTTCTTTCTCGATGCGGCCGAGCAAATTCGCGTAGGTCGGGCTCGATTCCACGACAACCGGTGCACCCTTGGCTTTGCTGTTGTCTATCAGGATGTTGACAGCGTATTTGCGGAACGGCAAGTCCTGCATCCAGGGCGCAAATAGCGCGCTCACGCCCTCGGGCGCTGGGCTGCCGGGCTTGAACAGCTCGATATTATCGAGCATATCATCCCGCACTGCTTCGAGATACGCGATGACCTCGGCCTGGTCGGCGTATTTCTCGATCAGATCTTCGACCAATCCACCCAATACGGCCATCGCTGCTTGCCGGCTGAGCTGCTGCAACTGTTCCTGCGCCTTTCGTTCTAGGTCGCGCACGCGTTTCATCGCCGCGCGCACCTCGTGTTGCACCCTCTCGCCGCGCGCTTTGTATGCGGCGCGTTCTTCTTCTGTCATGCTGGCGAAATCTTCATCGGTCAGTGGTCTGCCGTGCCTCACCGGCAGCGTCATGATGCCTGTCGGCATCACCTGCATGCCGAAGCCCGCGGCTTCCAGCTCGGCGCTCAGTTCACCAAGTATGTTGGCTCGCCCGACCTCCAGCTCTTTAAGGAGCGCGTCGCGCTTGTTGGCGAATTCTTCAGATTCCAGCGCTTTGGGCAGTTCGCGGCGCACATGTTCGACCAGCGATTTCATTTCCTGCTGGAAGACGCGCGCCTGTCCGGCAGGCAGACGAATCGCGATTGGCTGGTACGAGTCGTCGAAGTTGTTAACGTAGCACCAATCGCAGGGCAACGGTCGTCGGCGTGCTTCGGTTTCGAGGAAAGACTTGACCGCCGACATCTTGCCGATGCCGTGCGGTCCAGAAACGTAGATGTTGAAGCCGGCGTCGCGGATGCCCAGTCCGAACTTCAGCGCAGACACGGCACGCGGCTGGCCGATCACACCGGCAAGCGGCATGCACTCCGCTGTGGTCTGGATGCCCAGCGTGACTGGGTCGATCGTGCGGCGCAGCTCTGATGGCGTCAGTTGCCTGCCCACGTTACTCCCTTAGATCGAGCGTCGGATTAGCGTTCATCTAGCTAGTCAGGTGAACGATCTTGCTTTGGGATTGGGTTCGCTTACTCACTGAGACAGGGATAAATCTACTCTTTGTCTCGACGCTGTGCGTAGGTGACGGAGATATGCGATAGCAACGGCCAAACCGATCACGGTGAGCACGGCGAATAACGGAACGGCGTCGAGGGATGCCGCCGGGTCGCTCAAATGACCGAACACCTGGTCAACTGTAATGCTCCATGTTTCGATGGCCAGCATCGAGAGCATCATTCCAACGAGGAGATATCCCCAGCTCTTTCGTTGCCACAGCCACACCGCGCCGAGAACACTCAACGGAAGCGCGAATCCCAGATCCAACACATGGGTCGGGCTGGTAAGCAGGTCCGTTCCGTGAAGAAAGGCTGGCTTCGTGGGCACGAACATGGCTGGGATGATCTGGCGCATCCAGGTGAAGAAGAAAAGCGCAGAGGCGACCAGCACGTAAATCGCAAAAAAGCGCACCGGCAAGTTACTGGCAAATCGGGCGCGTATTTCACCCACATCCATGTGGATGAGCAAGGCCACGATGGCCCAGAGCGAAAGCGAGAGCGAGGCCACGTATAGCAGGAACAGCGGATTGAAAGCGACGGCGAAGGCAAAAATGGCTGCGTTGTAGAGGATGTAGCCAAGCGCGCCTAGCCAGATAATCTGCGCTCTGTAGGAGCCTTGGGCTGCCCGTATCATTGAGATGACGAGGACGGGGATAGCAATTGTCAGGCTCACAATCGCTGTACCCTGGGCATTCCCGGCGGTCATGGCCGGGTCGCGAAATATGCCCGGGAAGAGAGCGCCAATAGCTGAGTGGACGAAGGTCACGACGACAAGAAGGCCCGATAACCAGTAGGCCGGCGTCAAGTCGCGGTGACCGTTATTCCGTATCGCCATGTGCTCGCCATTGTTCCGTCCGGCCTGACGCGCTGCGCGTCAGGCCGGACGCTGCGTTTATCGGTGATTCCTGCGCAGAATACTGATGAGTATGCCTGCGCCGACGATGATCAGGATCAATGGCCAGGCCGTACCCACGACTTGCAGAATGCGCATGCCCGGTTCACCCATCCAGAACAGCGCGCCCAATACGGCAAAGACCGCGCCGGGGATGAGCGGCCAAAGTTCCAATCGTCCGCCGGCCAGCGGCGTGAGCACAACGATCAGCAGCCAGCCAACGGCAAAGCTGAGCATCAGCACGGCCGCCGGAAGTAGATCGTTCTGAGCCTCGCTGATGAAAGGCTGCGTCATGAGCAGGATGCCTGCGCCTAGGCCGGCCAAGATGCCGCCTGGGATCATCAATCCCGGCGTGCGCGCCGCGATGCTCCAGACGATGAACGCGACGCCGAGCAGCGGCGTTACGAGCAGCGATAGCCATCCCAGCTGGAATACCTGCGCGATCAGAAGCAAGACGCCGATCGCGATCAGCATCACTGCGGCGATCACACCGCCCTGTCGTGGATCGGCCGGCGCGGCGGGCCGGCCGCTCGTCATGCGACTCATTTCGTTTGAGGCGTTCATGCCAGCACCTCCTTAGTCACTCTGGCACAAAGTTAGATCGGTACTGTTAAACCTGCATCTGACCCGGTGCAGCGCGCCGAACCCCGTCTCACCGGTCAGGTTTCTTCCTGGCCTAGTGACCAGGCGACGATAATGAAGCGCCGGCTCTGGCCGGCGCTTCTCCTTTGCCCCAGTTCGAGCACGGCTTCCTCACTGCTTGAGCTGGTCGCTTACATGAGGCTGGTGCTCGGCTCTGGCTTGGCGAGCTGTTGAGCGATCTTGCCGGCCCAAGCTTCGATGGCTTCCCAGTCGCGGTAGTCGCCAACTTTGGCCTTGACCGCCTTGATGATGAGCTTGTCCCCTAGGTGCAAGGCGCTTAGATCAACCTTGCCGTGGAACACAGCGATGTCTTGCGGCTTGATTCGGTCGGCGATGGCTTGCTGGGCGTGCGGGAAGCGCCAACCGTCCAGGATCTCGACCGGATCGCCTTCGCCGGTTGGCCCGCTGGAGAACAGCCATACCGGCCGCTGAGCCAGCGCGGCTTCGTTCGATTCGAGGAACGCGACTGCCTCTTTGAGCCAGTGGCCGGCGTAGACCGCGCTGCCCAACACGACTGCTTGGTAGTGCCCAATCTCGCCGGTCTGATCGGCAGGCAGCACGTCTACCTCCAATCCGGCGCGTGCGAGCACCTGGCCGATTCGCTCGGCGATTTCGGTGGTCGAGCCATACTTGCTCGCGTAAGCGACCAGCACCTTGCTTTTCGGCTTCATAGCGCATTGCTCCGGCACCGTAGGGCCGCCGGCTATGCAGCGACCCTAGGTGCCGACGTCTCTCCGGATCTCTTCCCGCCGTTCGCCGCGCCGGCGCCGTCGTGTGGCTGGCCGGCGCTCTTCAGCGCCATCTCCTCGTATCGCTGCCAGTGTTCGTTCACGACCGCTTGTGCTGCCTTCATCAGCGCCTCGGCCTCTTCCGGATGGCTCTGTTGCAGCATGCGATAGCGCGTCTCGTTGTAGGCGTAATCCTTGAACGGAATCTTCGGCGCGCCGCTGTCGAGCTGCAGCGGGTTCTTGCCCTCGGCGCGCAGCGCCGGGTTATAGCGATACAGCGGCCAGTAGCCACAGTCCGTGGCCAGCTTCTGCTGGTGCAGCCCCTTGGCCATGTCTATGCCGTGCGCGATGCAGTGGCTGTAGGCGATGATCAGCGCTGGGCCGTCGTAGGCTTCAGCTTCCAGGAAGGCCTTGATGGTCTGTGCATCGTTGGCGCCCATGGCGACCTGCGCCACGTAGACGTTGCCGTAGCTCATCGCCATCATGCCCAAGTCTTTCTTGCGCGTGTGTTTGCCGGCAGCAGCGAACTTGGCCACGGCGCCCAGCGGTGTCGCCTTAGACGCTTGGCCGCCGGTATTCGAATACACCTCGGTGTCCAGCACCAGCAGCTTCACGTTTTGGCCGCTGGCCAGCACATGGTCGAGGCCACCATAGCCGATGTCGTAGGCCCAACCATCGCCGCCGACGATCCACACCGATTTCCTCACCAGCATATTGGCGAGGCTCATCAGGTTGGAGATTTGAGATTGGAGATTGGGGGATGATGTGCTCAGTTGCTCCAGGCGACGGCGCAGTTCATCCACGCGCGCGCGTTGTTCGATGATGCCCTGCTCGGTGGATTGATCGGCGTTCAACAGCGCGTCGGCCAGGTCCGGCCCGATGACATCGCGCAGCCCAGCGACCAGTTCCCGGGCGGCGTGTGTCTGCTTGTCCAGCGCCAGGCGCATGCCCAGACCGAACTCGGCGTTGTCCTCGAACAGCGAGTTGCTCCATGCCGGCCCGCGCCCGTGGGCATCGTACGTCCACGGCGTGGTGGGCAGGTTGCCGCCGTAGATGCTGGAGCAGCCGGTGGCGTTGGCGATGTAGAGCCGGTCGCCGAACAGGCGCGTGAGCAGCGACAGATAGGGCGTCTCGCCGCAGCCGGCGCACGCGCCGCTGAACTCGAACAACGGCTGCAGCAGTTGCACGTTCTTGACGTTGTTGAAGTGGATGCCGTCGGTGCGCGGATAGTCCGGCAGGCGCTTGAAGAACTCCCAGTTGGCCGCCTCGGCCTCGCGAATCGGCAACTGCGGCGCCATGTTGATGGCCTTGCGGCCGGTCTGGCGCTTGTCCTTCACCGGGCAGGCTTCCACGCACAGCGCGCAGCCGGTGCAGTCTTCCACAGCGACCTGCAGGACGTATTTCTTGCCGGGCAGCTCCTTCCAGCGCGCATCGGCGGATTTGAGGGTGGCCGGCGCATTGGCCAGTAGCTCCGGCTCAACAACCTTCGCGCGGATCACGGCATGCGGGCAGACGTAGACGCACTTGCCGCACTGGATGCAGATGTCCGGATCCCACACCGGCACTTCCAGCGCGATGTTGCGCTTCTCCCACTGCGCCGTGCCGCTGGGGTAGGTGCCATCCACGGGGAAGGCGCTCACCGGCAACTGATCGCCCCGGCCGGCCATCATCATCGCCGTCACCCGCTGCACGAACTCCGGCGCTTGCGGCGGCACGACCGGCGGCGGCGTCACCTCGCTCAGCCGCACCGGCTCGGGGATGGGCATCTCATACAGATGCTCCAGCGTCGCATCTACGGCAGCAAAGTTGCGTTGCACCACGGCTTCGCCGCGCTTGCCGTAGGTCTTGCGGATGGCCTCTTTGATCTTGGCGATGGCTTCCTCGCGCGGCAGCACGCCGCTGACGGCGAAGAAGCACACTTGCATCACGGTGTTGATGCGGTTGCCCATGCCGGCTTCGCGTGCTACCTTGTAGGCGTCAATCACCCACACCTTGAGCCGTTTGGCTAGGATCTGTTCCTGCACGTTGCGCGGCAGGTGATCCCATGTTTCCTCTGCCGGGAACGGGCTGTTTAGCAGCAGTATTGCGCCGGGGATGGCCTGCTCGAGCACGTCGTAGCGGTCGAGGAAGCCGAACTGGTGCACGGCGACGAAGTTCGCCCGCGAGATCAGGTAGGGCGCATGGATCGGTCGTGGGCCGAAGCGCAGGTGGGAGATCGTGCGCGCGCCGGACTTCTTCGAGTCGTATACGAAGTAGCCTTGCGCATAGTTATCGGTCTCTTCGCCGATGATTTTGATCGAATTCTTGTTCGCGCCCACCGTGCCGTCCGCGCCCAGTCCCCAGAAGATGGCGCGCACCGTGTCGTCCGGCTCGATGTCGAACGCCGGGTCGTAGTCCAGGCTGCTGAACGTCACGTCGTCGTGGATGCCGATGGTGAAGTGGTTCTTCGGCGCGCGACCGTAAAGGTCGTGGCTACCAAGCTCGTCGAAGATCGCTTTCGCCATCGCCGGCGTGAATTCCTTCGACGATAGGCCATAGCGCCCACCCACGACCAGAGGCCAGGATTCGGGGGCCAGGGATCGGGGTTCAGGGATCAGGGATCGGCTTTCTGACCCCTGACCCCTGACACCTGTCCCCTGTCCCCTGCCCCCTGTCCCCTGGCCCGCAGCCGCTGGCCATCGCTCGACCAGCGCCGCGACGACGTCCTGGTAGAGCGGTTCGCCGATTGCGCCCGGCTCTTTGGTGCGGTCGAGCACGGCGATCGCCTTCACCGTCGGCGGCAGCGCAGCGACGAAGTGCTCGGCAGAGAACGGGCGATACAGCCGCACTTTGACCAGGCCGACCTTCTCGCCGCGCGCTGCGAGGTAGTTCACCGTGGCCTCGGTCGTCTCGCAGCCCGAACCCATCATCACGATTACGCGCTCGGCGTCCGGCACGCCGACGTAGTCGAACAGCCGGTATTGCCGGCCCACCAGCGCTGCGAATTTGTCCATCGTGCGTTGCACGATCTCCGGCACGGCCAAGTAGAAGGGATTGACTGCCTCGCGAGCCTGGAAGTAGGTGTCGGGATTGTGCGCCGTGCCGCGGATGAACGGGTGATCGGGGGAGAGCGCCCGCCGCCGGTGCGCCTGCACCAGGTCGTCGTCAATCATCGCGCGGATGTCGCTCTCGGACAGCCGCTCGATCTTCATTACCTCGTGCGAGGTGCGGAAGCCGTCGAACACGTGCAAAAACGGCACGCGCGCAGCCAGCGTGCTGGCCTGGGCAATCAGCGCGAAGTCCATCACCTCCTGCACCGAGTTGGCGAACAGCATTGCCCAGCCGGTGGAGCGCGTTGCCATCACGTCGCTGTGGTCGCCGAAGATGGACAAGGCATGCGTGGCCAAGCTGCGCGCCGCGATGTGGAACACGGTGCTGGTCAGCTCGCCGGCGATCTTGTACATGTTCGGGATCATCAGCAGCAGCCCTTGGCTGGATGTGAACGTGGTGGCCAGCGCGCCGGCTTGCAGCGCGCCGTGGATTGTGCCGGCAGCGCCGCCCTCGGACTGCATCTCCTGAACGATCGGAATGCTGCCCCAAAGGTTGCGTTCGCCCAGCGAGCTCCACTGGTCGGCCAGCTCGCTCATGGGCGACGATGGTGTGATCGGGTAGATGGCAATGACCTCGTTGGTCTTGTAGGCCACATAAGCCGCAGCCTCGTTGCCATCAATCGTGACGAGTTCTCGTGACGCGGGCGTAGTCATGCCGACTTTTGTAACCAAGCCGGCGCGCTGCTGCGTCCTTCGTTCGACGAGTTGTGGGCTGGTCAAGCGGCTAGTTTGTTCGGCTTTACCAGATTGCGCGCAGGAACTTTACCTTCTCCACGGCTTGATACTCGCCGCCGCCTTCGTGCCGGTTGAACTCGTAGATGCGGATGTCTTTCTCGCCGGCCCAGTGGTTATAGGCAGCGAACACAGTCGAGGGCGGGCAGATGTCGTCCATTAGCCCGACGGAGAACAACGCTTTGGCCTGTGCGCGCGCTGCGAAGTTGACGCCGTCGAAGTAACTCAGCGTAGCGAAGACTTGTGCCACCTTGTCGCGGTGGGTGATGAGGAAGCGTTGTAGCTCAATGTAAGGGCTGCTATCTATCAGCGTCGCGGCGCGCCGGAAGTGGCACAGGAACGGCACGTCGGGCATGGCTACCTTGATGGCTGGCATGAGCGCGGCAACGGCGATGGTGATGCCGCCGCCCTGGCTGCCGCCGGTCACGGCGATGCGGTCAGGGTCTATTGCGTCGAACAACTGTGCAGCCTCGACGGCACGGCAGCCGTCGGTGAACACGCGCCGGTAGTAGTACGTCTCCGGTTGCAGCACGCCGCGGGTCATGAAGCCGGGATGGTGCGGATTGCTGCCGTCCGGCTCGGGGTCGGGCGTGTCGCCGTGGCTCCAGGTGCTGCCCTGGCCGCGTGTGTCCATGACCAGATGGGCGTAGCCGGCTGCACTCCACAGCAGCCAGCTCGTGGGGTAGCTGCGCCCGCCGCCATAGCCGATGAACTCGACGACGCACGGTAGCTTGCCGGCGCGATGCTTGGGCAGGATCAGCCAGCCTTTGATCGGCTGGCCGCCATAGCCGTTGAAGGTGACGTCGAACGTCTCCACGTTGCGCAGCCCGAAGTCCACCGGCTCGAAGCGCGCGTTGAGTGGGTGGGCGCGCGCTTCATCCAGCGTGCGCTGCCAGAAGGCATCGAAGTCCGGCGGTTCACTGCGGTCGGGACGATAGGTCTTGAGTTGATCGAGGGGAAGGTCGAAGAATGCCATGCCAGGGATTGAACCACGAAGGCGCACAGGTGCAAAGGTGGGTCGTGGCTCATCTGCCGTCACAACGGTAGATGACACTCGCGCCGGATTGGAACGCTGGCGTGCACAGCGACTCGAACTTGGCCAGCCCTTCCGGCGAGAATCGCCCGCGCTCGATCGCGCCGACGATCACATACTTCGCGCCGAACTCGCGCAGTAGCGCGCGTGCCTCGGCGAGGTCAGTTGTGTTGTAGAGCTGCTCGATCAGTGGGAAGCGCCGCGCTTGCTCGTCGGTCGTGCCGCGCCACTGATGTTCATGGCCGCCCCAGCCGAGCGCCGTGGGCAGGCCGGTGAACGTCGAGATGCGCCCTTCGTATGTGTAGGCGCCGAACGCGCTGCTCGGCGGCGCTTCGATGATGTAAGGATCGCCGACGACGTTCGCATTCAGCCAGGCAATCATCTTCGCGTCGTCGGGATAGAGGCGCTGCAGATAGGCCGAGCCGTCCAGCGTCGCCTCGCTGCGAAAGTCGTTTGTGCGCGCGGGTATGGCCATGATCGGGTAGAGCAGCCCTAGTGCGACGAAGGCCAGCGCAATGCCGCCGATCGCCTTGGCTGCAACGCTGCGCGCGGTGATCAGGCTCATGATCGCGAATCCACCCGCGACCGACCACAGCGTCCACGCCTGATAGTAGAACTTGAACACCGTGTTCATACGCGTACCGAACAGGTCACGCAGGAACACGAATTCCACGCTGAGGGTGAGCAGCGCGCCGGCGCCGAAGAGCAGCAGGATGAATGGCACGAGCGGGGTAGGGGACTCCGGCTCGTCCGGCTGATGTGATGCCGCTTTCGGTGTGCTATGAGACAGGATGAGCACGGCACAGGCGGCGATGCCGCTGCCCAGCGCCAGCGCTGTCCACGGGTTGGTCACGCGCTCCAGCAGACGCTGCGAAACCTGTTCGCGCGGCATGCCCATCACGGCGCCGGTGGTGCTGAGTTCTTGTGCCATGGCACGCCCTTGCGGCGAAGCCAGCCCGACCGCCAGCATCACGACCAGGCTGGCGAGGATGACTGCTGCCGTCAGGCCGGCAGCGCGACCGACGATCGCCCGCGTCGGCATATGCACCGCGCGAGCCGTCAAACCGATGAAGCCCGCGCCGGCGATCAGAAAGGGCGCGTAGATCAGGAAGAAGTGCACGAAGCGCGTGCCGTTGAACAGGTTGACCCCGATGCCGCGCGCCTGCGATGCGAACGTCACGTGCCAAGGCAGGTAGAACAGGTAGCCCAGCACCATCACGCCGGCGCCGTGCAAGAGCGCCGGCAGCAGCGGCTCGCGCCGCAGCCACCGCCCGATCAGTAATGCCCCGATGAAAATCGCGCCGTAGATCGGGAAGTCCCACGTGTTCATGAACGCCAGGCCGCCGAAGACGATGGCCGGCAGGACGACGGAATATGCGATACGTGATGCAGGAGGTGCAGTGCGTGTTGCGTCCTGCGTCTCACGTCTTGCGTCTTGCGGTTTACGTTTTATGCTTTGTGCATCATCGTCCCCGCCCAGAAAGACATGCAGTGCCAGGGTGAGCGCCAACAGCGCGAGCGGCAGCGCCATCACGTGCGGATGGTTGTCGCCGAGCACGAAGCTGAAGATCGGGATTTCGGTGATTGTCTCCTGGTATTGGCCGGTCGGCGTCGTGTCCTTCACCACGCGCGACCAATCCCACCACCAGCCATAGAACTCGCTCGGCGCGAGGCCGTTGCAGGCATAGACCTGCGTCGCCGTGTCGCGCACGTCCAGCCATTCCCAGAACGACTGTGGCAGGGCGCTGCTGCACTTGAGCGCGCCCATCAGCCCGCCCAAGTTGCCCATCAGCGCCAGCATTAGCGCGGTTAGCAGTCCTGCGAGGAGTTGAGAATTGAAAATTGAAAATTGAAAATTGAAAATGAGGAAGGATGACTCCCGACTCCCGACTCCCGACTCCTCAACCTCCGCCCCCTGGCCTCTGATCCCTGACCCCCGACTCCTGACCCCCGACCCCTGACCCCAAAGGTTGTATCCGATGCTGAACCCACCGGCCACGGTGAGCGCAAAGATCATCGCGCCGCCCAAGTTGAACCCGACCGCCGGCGCGACGCCGCTCAACGTGATCAGCATCGCGAAGATGATGTAGCCGAAGTAGTAGTAGCTGATGCTGAAGCCGGACATCCAGGCGTCGTTCGGCGGAAAGGCGGGGCTGCGCAGGATGGCGTTGATCATCATGGATTCCATGAATTTCTCGCCGCCGGCGCTCATGATGTCGGGGCTGTAAGCGCGCACGATTGCCCAACCGGCAAAGGCAAGCGCGAAGAGGGCCTCGGTGACGACGACGAAAGACGAAAGACGGAAGACGGAAGATGTAAGACGGAGGACGGAAGACGTGATACGTCCTGCGTCTTGCGTCTTGCGTCCTGCGTCGAACGTCTCGCGTTTCGCGTTTTGCGCATCGTAGCGCAGCCACAGGCCGATGCCCCACACGATGGCCAGCGCCAGCAGCGCCGCGCCAACGTGGTTCATCGAAAGGCCCAGCGTGACCGCGGCCCAGTAGCAGAAGCCGCCGAGCGCCAGCCCCAACGCTTTGCTAACGCCGTAGCCTCGATCGGGCAGGCGCCAAAGCCACCGCGATGCGATCAGCCAGCCGCCGAACGCGAAGGCTTGCATCCACAGGTACCACAGCAGGGCGTCGCGCATGTCAAGGCCGAATGTCGGCGAGCGATTCTACGCTGATCGGTTTGCCGGCGGCGCGCAGCGCCGAGCGCACGTCTTTGAAACCGCTGCCGGTGAGTTGCAGCACGACTTCGTCGTCGCTGCCGATCACGCCCATGCGCCGGCCTTTCACCAGGCCGACGTATGCTGCCGCGCAAGCCGGCTCGACGAAGACGCCGGCTTTCATCGCCAATTCGCGCATGGCGTCCAGCATCTCTTCGTCGGTCGCTTCGATGACGATGCCGCCGGTGCTGCGGATGGCGCGCAAGGCCATCACGCCGTCGCATGGACGGTCGGTGCCAATACCGCTGGCGATCGTCTGCGAGGGAATGGTCTCGAACTGTTCGCCGCCCAATTGCCAAGCGCGATAGAACGATGGGGACAACGCCGCGGTGACGCCGACAAAGCGCGGCACGCGCTCGATCCAGCCGAGCGCATGAAGCTCCCGAAAGCCTTTGTGCACGCCGCTGATGATGTTGCCGTCGCCGACCGGCACGATCACGACATCCGGCGCGCGAAACCCTGTCTCCCCGTCCCCTTGTCCCCTCGCCCCCTCGTTCCCTCGTCCTTGCGAGGCGAGCTGCTCTGCAATCTCGAAGCCCGCAGTCTTCTTGCCCTCGCGCGTGTAGGGATTGATGCCGGTGCTGCGGTTGTACCAGCCGAACTCGCGGCATGCTGCTTCGGCCAACGCGACCGCGTCGTTATACGAGCCGCGCACCGTATACACCCGCGCGCCATGAATGAGGATGCCGGCCAACTTGGCCTCGGGCGTGCTCTCCGGCACGAAGATCACTGCTTGCAGGCCTGTGCCGGCGCAGAGCGCGGCCAAAGCGGCTGCAGCGTTGCCGGTGGAAGCGACGCAGATCGTCTTGGTGCCCATCTCCATGGCGCGCGCGATGACCATCGCGCTGGCCCGGTCCTTGAACGACGAGCTGGGCAGGCGTGAGTCGTCCTTCATCCATACAGCGCGTATTCCCAACTCACGCTCGATCACCGGCGCGCGGTAGAGCGGCGACCAGCCGAGCGAGGCAAGCGGCGTATGCGGCAGCGCATGAGGAACAATCGGCAGCAGCGGGGCATAGCGCCAGATCGAGCGATCGGGGTTGTGGGTGATGGTGGCCGAATCGAGGTGCTGCGACAGATGGGTGTAGTCGTAGACTGCGTCTAGGTTGCCGTTGTCTTTTGGGCAGGTATAGGTGACTTCGCCGGGGGAATACAGCATGCCGCAGAGCGAGCAGCGGAGTCCGATGAGGTGAGGGTTCATGACGGTTGATGATTGATGATTGGAGATTAGAGATTGGAGATTTACAACTGGCGTTTTACGTTTTGTGATTTACGGTTTACCATTAGCAGCCTACGAAATCTGAAGCGTTGAAGACGCGAGTTACACATCTACCTTAGTATGCCAAAGATCACTTTCATCGGCGCCGGCAGCACTGTGTTCGCCAAGAACCTGCTCGGTGACATCCTCAGCTTTCCCGAACTGGCCGACTCGCATATCAGTTTGTTCGACATTGATCCGGAGCGCCTGCGCACCTCGGAGATCGTGGCTCACAAAGTCGCTGAAAAGCTGGGTGCGAAGCCAAAGATCGAGGCGACCCAGGACCGGCGCTGCGCCCTCGACGGCGCGGACTACGCCATCAGCATGTTCCAGATCGGCGGCTACAAGCCGAGCACGGTGATTGACTTCGAGGTGCCCAAGAAGTACGGCTTGCGTCAGACCATCGCCGATACGCTCGGCGTGGGCGGCATCATGCGCGCGCTGCGCACGATCCCAGTCTTCCTCGACATCTGCCGCGAAATGGAATCGCTCTGCCCGCACGTGACCTTCCTGCAGTACGTCAACCCCATGGCGATGAACTGCTGGGCCATCAGCCGGGCGACGAAGATCAAGACGGTCGGCCTGTGTCACAGCGTGCAGGGCACGGCGGAGCAACTGGCCTGGGACATCGGCGTGCCGATCGAGGAGATCAACTACGTGTGCGCCGGCATCAACCACATGGCCTTCTACCTGAAGTTCGAGCGCGACGGTGAAGACCTCTACCCGCGCATCCGCAAGGTGCTGGAGGCGGGCAAGCAGCCGACGTGGAACCTGGTGCGCTACGAGGTGTTCAAGCACTTCGGTTACTTCGTCACCGAGTCCAGCGAACACTTCAGCGAATACGTGCCGTGGTTCATCAAGCGCGACCGCCCCGACCTGATTGACCAGTTCAACATCCCGCTGGACGAATACATTCGTCGCTGCGAGGCGCAGATCGCCGGCTGGCAGGAGATGCGCGCGCGTCTAGAAGCCGGCGAGGACATCGAAGTGCGCCGCAGCCACGAATACGGCTCGCTCATCATCCACAGCATGGAGACCGGCCAGCCGCGCGTGATCTACGGCAACGTGCCCAACGAAGGGCTGATTGACAACCTGCCGCAGGGCTGCTGCGTGGAGGTGCCGGTGTTAGTGGACAAGAACGGTCTGCAACCAACCAAGATCGGCAAGCTGCCCCCACAGCTCGCCGCGCTGATGCGCACCAACATCAACGTGCAGGAGCTGACCGTCGAGGCAGCGCTGACCGGCAAGCGCGACTACATCTACCAGGCCGCCTATCTCGATCCGCACACGGCCGCCGAGCTGGACCTGAACCAGATTCGCGCGCTGGTAGACGATCTGATCACCGCGCACGAGGCGACCGGCCTGTTGCCGCACTTCAACTGACGCCGCGCGCTTCTGCGCGCCGCAGCTCCTCGATCACGTCGCGGACGAATTGCCAAAGCGCAGGCAGGACGAGGAGCTGCGCGCCAGGCGTCGCCAACCGCAGGGCGATTTTTGCCGCACTCGTGCTGATCACACCCATCAGCCGGATGAGGGCGGCGCGGCGCGCCAGCGCAGCGCGCACGTTACGCTCGTGCAGCCGGATCTGATCCGGCGTTGCGTCGCTGCGCAACAGCGACTTGAAATCACCGGTCCAACTGACGAGGGTGCGCGCGATGAGCGTGCCGTTGGACGAGGTTTCGATCACTGCGTAGTGCGATACGAGTTCGCCCACGCGCCGGACGAACGCATCGAATTCTTCCCGCGCGGCCTGCAGCGGGTCGAGTAAGTCCTTGGCTTGCGGCGCGCGGATGCGATCGAGCGCTGCGGCCAGCGCGTCTTCGGGCGGTTGTGGTGCGTCCTTCAGCGACTTCGCCCGCGCCGGTTGCCCAGGCGTCCACGCCTCGATGAAGTCGTTCAGCCGCTGAATCGCCTTCTCGATGTTCTCGTGGTCGCGTTGCAGCGCTTCGTCTTGGGCTTGCAGGGCTGAACGCGCAGTGCGCGCGTCAGGCGGGACTGCCCGGCGCCAAATCGCGCCGATTGCAGGCGCGCTTGCTGCGAGGTCCTTTTCTACGGCTGCGCCGGTCGTCCATGCGCCGAACAGTTCTTGGCCGATGTTCATGATTCGCCGGTTTCCGGCGCGTCGTCCTTTGAGACGGATGTGAACTGCGCTTCAGGCGCCTCGGAGGAATCCGGTGCCTGGATTGCTACGGCCTGCTGAACAGCGCGATCAGCCGTGTCGCCATCTCGGCCATCGAGCCGATGAACTGGGCGCGGGTGGCCTGGGCTTCTCTCACCATGGACACATGCGCCGCCCACAGCGTCTCATCCAGCTCTTCGCCTTTCTCCGGCACGATGATCTGCATGTCACCGTCTAGGTTGATGCGCGTGAGCGCGTGCAGCTTGACCGGCCCGCTGAATTCGCGCGAAGCGAAGTCGTAGCGCACCTGGCTCATGTCGCCGGTGCCGAAGGTGCGCACCTCCAGGCTGCTTAGGTTGTCGGCGGCCTGGCTGAGCGAGTCGGTGAGTTGCCGGATGAACGACTTGAGCGCGTCGCCCAGCGTCTGGCCGGAGAGCAAGTCCTTTTTGGTCGCCTCATCGAGGCCCATCGCCGCGAGGCTGGTCGAAGGCAGCACCATCGCCCGCAGCTCGTCCATCGCCGGGTTGTCCTCGAACTGGGACGGTGCAGCCGGTTCATGGCTCAATGACGATTTGGCCTTAGCCGCATCGTCGTTGTGCGAATCGTTGCCGATCTTTTTGGTACTCATGGTTAACCCCTCCACCGGTAGTCAGTCGTCCTGATGGTCGCGCGGATATCCTTCTGCACGCCGGGCTTGTCCACGATGCTGTAGATGTCGTCGCGCGACCAGCGATATAGTAACAGACATTGGATCTGCTGGGCGTGCGGTTGGTTGTTGTATCTGGCGATTTCTGCGTAGGCCGCCTGCACCCAACCGTTCTCGCCGCCGCTCCACGGCTGTGCGCCGTGCGGGTCGGTCTCGGTGATGTAGACCGGCTTGAAACGGTGGCGCGGCGGAATCACGTCGAGCAGCGTCGTGTAGGCGCGGAAGTGATAGTACTGCCAGCGCAGCGGGTCGTGCTCGAACCGGTCGAGCGATGTGACCAGGTCGGGTGTGTAGCCATGCGTGTAGCAGTGCAGGGCGATCCCGTCCAAGTCGGTGATCGCGGCCAGCATCTGTTCGAAGTATTCCAGGCAGCTCTGGCGTGGCCCCCGGAAGGGATCAATCGCGCCGGGCACGACGATCGCCCGCGGCTGCACACTCTTGATCGCGGCGCGCACCTTGTTGAAGCAGGCCGCGTAGCGCTCCGGCGTGATGGCGTCGGCCGGATTGTTGCCCGGATTCCACGGATCCTGGTTCGGCCACTCGCGCGGGTTGTTCATCTCGTTGCCGATCACCCAGATCAGGTTGCCACGCGAGTTCAGCACCCAGCGCCGGCACTGGTCGGCGAAGGCGTCATAGTGCTCCGGCGTGGGGATGGTGCCGCTGCCGCCGTAGTCGTTGTTCAGCCGGGCGATCACCCCATAGCCGCTGCGCGACCAGTCTTGGTAGTCGTAGCCCTCGCCGTTCACCACGCGGTGCGTGACCAGCACCCAGCCGGTCTTGCCGCTGCCGGCGAACAAGTCGCGGTCGAACGGGTCGTGCAAGCCGTAGTTCCAGGCGCAGATGCCGAAGGGCAGGGGTGCGTCTTCGACTTTCACGCGGCGGTCGGCGAAATCCGGCGCGCGCACGTGCGACCCACGCACATAGCCGCGTTTGAACGCGAACGACTCGACCTGCACGAATGCGTTTTCGTCGCCTACGCGATCCCAGTCGCCGTCGCTGAGCAGGCGCAGCGGCGTGCCGGCCGTCACGCGCCATTCGCTCCGGCTGCTGGCCGACGGCCGCTCATACAGCGGCGCCGTCATGCTGGCCAGGACGACGCCCTGCGCGCGCACGTCCGGGCTGGGCGGCAGCGTCGTGGCGAGCACGACCCACTCCGCCGACACGAAGCCGGTCACGCCGTCGAACGTGGACACCGCGAGCCACTGGTCGGGTCGGCCGATCTTGGGCAGCGCGGTGTCCAGCGGTTCGCGCAGCAGCACCAGCGTGCCATACGGCAGCACCATCTTGGTGTTGCCGGATAGGCTAGGCGCGTCGCGCAAGCGCAGCCCGGCCGGCGCGATCACGCGCAGCGCGGGTCGTGCGTCCGGCTCGGTCAACGCGATCAGACCCTCGTCGAGCGACTTGCCGACGGGCGGCTTGCGTGGCTTCGGCGCGTAGATCAGCTCCGGCTCCAAATCGCGCGCCCGGACGTAGCCGACGCGCCCGCCGGCAAGCACTTTGATCCAGTTCGACCGCGACGCCGCACGTGCGCGCAGCTTGCGCTCCAGTGATGTGGCTTCGCCGATGGCCTCGAGCCTCATCCCGCCTTTGACATAGGTCATCACCGTGCGTTTGTTCGCGTCGTAGATCGCGATGCGCTTGCGCGTCTTCTTGGTGTGCACGAAGACCTTGGCGCGCAGCGGCGGCTGCACGGCCGTGTCCACATCCAACTCGCGCGGTTGGCCGCGCTTGGCCGGCGCAGGCAGAGATTTCGTCACCGTGACCTCGCGGGCGTGCACATACCAGGCGGCCACCCAGCCACGCGTCCCATCCGGCGCAGCCACGTTCAGCCACTGGTTGTACACGCCGACCTTCTGCCGCGCCGACTCCACGGGTTCGAGCAAGGTGAGCATCGTGCCCGCCGGCAGGCGCTGCAGGATCTGTGTGCCGATGGCGCTAGGGCGGTCGCGCAACGCCAGGCCGCCGACGGCGTGAATGTCCGGCACGTCGTTGACGACGATGACCGTGGTTTTCTCTTCCGGCTTGGGCGGGCCGTCGGGCGGGCGGAAGTTCGGGTTATCGTAGAAGGCACAGTACGTGATGATCTGCGCAGGCGAGCCGGCGAAGCCGTAGCGCTGCGTGAGCGAGGCACTTTGCTCGGGTGGCCACGGCCAAGGATCGTGGATCAGGTAGTCGTTGCCCTGGCGCGCATAGATCAGCACCCAGTGATTTTGGAACCCGGGGCTGGGCGACATGTCTAGCTCGACCACGACCGGTTTGCCGGCGTCCAGCGCGGCATCAATCTCGGCCATCGGTGCGGGGACGCGGCGGCATTCGACCAACTTGTTCAGCTTCAAGCCCGGCAGGACGCGCGGCACGCCGAACCAGGCGATCAGCACGCCGAAGAAGCCCTGATTCGGGCCGAGCGCTTTCAGCTTGTCGTTCAGCGTGGCCGGCGTCTCCTGGAAGCCAAAGCCGTTGGCCAGCATGGTCAGGCAGGTGAGCGTGCAACCGTCCGAGCCGATGGTGCGGCCTTCGTCGGTGAAGCCGAGGAGGATGTCCTTCCAGCGCGGATCGCGCTGCGAGAGTGGGAGTGTGTTGAACATCGCGAAAGGTTGAATGATCGGCGGTGCGAATTCGAATCGGCCGTTCACCACGATCAACGCACGATCGGGGCGGTCTTCGCCCGGCGGCGCGTCGTCGTCGAACAAGCCCAGCCGGTCGAGCAGCGCCGGCCTGAAGATAAAGTCCAACAGGCCGAAGTTGCGCTTCGGCACTTGGCGCAGGTAGAGGTACTGGAAGATTTCCAGGCCGGTGTCGTTGGCCGTCACGGGGAAGCGAATCCATTGCACGCCGGTGGCAGCGTCCACCGTGGGGATGCCGGGCTGGACGGTCACTTCGTCGCTGCGCGTCCCGATGCGCTTGTGATATTGCAGCGCCGCGCGCAGCAGGTCGCCGCCCCACTTTTCATCCACCTCGCGCCGCGCGCGGCCCGGGCCGGTGTTGTAGGCTAGGCCGGCCAGGGCGACGTAGCCGTTGAAGCGGTCGAGCTGCTCTTTGACATACCAGCCGCCGGTGAGCGTCTGGACGAGCAAGCTTTTCTGCTCGAATGCCTGGGCGAAGCGCGCGTTTAACTCGGCATCGCCGATGGCCGGATCGTCGCTCAGGTCGAGGGCAGCGAGCTTGAGCGCGCGCGGCATGCGGCCGATCACGCCGGCGCGCGTGGCCGGCGTCACCTGCAACACGCCGTCGCGCGCATCCGGGTTCGCGCCTTCCACGGCCATGAACGCCTTGAGCAGCAGCGCAGGCAGGCCGAGCAGACCGGCGGCGCGATTGGCCGCCTCGATCAACGCTAAGTTCTTGGGCACATGCCTAGATTACCCGAGATCGCGACTGATGCAAACGCACCCCTCACAGGGTTTCAAACCCTGTGAGGGTAACGATCACCATGTGGATCACTGCGCCTTTGCAGTCACGGCTGCCGGCGCGCTGACGATTGGGACTACCTGAGTTTGCCGCCGCCGCGCACCTGCTTCTTTAGCTGCGCCATGCGGCGCAGGCGTTTGCGCTCCTGCGGGGTGAGTTGGGGCGTGGCAGGTTGCGGCTTGGGGGATGGCTCGGGCTCTTTGAAGATCTCTGCCCAAATGCTGACCTCTGACGCGCCGGCGACCGGCTTCTCATCGTCGAGCACTGAATCCAGTGTTCGCCTCAGTTCGCGCTCGAATTCGGCTGACGAGCGCACGCGCACGCCGCACTGCCGCGTGAAGTTCGCCAGTGCGCCGTCCGAAGTGACCACGATCAGGCCGCGCCGGTCTTTGACGTCGCCTACGATCTCGCGGATGACATCGTCGGCCTTGCGCCACGCCTGCGCGTAGATCACTTCCAGCCGGCCCTCGCGAAACCGGCTATAGTCGAAGCTGGCAGGATTGCTGTCCGGGCCTGGGTCGAAGACGACCGTAATCTGTTTGCCGGTGCGCGCGATGTAGGCCTTCAGCCGGGCGATCAGCTTGTCTTCGTCGTTCGGATCGCTCAGCGAGAGATCGGGGCTGTGGCCGATCAGGTTGTGGCCATCAATCAGCAAGGGCATCACGCGGATTATAAGAGGCGCGGCCGAGATAGGGGGTGCACTTTCCAACGGAGGCACTGCGCGGATTTGCGCGGCGGATGGAATCCGCGCGCAACGCATGCGAAGCCAGCCTGCGCCGGCTTCGCTGCAAGTTGCCCGCGACTTCAGTCGCCGCATGTCGGCCTGTAGAACGCATGTCCTATAATCGCAGCGATGGCTGACGACCGCCCATCCGAGAAGCCGCGCGTGGTATCCGGCGCTAATCTGCCCGGCGATGACGGTGCGCTCGACCGCGCCCTGCGACCGCAAACCCTCGACGAGTTGATCGGCCAGGACAAAGTGCGCGAAAACCTGCGTGTGATGATCCAGGCCGCCAAGGCGCGCGGCGACGCGCTGGATCACATCCTGATCTATGGCCCCCCTGGCCTCGGGAAGACGACGCTCAGTCACGTCGTGGGCAACGAGATGGGCGCGACGGTTCGGGTGACCAGCGGCCCGGCCATCGAGCGCGCCGGAGACTTGGCAGCCATCCTCACCAACTTGCGCGCCAACGACATCCTGTTCATTGACGAGATTCATCGCCTCAACCGCGCCGTCGAGGAAGTGCTGTATCCGGCGATGGAGGACTACGCGATTGACATCGTGATCGGCAAGGGGCCGAGCGCGCGCAGCGTGCGCCTGAAGCTGCCGCCGATCACGATCATCGGTGCGACCACCCGGCTGGCGCTGATGACTGCGCCGCTGCGCGCGCGCTTCGGCGCCGTGTTGCGCGTGGATTTCTACCCCGTCGAGGCCATCGAGAAGATCCTCGCGCGCGCGGCCAACCTACTCAACACGCCGATAGACGCCGACGCGCTCTCGGAGATCGCCCGCCGGTCGCGCGGCACGCCGCGCGTGGCGTTGCGCTTGCTCAAGCGTGTGCGCGACTACGCCCAGGTGCACGGTGAGGGCCGGATCACCCCACCGCTGGCGCGCGAGGCATTGAACTTGCTCGAAGTGGATCCGCTCGGCCTAGACGACCTTGACCGGCGCGTGCTGCGAACGATCATCGAGAAGTTCAACGGCGGCCCGGTCGGGCTGGAGACGCTGGGCGCCAGCATCAGCGAGGAGAGCGATACGATCATGGATGTGGTCGAGCCATATCTGCTACAGCTCGGCTTCCTCGACCGCACACCGCGCGGGCGCATCGCCACGCAGCGCGCCTACGAGCACCTCGGCTTTGACTACACGCCGCCGGCTCAGCCGAGTTTGCTGTAGGGGCTGTGACATCAGAGACGCGCCATGGTGCGTCTCTACCGGCCGGTTGTCCTTCTATGGCCGTCTGTGGCCAATGGCTAGAATGCGCGCCATGCACAAAACACTCGCGCTCGTTGCATTGCTGCTCGTGACTTCCGCCTGTGCGGCAGCGCCGTTGCAAGCTGCCGACTCGCCCGCCGTCGAGATCCTATCGCCGGCGGCGCAAAGCGGCGTATTTCGTCCGGTGCGCGCAGGTCGGACGCTCGTCTTCGCCGTGCGTGCGACGAGCTCGAGCGGCATCACCGGCATCGAATTGTTCGCCGATGGCCAGCGCGTCGCCGCGAAGCCGGTCAACGGTACGGCGAGTGTCAACGTTGTCTTGAGCTGGCAGCCGGCAGCCAACGGCGACTTTCGGATCGAGGCGCAGGCGACCGATCGCGCAGGGCGCCGGTTGCGCTCGCAGCCGGTCGTGCTCCCCGTGCGCGGCGCGGACGGCCCGCTCGGCTCGATGTTGCAAATGCCGGCGGGCACGTTTCTGATGGGCAGCAATGCCGGCGGCGACGACGAGCGGCCGGAACGCATCGTCAACATGCCGGCGTATCAAATTGACCGTTACGAGGTGACCGTCGGCGAGTTCCGCGAGTTCGTCAAAGCGACCAACTATCGGACCAGCGCCGAGTTGGCCGGCAAGCCGTTCGGCGAGACGTGGCGCGTGGACAACATCGGCTCGCGCTTCGATCATCCGGTGCGCTACGTGTCGTGGTGGGACGCCGACAAGTACTGCCGCTGGCTGGGCAAGCGCTTGCCCACCGAAGCCGTGTGGTAATTTGCCGCGCGCGGCAACGATGGTCGCAAGTATCCCTGGGGCAACGACTTTGATCCGGCGCGCGTCGCACCGCCCGGAGACACTGCGCCTGTGGGCTTCTATCTGAACAACCGCAGCCCGATCGGCGCATATGACATGGCCGGCAACGTCTGGGAGTGGGTGAACGACTGGTATCGCCCCGACTACTATGCGCAGAACGAGAACGACAACCCGCAAGGCCCGCCACAAGCCGATCAACGCGTGATTCGCGGCGGTAGCTTCACCAATGCCCCCGAAGACTTGCGGGTGACCCGGCGCATCAAGGACGACCCCGGCAGCTCGCATCGCGACGTGGGCTTTCGTTGTGCGAAGTGAGCCGGCACAGCCATGGCTGATCCATTCACTCGGCGACGCATCGCTTCGGTTGCGCTTTTGTCGCAGGCCGTCGCCGAGCCGTTGACGTATCTCATCCCCGATCACCTGTGTGATCGGGTGTCGCTCGGCTCGGCAGTCGTCGTGCCGCTGCAACGCCGGCTGACGAGCGGCATCGTTGTTGGGCTTAGCGTTCAGGCCGAGCTTGTCGAAGCTGAGCCTGCCGAAGCTGAGCCTGCCGAAGCTGAGCCTGCCGAAGCTGAGCCTGCCGAAGCTGAGCCTGCCGAGGCTGAGCTTGCCGAAGCCGAGCTCAAGCCGATTCACGCTGTGCTCGACGACCGCCCGGCGTTGAATCCGGCGCAACTCGAGTTGGCGCGCTGGATCGCTGCGGAGTACCACGCGCCGCTCGGTCGCTGCTGCGC
>JANWYN010000085.1 GCA_025055235.1 Candidatus Roseilinea sp. | reverse complement strand
CCCAACAAAACGCCGCGCAGGTGCCGCGCGTCAAGGGGCTGATCCGAAACCCCCAGCGCGCCGACAAAGTGCGCGCGCTCGGCGCAGAGCCGGTCATCGGCGACGTCACCGATCCTGCTTCGCTCGCCAGAGCTATGGAGGGTGTGGAGAAGGTGATCCACCTGGCCGCCGTCAACCGTGACCGCGGCGAGGTGACCATGGAGCGCGTGAACGCCCAGGGCACGATCAACGTGGTCGAGGCGGCGAAGAAAGCCGGCGTGAAACACATCATTAACCTGGTCGGTCTGGGCGCAGATCCGAAGCGGCCTTACCCCCTGGCCTACACGCAGGGCCGCGGCGTCGAGGCGATCATCGCCAGCGGCATTCCATACACGATCCTAGAAGCCTCGGTGATCTTCGGTCCGGGCGACGAGTTCCTCAACACCCTGGCCGGCCTGGCGCGCATCCCGCCCTTCATGATCGTGCCCGGCGACGGCCAGACCAAGTTCCAGCCGATTGCCGTTCAAGACGTAGCGACCTGCCTGGTGCAGTCGCTGTCCAAGCCCGAGGTGATCAACCGCCGTTTGCAGATTTGCGGCAGCGAAGTGATCACGCTCGAAGGCATCATAGACGCGATCCTGGCCGAGCTGGGCGTGAAGCGCATCAAGCTGCACATGCCGGTCTTCCTGTTGAAGCCGGCCGTCGCCATCATGGATGCGCTCTTGCCCAAGCCGCCGGTGACGCCCAGCCTGCTCGCGCAGCTGGGCGTGGATAACGTGGCGACGGACAACGCCACGACCAAAGTGTTCGGCATCCAGCCGATTAAGCTGCGCGACGGCATCGGGTTCGTGCGCGAGATGTCCTTCGGCAAGTTGGTGGCGCGCACCTTCGGGCGGGCCGAATATCGCTAGACGCAAGACGAAAGACACAAGACGTAAAACGCAACCATGCGCCACTTCGAATATTCCTTCGTCGTGAACGCGCCGCTTGACAAAGTGTGGGCGTTTCATGACGACCCGACCGCGCTGCCGAAGGTGATGACCGGCCCGGTGAAGATGCACGTGCATCACGTGGATCGCCCGTTGCAGCCGGGCAGCCGCATCTTGATGACGATGCAGGCCGGGCCGATTCGTCGTCGCTGGAACGTCCGGCTGCGCGCGAGGGAAGCGCCGCGCTTCTTCACCGACGAGCAGATCGAAGGCGAGGGCCCCTTTCGACAGTGGCGACACACGCACGCGTTCGAGGTGATAGACGCCCAACGCACCCGTGTGATTGATCGCCTGGAATATGAGCCGCCGTTCGGCCTGCTTGGCAAGATCGCCGATGCGTTGTTCGGCAGCATCATCATGCGCGGCATGTTCGCCTCGCGCGCTAGGGCGACCCGGCGGTGGCTGGAGTCACAAGCGCTGGACGAAGCCGCGCCGGCCGGCGCCGAGCAGTTGGCAAAGTGAGTTCGCTGGAGTGTGTTGAGTTGGAGCAGTGATGAAGGACAAAGTGGTCGTGATTACCGGCGCCAGCAGCGGCATCGGCCGCGCTACCGCGCTCATGCTGGCGAAAGCCGGTGCTAAGTTGGGATTAGCCGCGCGCAACTATCACGCGCTCGTAGAAGTGGCTGACGCCGCCCGGCAGCTCGGCGCGCAGGCCATCGCCGTCCCCACCGATGTGACTCAGAAAGATCAGGTGGCTGACATGGTGAGCGAGGTGCTGGCCACCTTCGAGCGAATTGATGGGTTGGTCAACTGCGCCGGCGTGGGTGTCATCCGGCCGATCGAGCAATTGACCGAAGAGGACATTGACCGAACCTACGCCGTGAACACGAAGGGCGTCATCCTGGTCTCACAAGCGGTTGGAGCGGCGATGCTGAAGACCGGCGGCGGCAGGATCGTCACGCCGGTGGGCACCATGGGGCGCTACGTGATGCGCGGCAGTGCTGCCTACAGCGCGAGCAAGTGGGGCGCGGTAGGTGCGCTCAAGGCGATGGCGACCGAGTGGCAACGCAGCGGCATCGGCGTCACGTTGCTCTACCTCGGCGGCGTGAACTCACCGTTCTGGGACACGATTGACATGAAGGTGCAGCGCGACAAGATGCTGAGCGTGGACGACGCCGCCCAGGCAATCGTCTATGCGCTCCAGGCGCCGCCGAACGGTGTGTTGAATGAGATTGTGCTGCAGCCGGAAAGCCATCAGTTCATCTAAAACTTTTACGGGTCAGACCGCTCGAAGCGGTCTGACCCGTTGCATAAAAGCTTACTGACCGATAACCGTGCCAGCAACCATGGCACCGGCGATGGCGCCGCCCAGAATCAACGAGAGCACGAAGACGATCACGTTGACGATGATGGCGGTGAGGATGGCCTTTTGTGTGTCCAGGCCGGCGGCTTCACGGATGGCCAGCACGGTGGCGACGATGCCCAACACCAACGCGATGATCGAACCGATCACCGGGATGATGGCGGGGATCTGGAAGATGTAAGTATGCCCCAGGATGCGCAGCATCTCCGTTGTGTTGGTCTGGCCCTGGAAGAACCGCGATGCGACGAAGGCCGTCAGCCAGCTGCCCAGCAACCAGCCGATCAACGCCGCCAAGATAGCGACGATGATCGCGCCGATGAAACCGAGTGGCCCGCCCAACAAACCGGTGACGATGCCGATCAGCAACGTGACGACGATGACGATGATGGCCGCCGGTTGGAGCGCATTCGCATCGTGCGCCACTTCGCGATAGACGGGTGCTTTGAACGTGACGATACCTTGTAGGCGTTCGACCAAAGAAGATGACGACGTCATATGTGTTACCTCCTAATAGTTTGCTTGAGCAAGATAGCCGGTCTGTGTTAAGAACACGCTGAATCGCCAAGGGTTGCTCTTCAACCGGCCCTTGGCGCAAGTGCCGATTTGCCCGGTCATCTGCCCGCTGGCCGTTTAGACGACGATGTTGTTGCTGCGCACATACTGGCCGCAGAGGTTGCCCAGTAGCACGACGATATACGGCGCGGCCAGAAACGCGATGACGAGGGAGAGAATCTGGCCCAGGCATGGAATGACGTTGAGGACGCCGACGATCACGCTGAGGACGATGACGATGCCGATGAGCACAATGAAAATCATCAGATAGTCGCCGCTATTAACGCGTGCGATGTTCAACAGCTCACCGATGCGCAGGCAAGCACCGATGTCCCGCGTCTTGGCGTATTGGATGTAGATCGCCGGCGAAAGATAGGTCAAGAGCAAGCTGTAGATGAATGCGATGCAGCCGACTGCGAGCGCGATCACGCCGGCACCGGCTGCAGCCGCGCTTTGCATAGCTTCGCTGTCTCCTGATAGTGCAGCCAGGCCGCCGCTTGCAATCGTGGCGATGCAGCTTAGCAGGATGACCGGCAAAGCCAAGATGAAAGTGACGACGAACAGCTTCAGGCCTTCCATGAACTTCTCGCCGAGGTTGTCCCAGGTCGGCAGTGGGACGTCCATGCCGTTCGATGTGTTCCTGAGATGTTCGATCGCGTAGCCATTCAGCGAGAAGTTGAGGATAGGCACCAACGCGATCAGCGCGCCGATGCCGAGTTTGCCGGGCCAGTTTTGGTCTTCGGTGAGATGCTGCACGGCCCTTCCGATGTCAATCATGTTGGTAGCTCCTTTGAGAAATAAACGCACGGGCGCGCAACGATCGGCCAATCCCCCATTCAGCCTATCCTTTGCGCGTCCGTGAAGGCGAAGCGAACTGAGCTGAATTGTAGTGACCGTCTGCAAATTCACAAGTTGAGATGCGCTTACGCTCAGGCCACGCGGCCTTCGAGCGGCTCACCGTTCAGCGCGCGCCGGACGTTGGCGTAGAACTCGGCAAACTCGCTGCTGAATCCGCTGTCGTTGCAACTGCCGATATGCGGTAATAGGAAGATGTTCGCGTCGGGATCGCTGTCGGCCAGCATGAGGAGCGGGTTGTCCGGCCGGATCGGTTCCCACTCATAGGTGTCGAACGACGCGCCGGCCAGATGGCCGGATCGCACCGCGTCGGCGACGGCCTGCTCATCCACCACGCTGCCGCTGCCGGCTTCCACCAACCAGGCGCCGGGTTTCATCATGGCGATCCGCTCTGCGTTCAACCAGAGGTCGGTCTCTTGGAAGTAGGGAAGTAGACACACGACGATGTCGCTCTCGCGCAACACCTGCTCTGCGTCACGATGGACAATGCCTAGCTCCTCCTCCACGAAGCGCGGCAGCGGATGACGCTTGGCGTAGAGCAGCCGGCAGCCCCATGGCCGCAGGCGGCGCGCCAGCTCCGCGCCGATCTCGCCGAAGCCGAGGATGCCGATGGTCTTGCCGTAGATCAAGCTCACGCGCGTTTGTCCGCTCCAGTTGAAGGCAAACACGTCTTCGGTGGTGCGGCGCGGGCCGGAGGAAACGAAAGCTTCCGGCGGCATGTGCAACACCTTTTGCAGGGGCATGGCCCGGCGCAGCACGGCCAGCATTTGCAGCATCAGGTTCTCAGCCACGGCGATGGTGCCGCGAATCGGGCGCACGCACACCGGCACATGAAACTCGCGGGCGGCGTCCAGGTCTATGTCGTGGTAAAGCGAGCCGATGCGCTGGATAACCTTCAGGCGCGGCCCGGCTTCGATCATCGCACGGTCCACGCCGCCGGCCCGCTCGGTGATCAATGCGTCGGCCTCGCGGAGCAGCACGAGCACTTCCTCGCGCGACACCTCAGTGCTGCGACGCATGACGACCTCGAACTCAGCAGGCGCGGCAGCCAATCGCCAGGCTTGATGCTGTTTGCCCAAGGGGCAGAGGTAGAGGACGGTGTATCGGGCCATGCGACGAGTTTACAATGTGCAGCATGAGCGAGGTTGTGGCTGTCTCCAGAGTAACACGGGCGGGCGAGCGCGTGCCGCCGCTCGAGAACGGTGACCGGCTAACCCGCCGGGAGTTCGAGCGGCGCTACGCGGCCATGCCCCATGTCAAAAAGGCAGAGCTGATCGAAGGAGTCGTATACATGCCTTCCCCACTACATGTCAGCGCACACGCTGAACCTCATGCCATCATCGTTACCTGGCTAGGTGTTTATAAGTCTGCTACACCCGGCGTGCGCTTGGCCGACAACGCCACATTGCAGTTGGACATGGACAACGAGTTTCAGCCCGACGTGATGTTGTTCATAGATCCGGCGCTGGGCGGCCGGGCGCGCATCACGGATGATGACTATATAGCCGGCGCGCCGGAGCTGATCGTCGAGATCGCCGCAAGCAGCGCCTCGATAGACGTGCACGACAAGTTGAAGGTCTACCGGCGCAGTGGGGTGCAGGAATTCCTAGTCTGGCGCACGCGCGACGCAGCCGTAGATTGGTGGGAGATGCGAGAGGGCGACTATGCGCCTTTGCCCCGTGAGGGCGGCCGGATCAGCAGCCGCGTCTTCCCGGGCCTGACGTTGGATGTGGATGCGTTGCTGCGCAACGACCCGGCGCGCGTGCTGGCGGCGCTGCAGGACGGCCTGCGCAGCGACCTACATGCAAGTTTCATCGAGCAGCTTCGCCGGCGGGGGAGCGGAGCACAATCCTGAGCTACGGAGGTGGGTTGTGTCAAGCCTGTTAGAAGGCGTAGTTGCAGCGCAGCCGCCGCGCCTGGAGAATGGCGACCGGCTGACGCGCCACGAATTCGAGCGGCGCTACGCGGCCATGCCGGGCATCAAGAAAGCGGAGTTGATCGAAGGAGTCGTCCATATGCCCTCACCTGCGAGCGCCTGGCATGCGATCGCGCACCAAAGGATCAACCTTTGGTTGGGAACGTATCAGATGCATACGCCATGCACGGAAATTGCCGACAGCGCCACGCTGCGGTTGGACTTGGAGAACGAGTTGCAGCCCGACGCTGTGTTGTTCATCGAGCAGGCGTGTAGTGGTCGCGTGCGGGTTTCAACCGATGGATACCTGGAGGGCGCGCCCGAACTGATTGCGGAGATTGCGTTCACCAACGCTTCGATAGACCTTTCACGCCAAGTTCAGGGTGTACCGCCGTTCGGGTGTGCGCGAATACTTGGTCTGGCAAACGGAGACCCGGCGCATTGACTGGTGGGCGCTGCGCGAGGATGACTACTTTCCAATCGCCGCGGATGAACACGGCATCATTGCGAGTCGCGTCTTTCCGGGCCTGCGGCTTGATGCGCCGGCGATGCTGGCTGACGACATGCGCCGGGTAATGGAGACGTTACAGGCCGGCCTTGCCTCTGCCGAACATGCGGCGTTCGTCACTCGGCTAGCGGCCAATCGCTGACTCGCGTATGGTCACGAAGATCGTCATCATCGGTGTGGGCAGCGTGAGCTTCGGCCCGGCCATCCTCGGGGATCTCTTCGCATTCGCCGGCGACCTGCGCGGCAGCGAGATCTGGTTGGTGGACATCAACGCCGAGGCGCTCGACGTGATGGCGCGCTACGCGGACAAGTTGAATGCTGCCTTCGGCCAGCCCTTCACGCTGCGCGCCACGACCGAGCGCTGCGAGGCGTTGCCTGGCGCACACTTCGTCATTGTCTCGGTGGCCGTGGACCGGCTGGCGACGTGGAAGCTGGACTGGCAGATTCCGCTCAAACATGGCGTGCGCCACATCTTGGGCGAGAACGGTGGGCCGGGCGGGTTAAGCCACGCGCTGCGCAACATCCCGCTGCTGCTGGACATCGCTCGCGATGTGGAGCGGCTTGCACCGCGAGCGATGCTGCTCAACTTCACCAACCCGATGAGCCGGCTGTGCATGGCGCTCGACCGATACACACGCGTGCGCTTCGTCGGGCTGTGCCATCAAATCAGCGAGGGGTATCACATCGTCAATCGCACCCTCGGCCTCGTGCCGGAGACCGGCGATTGGTGGGCCGATACGCACGCGATCCAGCAGCGCATCCACATCACGGCTGCCGGCCTGAACCATTTCACGTTCATCCTCGACCTGCGCGACGCCCAGACGGGCGAAGATCTGTATCCCCTGTTGCGCGAGCGGCTGGCCAAGATGCCGATGGACTTCGAGTTGATGTCGCGCCGGCTGATGGACGTCTTCGGCTTGTTCTGCGCTGCTGGTGATGGCCACGCCGGCGAATACATCGGCTTTGCTGCAGAGACGATGGCGCTGACCGGCTACGACTTTCACCGCTACGAGAAACGCGGGCGTGAGCAGTGGGAACGCATCCGCTGCATCGCCAACTCGACCGACCCAGCAGACTTGATCGCGCTGAAGGCTTCCGTCCGGCCTCCCGGCGAACGCGCTGTACCGATCATCAACGCTATGCTGCGCGACCTGAACCAATACGAGCTCTCGGCCAACATCCGCAACGACGGCTGCATCAGCAACCTGCCGGATGACGCCATCGTCGAAGTGCCGGCGATCGTGAACGCGCGTGGCGTGCATGGCATCCACGTTGGCCCGCTGCCGAAAGGGCTGGCTGCCATCATGCGCCGCGAAGTCGAGATTCAAGAGCTGGTGGTGGAGGCCGGCGTGAAGGGCGACCGCAATGCTGCGCTTCAGGCATTGCTGCTCGACCCGCACATCCACAGCTATGCGCAGGCCACGCATCTGCTCGACGATCTGCTCAAGGCGCATGCCAAGTATCTGCCCCAGTTCGCTTGAAGACAGAATGAACCAAATGAACAGAATGAGCGGACTAGGGCTGTTTACGTCTATAAACGCGGAACTTCTTTTTGAACTCCAACCGTTCAGCGCCGAAGTTGAGGAGTAAGCCTTCGTCTATCTTCGTAGCCGTGAGATAGTTCACCAATTGCACCTCATGTGCCGTGGTCAATGTTTGGATGGCTTTCAGCTCGACGATCAGCGTGCCATCTACGATCAGGTCAGCGATGAACTCACCCACCAAATGCTCGTGGTAATACACGCTCAGGCGCTTCTCTACTTCGACTCGGTAGCCGGCTTCCCTCAGCTCGATCACCAGCGCGTTTCGATAAACCGACTCCAAGAATCCCGGGCCAAGCGCGGAGTGCACTTTCATCGCGCAGCCGATGACGATTCCCGCCAGGTCGTATTTCTCGTCTTGTGGCATCTTCGCCTCCTTTCGACTACTATTTGGTTTTTTGTTCATTCTGTCCATTCTGTCCTAAATGAACAACTTGACCGAAGTTCGCGATTTCATCCTCGCGCGCCGTCAGGCAACCCTGGCAGTCTGTGCCGATGACGAACCATTCACCGCGATGACGTCGTATGTGGCCGAGCCGGGGCTGGCCGGCCTGCTCATCCACCTCAGCGACCTCGCGCCGCACAAGCGCATGTTGCTGGCCAACCCCAAGTGCAGCCTGCTGATCGCCGAAGCCGACGACGGCCGCGCCGAGGTCATGTCGCTGGCCCGCGTGACGCTGCAGGGCATCGCGACGAAGATCGAGAAGCACACAGACGACTATGCGCAGGCCAAAGCGCGCTTTCTGGCCCGATTGCCGTCCAGCGAGATCATGTTCGGCTTGCCCGATTTCGACTTGTTCCGTATCACGCCGACCGACGGGCGGTTCATCGGCGGCTTTGGGCGTGCCTTCGCCTTCACCGCCGACCAACTCATCCAACTCTCTAACCCCTAATCTCTAAGCTCCAATCTCCAATCTCAAACCTTTACTCTCCGCATTGCACCATGAGCACGCTCTCTTTCCCTCCCGGCTTCCTATGGGGCACAGCGACGTCCTCATACCAGATCGAAGGCGCAGCGAACGAAGACGGCCGCGGACGATCCATCTGGGATGACTTCTGCCGCTACAAGGATGCCATCCAGGACGGCAGCGACGGTAGCGTCGCGTGCGACCACTATCACCGCTATCGAGAAGACGTGGCGCTGATGAAGCAGCTCGGCTTGAAAGCCTATCGCTTCTCCATCGCCTGGCCGCGCATCCTGCCGGAAGGCCGCGGGGCGATCAACCCGAAAGGCGTCGCGTTCTACGACCGGCTGGTAGATGAGCTGCTGGCCGCCGGCATTCGCCCGTTTGTCACGCTGTATCACTGGGACTTGCCCTCGGCGCTGAATGCGCAGGGCGGCTGGACGACGCGCGACAGCGCCGGCTGGTTCGCCGATTACGCTACAGTCGTCGTGCGCGCCCTCGGCGATCGCGTGAAGGACTGGATCACGTTGAACGAGCCGTGGTGCAGCGCCTACCTGGGATATGAGTTCGGCATGCACGCGCCCGGCTACCAAAACAAAGCCCTGGCCTCGCGCGCCGGGCACAACTTGTTGCTGGCGCATGCCCTTGGCATGCAGGCGATCCGCGCCGCAGGCGACGCCGAAACGCGCGTGGGCATCACGCTGAACTTCGAGCCGCGCTTGCCGGCCACCGACAGCGACGAAGACCGCCGGGCCGCCGAGCAGGACTTCGATTGGCAGTACGAGGGTTTTGCCGAGCCGATCTTGACCGGCGCTTACGGACAGCGCATGCTCGATCGCATGGCCGGCGCCGCCGACATTCGCGTCGGCGATATGGCGATGATCGCCGCGCGCAACGACTTCATCGGTGTGAACTATTACAGCGCCGTGCGGGTGAGCGCTGCCAGAGGCGTGGTATACGACGACGATCCAGAATTCACGCGCATGGGCTGGGCGGTGCGGCCAGACGGGCTCTACGCCATCCTGATGAAACTGCATCGCGCCACACGCGGGCACACGCCGCTCTACGTTACCGAGAACGGCGCATCGTTCGCCGATGAAGTCACCGATGGGCATGTGCACGATGAACGCCGCGTTGCATATCTGCGCGCGCACTTCGCAGCGGCGCACCGCGCGATTCAGGATGGCGCCGATTTACGCGGCTTCTTCGTCTGGTCGCTGATGGACAACTTCGAGTGGTCCTTCGGCTACCAGCAATTCTTCGGGATCGTGCACGTGGACTACGCGACGCAGAAGCGCACCATCAAGGACAGCGGCTATTATCTGCGCGACGTGATCGCTGCCGACGCGGTCATCGAGCCATCCACCTAACGCGGCGATCAGCGATCCGGCCGGTGTCGCAGCCGCCACCACACGCCGACCGGATAGCCGAGCATCTTCGCAACGTCGCCCACGACGCGGATGACCGGCACCAGCGCAATTGCCTTCAGCTTCTCGCGCCAATGCAAGCCGCGCCACAAGCGCCTCAGCCGCCGGTAGGGCGTCCGCGTGTATGCAGCGACGCTGGCCAGCAGCAGGAGCGCCGCGAGCAGCTTGATTGCCGGCGCGCCAAGCAGCAGACCGGCCAGCAGCGCCGGTAGCGCGACCAGATACGTCGTATAGCGCACTAGGTGCCGCTTGAAGAATAGGGTCGCCTTGCCGTCGCCGCGCGCGTAGCGATAGTACTGCTTGAAGAATGCGCGCAACGAGCCGCGCGGGCGGAAATGCACCATGGCCTCTGGCACAAAGGCAAACGCGCCGCAACGTTCGCGCAGCTTCATGTCGAAGATCAGGTCCTCGCAGTAGTCCAGCCACTCCGGGTAGCCGCCCACGGCCTGCCAAGCCGACTTGCGGAAGGCGACCGAGCGCGACGAGGGCAGGAATTTCTCCGGTTTGATGTCGCGCAGCTCCGGCAGCACGGTCGCGCCCATGGCTATCTCGAAGGTGGTGCGCGGGTCGGGCGTGAAGAAGCCGGCAACGGCGTGGTGTCGTTCGTCGGCCAGCGGCGCAACAATCGCTTCGAGCCAGCGCGGATCGAGCCGCACGCCGGCGTCGGTGCAGGCGATCACTTCGTGCGACGCGGCGGCGATGGCCAAGTTGCGCCCGCGCGAGATGTTCGCGCCCGGCGCCTCGACGAGGCGCAGGTTGAAGCGCCGTTCGTTGCGCAGCAGGGCCACGGTGTCGTCGCGGCTGCCGCCATCGCAGACCACGATCTCATCCGGCCGGCGCGTCTGCGCTGCAATCGAGTCCAGCAGCGCCGGCAGGCTCTCGGCCTCGTTGAGCACGGTGAAGACTAGGGTGACGCGCATGGT